>NZ_JBHRYU010000015.1:0-166936 GCF_042649185.1 Cohnella sp. GCM10012308
CACCTTAACGCCAGCCAATGCTTCCTTAACAATTCTAAGCCGTGCTTCTTCCTTTAACCTTTTTCCCATCCCGCTCATCTCCCTCATCCCTAGTTTAAAACATTGTAGGGGGGGACTCCAATTTGATTAGGGGGCCTAGGAGAATATGCAGGTAAATTCAAAGCGCATGCCGGAAATGGGGCTGATGGCAGAAAATAACTGCCTTATGGCATCTATTTTGCACAGAAGGGTCGATATCGGCAAAAAAAGCTGTATATTCGCAGGCTTTAAAGCAAGGGGAAAAATGCGGCGACATCAGAAAAGAAGCTGTATATTTGCAGGCTTTGCGGCGAAAAAACGACGCTGGCGGGGGAATGTCGACCTGCCGGATGGCCGATTATCCGCCAGGCCTAACGCGAATGCAGCGTCGGACCGACATTAACGATAGCGGATATAGCGGGGGGGAAGGATAATGTCTAAAGACGATCGTCTCGAGGAACAAATCAATCAGTTCTACGAGCTCGGGCCGGACGTGCACGATGCGCTCCCGATCAAGGATTATTTGCTCAAGCACGAGAATAACCAAATGGCTTGGTATTTACTCGGCAAGCAGTATCTGTCCCGCGGACAGGAGGCTAAGGCGAACTATTGCTTTGCGCAAGCCGGCGCGGTGTACGAAGCGTTCGAGTCCAAAAAAAGTCCGCAGCTGAGCGCGGGGGAGAACGCGGTTCCCCCGGGCAAAACAGCCAAGGCAAGCTCCGTTCGCAGGCGGCGTGCCGGCTGGCTGGCGGCGGCGGGCGGAGCAGCGTTGCTTGTTCTCGGCGTGTTCGCATACGCAGAACGGGCGGCCGCGCCGGAAGAGACGGAGCTGGCAAGCGCCGCCGGACAGACCGATACGGCCGTTCCGGCGGGAGGCCGGCCATCGCCAGGCCAAGCCTCGCCTTCAACGGATCAAGCAAGCGGCGGCAAAGGCGCAACGTCAGCACAAGGCGGCGGCTCGGCGAAGCCGGTCGGCTTGATGGCGGCCGCGGCCGATCGGGACGGCGCCGGGCAGGCCGTATTGGGCGACCTGCTCCTGGCGCAAGATCAGGCGGGACCTTCGACTTTGTTCAAGTCGCCGCGACTGGGCAAATGGATCGATTGGGTGAAGGCCGGCGCTCCGATCGCGCAGGTCTCTGCGCCAGCCAATCGGGCGGCGGCGAGCGTCGACTGGTACGATTCGGGCTGGTGTCCGTGCGGCACGGCGCAGGACGCCAAGCCGACAGCGGCGCGGATCGCTGCCTGGAAGCCGCTGCAGGAAAGCAAGCTTGTGCTGCGGTCGGCGATGATCGCCTACAAGCAGCGCACGGGCAAGTGGCCGGCTTCGCCCAAGGATCTGGCGGCAGCCTACCCCGCCAATACCATGTCGGGCTGGAACGCCGAGCAGACGGCATGGTTCGGCGAGCTGTCGGCGGCGCTCGCGGCCAAGACTGCGCCTGCGGGCGCGCGGGCGGGATGGCCCAATAAGACGGGGCCGGCCGCAGGCAACGGAGCGCCGGCGGGCACGCTGGCATCGCTTGCCGAGCAGCCGATCGAGATCGTCATCGACAAGACGAGACATCGCTTGGCAGTGATCAGCGGCGGCGTACTGCTGCGTAATTATGAAGTGGGGCTCGGCGCGAAGGATACGCCGACGCCGGAAGGAAGCTTCGTCATTACCGAAAAAGTAAGAAATCCGAACGGCAGCGCGACGGGAGCGTTCGGAAGCAGAGGGATGACGCTGTCGGACACGCTGTATGCGATTCATGGCACGGACGAGCCTACGAGCGTCGGCAAAGACGAATCGCACGGCTGCGCGAGGATGAACAAGGAAGACGTCGAGGAGCTGTTCGATCTGGTGCAGATAGGCACGAAGGTGACGATAAGCAAAGGGGGGCTGCCCGTCGAACTGCGCGCGCCGGAAAAGCGCTTCAAGCTGAAGCCCGCGCAGAACGAGACCAACCCCTCCAAAAAATACGAATGGCTAAGTTAACGGTTGCTCCCTATGGATTGACGATCAGGAGAACGGCCACCGCGATGACGATGACGCCGAAAATGGTACCCGCGATGATGATCCCGCGCTTGTTGACCTGCTCCTTGACCTCAGGTTTGCGGTGAATCGGTGCTTGTTTTTTTGGCGCGCTCATGGGAATCAACCTTTCCAATTTACATAATCGACATATGCTACTATTGTAAACGCTTGATCTTTAAAACGCCAGATGAAACGGGCGCTCGCGAGGGCGATATTCCCTTTTCTTTTGGCGCAGAAAAGGCTAAACTGATACGCGAGGGTTTTATGCGGCTTATCCGTTTGACGCCGCGATTTGAAAGGATGCTGAAACGCTTGTATAAGTGGGTTAAACCCCTGTTTTTCAAAATGGATCCCGAAGACGCCCATCACCTCGTGGTAGACGGCATGGGCACCGCTTCCCGGGTTCCTGGCGTGCCGGCGCTGTTATCCGGCATATGGGGAGTTCCGGAATCGCCGGAGCTGACCGTTGATCTGCTCGGCTTCCAGTTCCGCCATCCCGTCGGACTCGCGGCGGGACTCGACAAAAACGCGAAGGCCGTCCGAGGCTTCGGCAGCGTCGGCCTGTCGTTCCTCGAGGTCGGAACCGTGACGCCCAAGGGACAGCCGGGCAACGATCGCCCGCGGCTGTTCCGCCTGCCGCCCGACGAGGCGCTCATCAACCGGATGGGCTTCAACAACGAGGGCGCGGACGCCATGGCGGCTAGGCTCTCGCGGCTTGGCAAGCGCAAGGTTCCCTTGGCCGTGAATATCGGCAAAAACAAGGCGACGCCTAATGAAGACGCGGCTTCCGATTACCGGGCTTGTCTGGCCAAGCTGTATCCGTACGGCGATCTGTTCGTCGTTAATATCAGCTCGCCCAATACGCCGGATCTGCGGGCGCTGCAGCACGGCGACGAGCTGCGCGACCTGCTGGCCGCGGTCAAGGAAGAGATGGAGATCCAAGCCGCCGCGCACGGCGAGCTGCCCAAGCCGATCCTCGTCAAGCTCGCGCCGGACAATGACGAGGAGCAGCTCTCCTACATGGCGCAGGCGATCTTGGAGAGCGGCATCTCCGGCATCATCGCCACCAACACGACGATCGGCCGGGAAGGGCTCACGCACGCGAACAAGACCGAGACGGGCGGCCTCAGCGGACGCCCGCTCACGCAGCGCTCCACGGAAGTGATCCGCTCCTTGTACCGCATGACTGAAGGCCGGCTGCCGATCGTCGGGTCGGGCGGCATTTTCACGGCGCAGGACGCCTACGACAAGATTCGCGCCGGCGCGTCTTTGGTGGAGGTATACACTTCGCTGATTTACAAAGGCCCGGGCGTCGTCAAAGAGATCGCCGCAGGCTTGAAGCGCCTTCTCAAGCAAGACGGATTCACCCGGATCACCCAGGCGGTCGGCGCCGATCACCGGCGTTAGTCGCGGCTGCGAAGGCATCCGTTCGCAAGTAACACGATAGCGCGGCAATGCGGCAGGAAAGGATGCGTAGACGTATGGACGGAAGAGACTGGAGCAAGTTCCTGTTGCCCTACCAGCAGGCCGTAGAGGAGCTTAAGATCAAGCTGAAGTCGCTGCGCACCGAGCTGAAGGCCCGCGACGAATACGCGCCGATCGAGTTCGTGACCGGCAGGGTCAAGCGGATCTCGAGTATCCTGGAAAAGGCGAAGCGGCTCAGCGTACCGATCGACCAGATCGAGACGGGTATCGAGGATATCGCGGGCATTCGCATCATGTGCCAATTCGTGGAGGACATTCACAGAGTCGCGGACATGATCCGGATCCGCAAGGATCTGCGGCTCGTCTACGAAAAGGATTATATTACGAATTATAAAGACAGCGGCTACCGGAGCTACCATATCATCGTCGAATATCCCGTGCAGACTTCGCTGGGCTCGATGCCGGTGCTCGCGGAGATCCAGATCCGCACGCTCGCCATGAACTTCTGGGCGACGATCGAGCATTCCCTGAACTATAAATACCGCGAGCAGCTGCCGGAGCATGTCAGGGAGCGCCTGCGCAAAGCCGCCGAAGCCGCCTTCGCCCTCGATCGCGAGATGTCGAGCATCCGTCAGGAGATCGTGGATGCCCAGCAGGACTTCGAAGAGAAGTCGGGCATCGTGCGCAAGGTGCTCAACGATATCCAGGGTCTGTACTTCTTCCGCCGCGTCCGAGAGGCTGCGCAGTTCCAGCTGCGGTTCAACGAGCTGTGGGAGCAGGAGGATATGTGGGCGCTGGCGGAGCTGTCGCAGGAGATTCAGGCGGCGCTCGCCAGGGCGGGCAAGAACAGCAGCCAGTAGCGGTCTGGCCGCGCGCCGCCGCCTCGCAGGCATGAGGATTTTTGCGAGCGCGATGCGGTTGCGGTCGGTGCGGACTGCCTGCCGGCCGCTCATGGCCGGGCAAGGCTTAAAGGAGAGTTCGGGCCGGTTGCATGCGGCCCGGAGGCTCTCTTTTTTTATACGAGGAAACGTCGGAAATGCTGCTCCCACAGGCGGAGAGAAGGAGGCGGCGATGGCGCTGCCCAAGGAATACGTGAATACGATGCGCGAGCTGCTGGGCGAAGAGGCCGAGCCTTTTCTGAACAGCTACGGCGAGCCCAAGAAAACGGCGATCAGGCTGAACGGGCTGAAGGACGAGCCCGGCGCCTTCGGGCAAGCGGGCAAGCCTTCGGCGGGACGGTCCTTCGTTCAGGGCAGAGATCCGGTGCCATGGGCGGCAGGCGCTTATTATACGGATGAGACCGAGCGCCCCGGCAAGCATCCTTATTACTACGCCGGTCTCTACTATATACAAGAGCCGAGCGCGATGCTGCCCGCCGAGCTGCTCGATCCGCAGCCGGGGCAGCGCGTCCTCGATCTGTGCGCGGCGCCAGGCGGCAAGTCGACGCAGCTGGCTGCCAAGATGCGCGGCACGGGCTTGCTCGTGACGAACGATCTGGCCACGGAGCGCACGAAGGCGCTGGCAAAAAATATCGAACGTGCGGGCATCAGCGGCGCTGTCGTCACGAACGAGGCGCCTGCGAAGCTGGCGGCGGCATTCGGCGCGACGTTCGACCGGGTGCTTGTGGACGCGCCGTGCTCGGGCGAAGGGATGTTCCGCAAGGACGAGGACATGGTCCGGCAGTGGGACGCGGATGCCCCGGCCAGATATGCGGCCATGCAGGACGATATCATGCGGGAGGCGGCCAGATTGGTCGCGCCGGGCGGACGTCTCGTTTATTCGACCTGTACGTTTTCTCCCGTGGAAAACGAGGGGACGATCGCCCGATTTTTAGCCGCGCATCCGGACTTCGACGTCGTGGCGACAGAATCGCCCGCGGAATGGGGATTCGCGCCGGGCAGGCCCGAATGGCTGAGCCCGGAGGAAGCCGCCGCGCTCGGACCTGAACGTGCGGCGCGCTTGGCCGGGACGGTAAGGCTGTGGCCGCATCGCGTACGCGGCGAAGGCCATTTTGCCGCGCTGCTCGAACGGACGGCTCAGACGGGCATGACGGTATTTGAACCGTCGCCGGAGCGCGAATCCGCTGGAATCGCAGCCGCGGAAAGGGGCAAGGCGGGCGGTAATGCGGGCGGCTCATCGGTCAAGGATGCGAAGCGCGGGAAGCGGACGACAACGGATCGGCGCGGGGCCGACGCAAACGGGCGCGGACGTCCGGCAAGTCTTCATGATCGCGCGGGCGGAGATTCCGATACGGTCGCGCGGTTTGAGGCGTTTTTGCGGGAAAGCCTGCCTGGCTGGAAGCCGCCCGGAACGATCCGGATCAAGGGCGACCACGTGTACGCCGTCTCCGAGCTCGCGGGGGACATGCAGGGGCTGCGCCTCGTGCGCGGAGGCTGGCTGCTCGGCCTGGCGACCAAGCACCGGTTCGAGCCTTCCCAAGCGCTTGCTATGGGGCTCAAGCCACACCAGGCCGCGCTCTGCCTGCAGCTCGCGGGCGAGGACGAGGATGCGATCCGGTATTTAAAGGGAGAAACGCTGCAGCCGGCACCAGCGAAGGTCGTCGGCCTTAACGGCGAGCCGGCGGCGGCGGACAAGCGGGGCTGGGCGCTGGTCTGCCTGGACGGTTATCCGCTTGGATGGGGCCGATGGGACGGAGCGACGCTTAAAAACGAATTGCTGCCGGGTTGGCGGCAGATGTAGCGATTTTCTTGACGGAAACGAAGGAGAAGCCATGAAAACGAAAATGAGATTGGACAAAATGCTCGGAAATCTCGGTTACGGTACGCGAAGCGTCTTGAAGGCGCTCGTCCGTAAAGGAGCGGTGACCGTAAACGGCGCCCGCGTCAAGGAACCGGGCATGCAGATCGATCCGCACGCGGACGAGGTCGTGCTGGAAGGGGAGCGTATCGTCTACCGCGATACGCTATACGTCATGCTCCACAAACCGGCCGGCTTCGTGTCCGCGACCGAGGACAATCGCGACCGCACGGTGCTCGAGCTGCTGCCGGAAGAGCTGCGCGTGTTTTCGCCTTTTCCGGTCGGACGTCTGGACAAGGACACGGAGGGATTGCTGCTGCTCACGAACGACGGCAAGCTGTCTCACGATCTGCTGTCTCCGCGCAAGCATGTGCCGAAGACCTACCTGGCGCTCGTAGCCGGCCTCGTCGGCTCGGAAGACATCGCGACCTTCGCCACGGGCGTGACGCTGGACGACGGCTATGTGACGCTGCCGGCAGCGCTGCGCGTGCTCTCAAGTCCGAAGATTGAAGCGGATCTCGCCGCCGACGGCATCGCGGGTAACATGCGGGCGTCGTCTACTTTTACGATGGACGAGGCGATCGGGCGCCTCGATACGTTCCCCGCGCTGTTGACGAACCGGACGAGCTGGCAGGAAGCGGTCGCCGCAGGCGAACCCCTGAGCTGGATCGAGCTGACGATCGCGGAAGGCAAGTATCATCAGGTTAAACGGATGTTCGAGGCAGTCGGTAAAAAAGTGCTTTATTTGCGCAGAACCGAGATGGGGCCGCTTCCGCTCGACGAGACGCTGGCACCGGGGCAGTGGCGGGAGTTGGCGGAGGACGAGCTCGAACGCTTGCGCAATTACAAGAAAACGGAGGACCGAACTTAATGAAATACAGGCTGATCGCGCTGGATGTCGACGGCACGCTTATTAACGACGACCATGAGCTGACGACGAGAGTGAAGCGGTCGGTAACCGCGGCCGCGGCCGCAGGCGCCGAGATCGTCCTGTGCACGGGCAGAGGCTCGGCGAGCGCGCTGTCGGTGCTGGCGCAGCTCGGATTGTCCGGGACGGTCATCACCCACAATGGCGCCTCGATCGTGGACGGCGAATCCCGTGAAATTTTGCAGGAGTCTCCGATCGGCGCCGACGAGATAGACCGCTATCTGGCGCTGTGCAGAGAGCGCGGCATTCACTTCGATCTGAATACGGCGTTCGACATCTACGTGGAGCAATTAAACGAGCAGACCGCGTCCATGTACGCGCGTATGCTATCCGAGCCGATTTTGAGGTCGCGGGAGGACCGTTATCCCGACCGGACCGTCAAAATATCCCTGTTCGCACCCAAGGAAGATCTTGACGAGCTGGAGGCGCATTGGCAAGCGTGGCGCCACGAGCTGCAGACGATCCGAAGCGGAGACTACTTTATCGACCTTCAGCACAGGGAAGCCTCCAAAGGAACGGCGCTCAAGCAATGGGCGGAAAAGCGGGGCATCCCGCGCGAGCAGGTGCTGGCGATCGGCAACTATTATAACGACGTCGGCATGCTGCAGTATGCCGGATACGGCGTAGCGATGGACAATTCTCCGCCCGAGGTCAAAGCCGTCGCGGACGCGGTAACGGCCTCGAACAACGAGGACGGGGTCGCGCTGGTGCTCGAGGCTTGTCTGGCAGGCGCATCGACGCCTTCGCGGTAACGTCGCGGTAAAGCTGCGGATAAAGAGAAAAAGCCGGCCCGAGGGCCGGCTTTTTAGCGTTGCTAAAGGACATGGGGATTAGAAGAAGCCTGCGCGAAGGATAATCACGAGCAGTATGAAAAGCACCAGAACGAACGCAGCGGACGAACCGTAGCCACCTGCAACACCGGACATGCGAATTCCTCCTTTGTCATTCAATCGGGCTCCGAGGGAGCGGCGGGAACTTCGTTCCCGTTTGCCGCGTCGCCGCTCGGAATAATGTATAGTATGACAAATTGCCGGTGCGGATTGGACAGATGCCCGGGTCGCCTTTATTTTGGGCGCGGATCTTTTTGTCCCGCGCTCGCGTTCAATTCATTCTCAGACCTTTGGGATAATGGTTTTTCAGCTGGCCGCCGCTCGCCTTGAACCAGCCGAGCGGGTAACCGTCCGCGCATAGAAGACCCCATCCGAGCGCAGGCGCGCCTTCGCGTTCGCCCTGTTCGTCGAACAAAGCTTCCCCGCGCAAATAGGCAACGACTTCTTGGCTGCGTGCCGGATAATCGCGCGTCAGCGCGGCTTGATCTGCCCGGACGGCATGCGCCAACGCGTGGGCAGGTTCGAATCTGCCTTTTTTGATGTCGCCCAGGTGAAGGCCGGGCCGGTGCGTCCGAAGCCCGCCGAGCGATTCGGCCGGAAGCGGAGAGCCTTCGGGCTGCGGGTACCAATACAGCGACTCGCCGAACAGCAGCGGGACGCCCGCCGGGGGCAAAGCGTAACCCGGCAGCGACTGCGCGGCGAACGACTGGTAAAGCTTAAGCGCGGACAGTGCGCCTGCGGCGTCGGCGCGCGGCGCTTTGCCGCCTTTGGCGCGTCTCTTTTCCGGTTGACCGGGATCGTTCTCGTTCCTGGCGGCCTTTTCCAGCACGGCGGCGAAGTGTCCTTCGCCTTCCCCTCGCTGCGGCCACATGCGCCGCGTCGAGACGAGCTTGAATGCCGGATGCCCCGCCAAAAACCAGGCGATCGTCTCCTCGTTCTCCTCGCGGTTGAACGTACAAGTGGAGTAGACGAGCCTGCCGCCGGGCTTAAGCATAGCGGCCGCGTCGGGCAGAATGTCCCGTTGCCGCGCCGCGCACATCGCCACTGCGTCCGTTGACCATTCCGCGCAGGCTTCGGGCTCCTTGCGGAACATGCCTTCGCCCGAGCAAGGCGCGTCGAGCATGATCTTGTCGAAGGCTCCGGGCAGACGTCCCGCGAGCTCGCCGGGCGTCGCCTGCACGACGACGGCGTTCGCGATGCCGAGCCGTTCGACATTCTCGGAGAGAATGCGCGCACGGCCCGGATGAATCTCGTTGGCGACGAGCAGACCGTCGCCCTGAAGCTTGGCGGCGATCTGCGTCGTCTTGCCGCCCGGTGCCGCGGCCAGGTCCAGCACGATGTCGCCGGGCCGCGGGTCGAGCAGCTCCGCGGCGATCATGGCGCTCGGCTCCTGAATATAATAGAGGCCGGCATGATGAAGCGGATGCTTGCCGGGCCGGGTCGCGCCGTCGTAGGTGAAGCCCGTCCCGCACCATGGAACGGGAACGAGCCCGAACTCGGCCGCAAGCGATCGCCATGCCTGATGGTCGTCCGCGGCGGAGAGCTTGATCGTATGAAGGCGAAGCCCGTACGAACGGGGCGCCTCCATGCTGCGCAGAAAGGCGCCTGTCTCCTCGCCCAGCTGGGCGGCAATTCGTTCGATATAGGTTGAAGGCAGCGCTGGCATGTGATAGCTCCTTACAGTTGATCGTATAACGATACGCGGTTTTTGCCCGAGCGTTTGGAGCGGTACATCGCTTCGTCCGCGTTTTTCATGAGCTGCTCGGCCTTGACGCCCGGCTTAGACAGCGCGCAGCCGACGCTCACGGTCACGATCGTCTCTTTGGCGATGCGAGAGCGGATGCGCTCGGCCACGGCGGAGGCGTCGGGAGAGGCCGAATGGACAAATGCGACCAGCTCTTCGCCGCCATAGCGGCCTGCGAGACCGATGCCTTCCGTCTCCTCTCGGAGGATAGCGGCCGCTTGCTTAAGGACGACGTCCGCAGCCTGGTGTCCCTTGGTGTCGTTGAGCTTCTTGAAGTCGTCGATATCGCAAAAAATCGCGCCGACAGCGTCTTGACCCGCATGCTCCAACGACTTCTCCAGACGGGCGGTAAAGAAACGCCGATTGTACAAGTCGGTCAATCCATCGGTAATGGAGGACCGGTATGCGGTCTGCATCAGCTCCACGACGCGCTCGAAAAGAATCATAAACAGAACGATATAATAGAACACGGGCAATATGGCGGACATCAGATCGAGAATAGGCGAACTGGCGCCGAAATCGCGGGTCAAAAACGCGGCGAGCTGCCCGAAAAAAGCAAAGCAAAGACTGACGGCATAACGCGTGCGCTGCCTAAGATGAGGCGCGAACATCACCGCGAAAAGGGCCGACAGCAGGAGCACGTAGCCGTCTTCGAGCGCCAAGAGCAGGTTCGTCCGTTCCCGGGTTACCGCGTCCGCCAGCCCGGCGACCGGTTGTCCCGTCGCCGACAGCAGATTGCATACCGCGATCGTGACGCCGACGGCGAGCAAGCCGTAAAACCAGGCGCGCGTGCGCGCCCGCTTCCTGTAGTATAATTCGAAGAAGGCGAAGTTAAGCGCAACGAACGCGGCTATGTAAAGGATGCCGCTCAGTTGGGGAACCGAACGCCCCTCCAGTAGATTCAAGCCGTCGGCGAGCGCCAGTCCGTGATAGACGGCGAGCATGGACAGCGCGAGCAGAAGCAGCCGAAAAGCGCTGCTGCGATTGCCGGCGATCAGCCGGTAGGCCATAAACATCATCAGGCCGATGATCACGGCGGATGCGGCGGAAGAGGAAGCGAACAGCAGCTCGCGATTGTTCCAGAAGTCTTGAACGTCCATGCGTATCCCCTTGCATCCGGTCCTAGAATCCGCGCGAAGCGGTGCCGGCCGGCGGCTTCGGACCGACGGCGCCTGCCCTCGCTTGCAGAAACATATGTTCCACTATATCATAATTTAGACAATACGAGATAGTAGGGCTATAAGGAGGAATCGCCGATGAATATTTTACAGGCGTTGTTTTTCCCCCCGGAGCAACCGGGCGGCGTATCTTCCATGGTGCCCTATATCGGCGAGCGTTTCCGCAAGATCGGATGGGATATAGAGCTGTTCTCGATTCCGAAGCGAATCCGGAACAAGGGGCAGGAACCTTTTGAATTCGATACGTTCGACTGGCGTCTCTATGCGGGCAACCCGGTCGTGGACAAATATATGCAGACGCTAAAAGATTACGTATGGTGGACCAAGCTGCGGCTGAAGAGCGGCTACGATCTGATCCATGCGCACCATCCCGTCGCTGCGCTCGCGCTTCGGAAGATTTACCCGGACACGCCGCTCGTCATGACCGTGCACTCCAGCTTCGAGCGCGAGCTGATCCTGAACGGACGCATCGCGGCGAACGGTCCCGAGCACCGGTTTCTAACGTCGCTTTACGGCGAGCTCGAGGCCAAAACGGACAAAATGCTGACGGTATCGCAATCGTTCGCCGGCTATATGGGCGCCTATATGAAAAGTCCGGCGCTCGTCGGCGTCATTCCGAACGGGTACGACGAACGCCGCTTCAAGCCGATCTCCCACGACAACGAGGTGGCCCAGATCGTTACGGTGTGCCGTCTCGTCCCGGCGAAGGGCATCGACCTGCTCATCAAGGCCTGCGCCGAGCTTCGCAAAAAGGACCGGAAGTTCGTGCTGCACATTATCGGCGACGGCCCGATCCGTCCAGAGCTGGAAAGCTTGGCGCAAGCGGAGGGCATATACGACGACACGATTTTTTACGGATACATGCTTCATCCCGAGGAAATGCTGCCGTTTTTCGATATTTTCGTGCTCCCGTCGCGAGCCGAAGCCTTTGGCTCCGTGTTCGCCGAAGCCGCGCTCTGCCTGCTTTCCCTGATCGGCACCGACGTCGGCGGCATCGCCGAGCAGATCGAGGACGGCGTCAACGGCCTGCTTGTCCCGGGCGAAGACCCGAAGGCGCTGGCGGACGCCATCGACAAGTTCATTCTCGATCCGCACTACCGCTACGAGCTGGCGCGCGCCGCCTGGAACAAGGCCAAAAAGACGTATTCGCTCAATCGCGTCATCCAGGAACTGAAAAAAATCTATATCGATCTCGGTCCGCCGGTCGAAGAGACGACCTGAGGCGAAGGGCGCCGGGAACCATCTTGAAATTGGAGTTGAGAGGATGCAGCCGCCATTTCGGTTCATGCATGCCGCCGACCTACACTTGGACAGTCCGTTCCGCGGACTGTCCAAAGTTCCTTCTGCGGTCCGCGAGCGGCTTAAAAATTCCACGTTGAACGCGTTCGACAATCTCGTCGAGACGGTGCTGCGGGAGGAACTGGACTTCCTCGTGTTGTCGGGCGATCTGTACGACGCGGCCGACCGTTCGCTTCGCGCGCAGCTTCGCATGCAGAAGGCGATGGGCAGGCTGGCGGAGGCGGGCGTGCAGGCGTTCGTCGTGCACGGCAACCACGATCCGTCCGGCGGACGGTCCGCGCGGCTCGATTGGCCCGCTTCGGTGCATGTGTTCGGGACGGAGGAGGTCGGCTGCCGGCCGGCCTATACGCGCCAAGGAGAGCTGGCGGCGCATGTATACGGAATTTCTTATATGGAGTCGGCGGTCAAGGACAACCTTGCGCTGCGCTACCGGGTGAGCGAAGGCGCTCCTTTTCATCTGGCCGTGCTGCACGGCAACATCGACGGCCTGGAAGGACACGACAACTATGCGCCGTGCAAGCTCGCGGAGCTGGCGGCGTCCGGCTTCGACTACTGGGCGTTCGGGCACATACACGATCGACGCGTGCTGCACGAGTACCCGCATGTCGTCTATCCGGGCAATATTCAGGGACGGAGCATCCGCGAAACGGGACCGAAAGGCGCGTACCGCGTCGACGTCTCGGAGCAGGGACGCATCGCGCTATCGTTTCGCGAGCTGTCGGAAGTGAGATGGCTCGTGCGCGAGGTGCGAATCGGCGAAGAAGACGGCGAGCAGGCGCTTCAGGACAGGCTGCTCGAGGCCGCCGAAGACGCGCGCCGCGAAGCCGAAGGCAGACCCCTGGTGCTTCGTCTGCGTCTAACGGGCAGCGGTGCGCTGCTTGAACGCTTGCTGCGGGACGGCGAGGCGGAGGAATGGGAAGGCGAGCTGAGGAGCTGGCTGGGGGCGCCCGACGAGCGGGACGACTGGGTCTGGGTCGAGCGTATTGCGGTCGAGGCAAGCGGCGGTTCGCGCGCGGAGGTCGCGTCGCCCGAGGACGGGTTCTTGGGCGAGCTGCTGCGGCTCTCCGCCGCTTCCGCGTCGGATCCGGCCGCTTCGAGGGCGCTGCTGCGCGAAGCGGCCGAGCCGCTGCGGCACCATCCGAAGCTGCGGCAGTGGCTGGACGGGCGCGGCGACGCGCAGCGGTCCGAGCTGATCGCGCGCGCTGGCGAGCTGGCGGCGGCGCTGCTTCGGGATAGCGGCGAATGACGCGTGCGGGAAGCCGGGCGTGGCATGCATGGCAGATGCGTACGGGAAGCCTAGCGTGGCAAGCATGGCAGTTGTTGCCGCTGAAGAGAACCGGGCGTAATCCGACAGGGAGGCGCAAGCGATGCACATAGAGGAACTGCATATCGACGGCTTCGGTCCGCTGTCCGGCGTGCAGCTTCGGTTCGACGCGCAGACGACGGTCGTCTGGGGACCTAACGAAGCGGGCAAAAGCACGCTGCTTCGGTTCATGCGAAGCATGCTTTACGGCTTCGCGACGCGCGCGCAGCTGCCCGAGCGGGGCGAGCCCGTCGGCGGGGGCCGTCACGGCGGACGTCTCGTTCTGCGGGACGAGCTGGGCCGCCAGCGAGTTCTCGAGCGGTACGCGGACGCCCCGCAGCGCAAAGGCGCGCCTGTCGCGACGCTGCGGGAAGCGGACGGCGCCGAACGACGGCTCACGCAGGCGGAGATCGAGCGGCTGCTGCTCGGCGGCGTGTCGGAGACGCTGTTCAGGCAGCTGTACGCCGTCAGCCTGGACGAGCTGCACGAGCTTCGTTCGCTAAAGGGCGACGAGATCGGCAATTTTCTGTACCACGCAGGCATGGCTGGCGGCGCGGCATTGACGTCGGCAGGCAAACGGCTACGGGCCGAAATGGATCGGCTGTACCGTCCGAAGGGCTCCGTACAGGAAATGGGCGAGCTGCTGGCGCGGATCCGGGAGCTGGAGAGCCGCCTTCGGCAAGGCCGTCAAGGGCTCGGCGCCTATCAGGAAGCGCTCGAACGGCTAGCGGCGCTAAACGAGCGCGCGGCAGAGCTGGATCGCGCGCTGCCGCAGCTCCGCGTCAAAGCCGCCGAAGCGCAGGGGGCGCAGGGCGGCCGCGAATGGTGGCTGCGCGCCGCCGCGCTCCGCGGCGAAGAAGAAGCGATCGCGGCGTCGCTCGCCGAGGCGATCCGCTCGGCCGACCCGCTGCCGGCCGAGGCTGCGGCGGAATGGCGGCAGCTTAGCGAGCGCAAAGCGTTGGCGGGCGCCGCCGCGAGGCAGGCGGCGGCAGAGCGGGGGCGGCTCGAGGCGGCGTATGCCGCCCTCGTATGGGACGAGCGATTGGTCGCCCGCGCGGGCGAGCTGGCGGCGATGGATCTGCGCGGCGACGCGCTTGAGGCGAGGCGGGGCGAGTTGGCCGGCCTTGAGTCGGACATGCGCCTCGCGGAGGAGGCGGCTGCCGCCGCGCTGCTCCGCCTCGGGCCGGGCTGGCGGGCGGCGGACGCGGAGGCCGTCGCCGCGCTCGGAGAGCGCGAGGAGGCGCGCGTCATCGGCGAGCGCCTGGCGGAAGAAGAGCGAAGACGCGAGCTGCTGGCCGCAGAGGCGCAGCGGCTGCGCCGCCAGCTTGCGGCATTCGATCAGGAGGCGGAGCGCCGTACCGGTCAGGCTGCTGCGAGCCAGCGCGGCGCTGGCCGATTTAAGCCGGATACGCGCGACGGACTGCTGCATGCCTGGCATAGGCTTGACGACGCGCTGCAGGCTGCGGAAGCCGCGCGGCGCGAATATGCCTGGGCGGCTGCTGCCGCAGAGGCGGCGGGGATCGACGCGAACGCTTCGGCGGCTAACGTTCTCATATACGGGCATGACGGCGAGGCGAGCATGCGAGCCAGCCGAGGAGGCGGCAGCCGGACCGCGGGACGCGGCAGAGGCAGGGGGAGAGCGAGTCGTCGCGGCATCGCGCCTGGCGCTAGCGTTTCATACGCGATCGCACTGCTGTTTGGCGCTGGTGCCGCAGCTGCCCTGATCGCTGCCCTCGCATCGGAGGAAGGGCGGATCGCCTATGCGGCGCTTGCGGCCGTGCTGGCGCTGGGGGCGGGCACCGCGGCATGGGCCGGTCGGAGACAGCCGGGCGCTGCAGGTGGCGCCAATACGGATCCCGCCGTTGCGGCTTCGCTGCTAAGGCGGTTATCCGCAGCCCGAGAGGAGGAGCAGCGAACGCGGCGGCAGGCCGGCGAAGCGCTGCGCTTGCTGCTTGGGGAGCGCGAGGCCGAAGCCGAAGCGGCGGCTTCGCAGGAACGCGAAGCTGCCGGAGGCGACTTAGGCGACGGGCCGCATGAAGCCGGCGCCGCGGGCGAGCTTCGGCTCCGGCTGCGGGACAACGTCTACAGGGAGCTGGATCGGCTCGGGGAAGCGGAGGCGGAGCAAGGCCGCCACGCCGAACGGCAGGCGCGCCGAGAGGCGCTCGTGCGCGAGCTGGCAGGCGTGGAAGGCGAGCTCGCGGAGACGGAGGCGGCCATCGGCGCCGGTCGCGCGGACTGGTCCGCGTGGCTGGCGGCGCGCAAGCTGCCCGCCCAGCTGCAGCCGGCCGCGCTCCCCGAGCTCGGCCAACTCGCCGAGCAGGCGCTGCAGCAGCTGCGGCAGCGGGCCAGACTCGCGGCGCGGGCCGATGCGCTGCGGGCGGAGCGCGACGCGTTCGAGGCGGCTGCCGCGGCGCTGCTCGCGGAATGTCCGCCCGCTGCGCATAGCGGCGGCGACGCGGCGCTCGCGGTGAAGCTGCTGCACCGCGAAGCGCGGGAGCAGCTGGAGCAGGCTGCCGCGGCCCGCGGGCTGGAGGAGCGGCTTCGGCAGGCGGCAGAGGCGGAGGCCGCCGCAGTGTCCGCGTTCGAGGCCGCGGAGGCTGCCGCGTTAGCAGTCGTCCGCGCGGCCGGCGCGGACAGCGAAGACGCGTACGCGCTGCGCCTCGACGCGGACGGCCGCCGCCGGGAGCTGCGCCGGGAGCGCGCGGAAGCCGAGCTTCGGCTGTCCGCCGGCCGCGGCGAAGCGGAGCTGCAGTCGCTGCTTAGATTGCTGGAAGCGAATGACGAAGGCATGCTGGCGATGTTGGCAGACGAGGCGCGCGAGGCGGTGAGCGCCTGCGAAGCGGAGCGGGCGGAGGCGCTGGACGCGCGAGGACGCTTGTCCGAGCAGCTGGAGCGTCTTCGCCGCGAAGCGGAGACGGAGGAGACGTCGTTCGAGCTGGAGGAAATGCAAGCCGAGCTGGAACGGTTGGCGGAGCGGTATGCGCTGCTGGCAACGACGGCGGAGCTCATCCGGCGGACGCGCGTCACGTTCGAGGAAGAACGCCAGCCTGCCGTGCTGCGGCAAGCTTCGGCTTACTTTGAGGCGCTCACGGGAGGGCGGTACACGCGCATCGCGGCGCCAGGCGACATGCCCGATCTGCTCGCGGAGACGGCGGATCGCAGGATCGTCGGCAGCGCCTTCCTGAGCCGCGGGACACAGGAGCAGCTCTACCTGTCCCTGAGGCTTGCGCTGGCGGCCGCCGCTTCGCGCGAACAGGCGCTGCCGCTGCTCCTGGACGACCTGTTCGTTCATTACGACGAGATCCGGCTTAAGCGCTGCGTGAACGTCTTGAACGAGCTGTCCCATAACCGGCAGATTCTGCTGTTTACTTGTCACAGGCATGTAGCCGATACGCTCACGGAAGGCATGCCGGGCTCGCGTCTGCTTAAGCTGCCGGAGCTGACGGCGCAGGGAAGCGGCCTGAGCGGCTCCTAGACGCGGAATTTTTCATATCAAGGATATCCGACTTAAGTAAGCGGCGCGGTTCAAGAAAAGCCTTCCGGCGGGGCGGGAGGCGGCGCGGGGCGCACCCGGTCTCTGCCCATGAGCATCACCCAGCCAAGGCTTAGCATGCCGAAGATCGGGTAAAGCGTCGTCAGCAGCGGACCGAAGCCGAATTGGCCGGCCATGAAGCAGAGCAGCAGCACCAGGACGACGAGCGCGTTGAGCGGAATTTTCACCCGCTCCTGGAGCTGCAGGGACAGACCGTAAATGTCCGCGACGAGCGTCGTGAATATTTCCATGAAAATCAGGAACACGAAAATCCAGTGAATCCAAGGTCCGATTTCCCTCGCGATGCCGCCCATCGGAATTTCGAACTGCTCGACGCCGGGCATGCGCGAAGAGAGCGCCAGATGCCCGGCGAGCAGCATCCCGCCGATGCCGATGCCGCCGATCCACGCGCCTCTGCGCAGGACGACGGGGTCGCCGATCCGCGAGCCGAGCGGTACGAGCACGGCCTGCGACATCGAGAGGTTGAAGGCGCCGTACAGAAAGGGAGACAGAATGGCCGCCCATGGGGACAGCTCCATCGGCATCGTCATCCAGCGGTCGGCGCCCGGTCCCCGCAGCGTCTCGATGACGAGCACGGCCGTGAATACGATCATGACGGGTACGACCAGCGTATTGATGGCAAGAATCGCGCTCATGCCCTTGCGCAGCAATATGAAGCACGCCGTCATCGTAATGAGCAGGCCGCTCTGATAGTTCAGGTTCAGATGCTCCGAAAAAAGCGATCCGGCTCCTGCCAGCATGACTGCGTTCACGCCCAGGAGCACGAGCAGCATCAGATGGCTGATCCATGCGCCTGCCTTAGGTCCGAACAGGTGCCGGTTCAAGTCTTCGTACGATCTGGCGCGCATGGAGGCTGCCATCAGCATCATCTTGGCGCCGAGCCAGACGAACAGCGCGGTGGATACGAGAATCATCGGACCGGCCCAATTGCCGAACCGCGTAAAAAATTGCAGCACTTCGCGTCCGGTAGCGAACCCGGCGCCGACGACCGTGCCGATGAACGTGAATGCAACCTGCAGGCTTAAGCCCCATCGCCTCATCTTCGGCGGACCTCCCCCGACTCGTCCATGATTGTCCACTCTCAGTCTATGAGCGTGCCGGACGCGCCATGACAAGCCTGGGGGAAAGGATGGGAGGCTAACGGTTAGACAAGGGCCGAGCCGATCAGCTTGATCGTGACGACTTCGTCCGCGACGGGATCGAGGTCCAGACGCAAGATGCCGCCGTCGACGTCCGTGGTCATCGACGAGGAGGACGCGGTCGCCTTCAGAGACAAGCTCCGCGCGGCGTCTTCGGTTGAGCTGCCGACTTCGACGTTCGGCAGGCCGGAGGGAACGGCGGCCGACGTAATTTCTACATATACGACATGCTCGGACGTATCGAATCCTACCGTTAATCCGTCGTATTCCCGGAGCTCGACCTTGTGTCCCGCGTCGGGCAGCGTATAGCTGTCGCTTGCCGGTCCGCCAATCTCGGTTTCGGCGTCCGCCAGCGTCATGCCGAGCGAGATGCCGCCGATCCTGGGCTCCGGCTGGCTTGCCGCTTGGGGCGTATGGGACGGCTCGCCGCCAAGCGCATGAATCGTTACTTCGGGCGTCGGGCTTGAGGATGCGATCGATGGTTCGGCAGAGGGGAGCGAAGTTGCCGCCGACGGAACGTCTTGCTCGCTGCCGCATGCGACGGACAGCAGCATGACGCCGGCCGCCAGCGCGCCGAGAAGCAGGTGGCGCTCTTTGCGTTTGCTGTTGTACATTCGGACACCGCCTTACATTCTTTTCTATATTTAGTTTGACCCGCTTGATGCAGATAAAGTTGCTCTATGCATCGGATTTGAGCAGTTCCGCATAGGCCTTGCGTCGCAGGCGGAAGTCGATGGAGGTATATGGGCCCAGAAATATTTGCTCTTCGGCCGGTGTTGCGTGAACGCGATGGGATATGGTATTTTATTCGGAAAAGAGTGGACGGGGAGAATGTCATGGATATTTTGAAACAAAGGATTTTAGAGGAAGCGACCGTCGTAAGCGCAGGCGTCCTGAAGCTCGACTCGCTGCTCAATCACGGCGTCGATCCGGGCCTGACGATGGAGCTCGGCAAGGAATTCGCGCGCCGCTTCGAAGGGAAAGACATTACGAAGGTCGTGACGATCGAATCGTCGGGCATTCCGGTCGCGTTCGCTACGGCGCTCGTGATGAACCTGCCGCTCGTATTCGCCCGCCGCAAGAAGACGCTGCTTAACGAGCCCGATGCTTATTGCGAGCGCGTGCCGTCCTTCACCAAAGGCATCGTCACCGACTTGCTCGTATCGCGACACCTGCTTAAGGCCGAGGACCGGGTGCTTTTCATCGACGATATTATCGCCAACGGAGACGCTGCCAGAGGTTTGCTGAAGATTCTTGAACAAGCTGGCAGCTCGGTGGCAGGCATCGGAATCGTGCTTGAGAAGTCGTTCCAGGCAGGCGGCAGGACGCTGCGGGAGCTTGGCTACCCGGTCGAATCGCTCGTCAAAATCTCTTCATTGGAAGGTAACGCCATAACGTTCGAGGACTAGTCTCTTATCTTTGTAAGATAATCCCAAGCCCAACCTTAAAGAGAGGTCTTCCCGTCGGGCTGCCATTTGTTCTATAATAAGGCTAAGTGCAGAGGGAGGCGAGCAGCAAATGGGAGACATGAACGTGTCGCAGCAGTTTTTCGTCGACAAGCTGGAGCAAGCCAAGATCCATTTCGAGCGCGCGCTCGACTGCAAGCATACGGAGTTCGACGACCTGTATCCTTATATGATCGAACATCCGCAATTTTTCTGGTACAAGCGATACGTCGCTTGGTCGGAGCTTCTCACGATCGTGAAGCTGTGCGACGAGCTGGAGATCACGTGGACGGAGCAATTCACGGAGCGTCAGGCCGAGTACGTAAGAGGCCGCGTCATGTCGAGCAAGGTGCTCGACTACTGGTACGAGACCAACGAATCGCGCGAGCATGTCGGCTAAGCAGCTGCAGCGTTGAATAGCGGGAGGACCCGGACGAGACGGCCGTCTCGTCCGGGTCCTGTTTTTTTATAGAATTTAAGCATTATACATTTTAAGCATAAGAACAAGGAGGCCGTCATGGCAATCAGCGACGAACAACTGGATCAATACCGGGTCGAGGGAATCAAGGTCCGCGTCGTGCGGGACATTTTGCAGATCAACGATGTACGCGGCATCGTCGTGGCGTGGGACGACGATTACGTGCTCATCCGCAGACCCAACCGCCGTGTCGTACAGCTGCGGCGAAGCTACGCAATCGGTCCCGCATCGGAGCCGAGACAGGCGCCGGCGCTTGACGGAGCGCCCTTCGATCTCGAGGATATCGGCGAGCCGGACGATGCAAATGACTGAAAATTAGAACTTTAAGGACATGCTTGACTTCGTTTCCCGGGCCGTGCTATTATGAGTCTCGTGATTGCGGAACATAAGGCGCGGCGCCACTAACGGACAAGCGTACATCGTTCACGGCAAGATCATTTGCGGTCGTGGCGGAATTGGCAGACGCGCTGGATTCAGGTTCCAGTGGGCTAACCCCCCGTGGAGGTTCGAGTCCTCTCGACCGCACCACCTTATATATCTAAGATCTTGAATTCACCTCTTTAGACGGTGTTCAAGATCTTTTTTGCATGCCGGGAATTTGCAACGTGTTGCTAGCGACCTGCGGCGACGACATTTTGGAGCTGTAGTCCAGACGAGCATAGATGTTTGCTGTTGCGGAGCAATAACGATGCTCCGACCGTTGCGCCCGCGTAAATATAGTCCGCATAGGAAACGGAGTGCGATCTTGAACAAAGCAGTCTGCAAAATAATACAAATCATCGAGTTGATATTGTCCATTTATTAAAGCAAACACGCTTTTTATACTTAAGGCGATGGCGGGCCTGCCCATTGATTTCTCAAAGGGAGGAGCTGAGTAGGCAATAATTGAAAGCGTATTCACGTTAAAAATCGATTGCGGGAGGTTGTACAATGATTAGAAAGCGATATGCGACTAATATGATATGGGTTGCCGTATTTTTTTTGCTGATCGGCTTCGCTCCTCAACATAAAGCGAATGCGGCGGTGAGTGCGACATCTTCGGCAGGCTGGGATATCTGGACAAGCGGGCCGGGGGATTACAGATATGGGCCGGCCTATATCGTGAACGATGACGGCAGTATCGATATGTGGACATGTTCCCCCGGCAATTACTATTTTTTATACGAGAATTTTACCAGAACAGGCGTTCATTCGGCGATTGCAGTGGCGGGTACCGATGTCGCGGCCCAGAAGTTTACGACGACGAAGGATTTCCATGGCGTACAGGTATTGATTCCGACTTGGCACAATACCGCCTCCGGCGGAACCCTGAAGCTGTTTAAATGGAATACGGATTATAATACGACCGTGTCGGGCACCCCGCTGGCAACGCAAGCTTTTTCCAATATTCCTGATAATTCGTATATCAATTTGGAGACTCAAACCTTATACGAGGGAACCTACTTATGGACCTTCAGCAATACCGTGAACAGCGTCGGCGTTTGGAAATATGAAGGGAGCCATGCAGCGGGCAACGTCAATTATTTCAACGGCTCGACGGTAACGGGAGATTATGAGGTGCAGATCAACTATAATAGTTGGGACAATATTAGAACCAAGCGCTCGACCGACGGCGGCGCAACCTGGGGAACGGAAAGCGTCGCCTTGGCGCCTACGCTTTTGAGCGACGACCATTACGCCGCTTGCGATCCGGGGGTCGTTAAATTCGGAGGCTACTATTATATGGGCTATACTTCCACCAAAGATAATAGGGCCACCGCCAACGAAGTATATGTAGCCCGCGGCACTTCGCCTACAGGTCCGTGGGAGAAGTGGAACGGCAGCGGCTGGGGCGGCAACCCGGTTTCCTTTATCAAGTACACCGGGGACCCCATTTATTACGGAGCCGGCGAACCGAGCTTTGTCGTTCTGGACAATACCCTGTACATTTACTACTCGCTCGTCACCCGGGATGCCAATAACAGACCTGTTACCCTAACCATGCTTAAAACCGCATCAACGACCAATTCCAATTGGCCGGGAAGCCTCACCGATCACGGAGTCGCACTTTTAAAGCGCGAGGATCAGGGCATGGATTCCCTTGACGTTAAATATGTGGACGCTTACGGGAAATTCATTGCGGTCAATACCGCGCGCAGGCTGGGTCCGAAATCCTATGTGAAAATATGGGAGTCGACGGACGGGCTCAGCTTTCATCCTTCCAATATGGGAACCGTCGATCTCCAGCCTTATCTCCATAACAGCGGCATCAGCGGCGACAAATTAGGCCATATCGACATAACGAAAAACAATTTCATCGGATACGCCTACGGCCCTTCATGGGGCACATGGAACTTGCATCTCAATCCCATTTCGCTATCCAATAACAACCTGCCTGCGAAGCCGGACATCTATTCCGTACAGCCGAATAACGGGCAGATCCGCTTGGAATTTCAAACGGATTCGGCGGCTGCCAGCTATAATGTCAAATACGGCACGGCATCCGGTGTCTACACGACAACCATCACGGGCGTCACCGCCAGTCCTTATCGCATCACCGGCCTCACGAACGGGACGAGGTATTACGTCGCCGTGGAAGCCGTCAATGCCAACGGGACGAGCGGTGCAAGCGCCCAGGCGAGCGCGATTCCCCAAGTCTATTCTGCGATAAGCTTGACGGCCGCGGCTTCCTCCCAATTAACGGGCTGGGAGGCCAGTAAAGCGGTAGACGGGAATGTGACGACTGCCTACTCCAGTCAGTCCCATAATGCTGCGACCGCCACGGAATGGATCTATGTAGATGCCGGCTCCAACAAAAACATCGGCAGGCTTGTCATTACGTCCCGATTGCCGGATAATCAAAACGCACCCCAGTACGGAAATAATTTGAAGATTCAAATCAGCAACGATGCAACGACCTGGTTTGATACCGATTATAGAACATACGCCTATTCGATCATCGACGACGATACCTGGGGGAAATACGTAGTCGATTATCCCCAGCCGTTCAACGCAAGGTACATCAGGATCTACGCCACTTCACTGGGGATGGATTCGTTCGGAGGCCATTATTTGCAGCTTGGCGAGATTCAGGCTTACACGCTGCCGGTGTCGACCTTTCACTCCACAGCGTATCCGGGCTGGGAATCGTATCGAATGCTGGATTATGACGTCAATACCGTCTATTCCAGCTCGCTTCACGCATCGGCGGCATTCACCGAATGGGCCGGCATTAACCTGGGCAGCGTGCAGCAGATCAAGGGAATCAGCCTCACCCCTCGTCCCGACGGCTTTGGCTTCCCGGTTAATTTCAAGCTTCAATCGAGCAATGACGGCACGACCTGGACCGATATCTCGGGCATGTCCTTTACCAGCTATCCGGCCCCGGGAAGCAGCGTGCAAGCCTTTAATTTCACAAGTCCGGTAACCGCCCAGTATTTCAGAGTATATGCGACAAAGCTATCGAACGACGGCATTAATAACTATGCGCTGCAAATCGCGCAGATGGTCTTAAAATAAAGCGTGGTTTTCGACTCATAAAAGGCACCGGACAGGCCGGAAAAACGGCTTGTCCGGCTTTGCGATTTCATGCCGGGAGATCGGTTATTGGAGGATCTGCTCATGTTTAAGTTTCGGAGTCTCCAGAAAAAGTTGTTTATGAGCCAGATAACGACCATTATCATCTTTTCTCTGGTCTCCGGGTTTTCCTTTTTTATTTATACCTCCTCCGTTATTCAAAACAATGTTTTAGGCACGTATAACAACCTTGTAAAATCCACCTCCAATCAACTGGATTTATTTGTCCGCGATATGGATAATCTGTCCCGCAATATACTGTTCTCGCGGGTTTATTATGATAGCGACATGTTCTACTATTTGCAAAACAGCTTTAATATTTCCGACGTCCCCAAGCCCGGAACCGATTTTATGAGCGATTATTTCTTTTTTAACCCTTTCGACAAAGGGGCGGCGGACGGGAAATACAATATTTATGAGCTTCTGCAAGACCGCAATATCGCCAATGTAATCAACTCTATTAACGGGCCGGAAATGAAAGCGGATGAGATCGTGTTATTTAATGAAGAGGGCACGTTTTTTGGGGCGCCTACAAGCAGTACGGTGGATCCGCAAGAAATGCTGCGAAGAATTGCAAGCACGGCCTGGATCGATGGGGTGATCAAGAAAAATGGCAGCAAAGTGATGCTGGGCCCCCATCGCAGCGAGTGGAACGATGACCCGGAGCTGGTCATCTCTTTGGCGAGAGCATTTACCGATACCGTAAGCCGTACGAAATTTGGCATCATTGAGACCCAGCAGCGTTATTCGAAGCTTGAGAGCATGATGAAGCTGGTGGCGGCAGACAAAGCCGATTCCTTTTACGTGTTTGACGACGATCGTCATTTAATCTTTCCGGCCAGCACAAGCGCTGACGAGGCTGTCGACAACCGTTATTCTCTTGCCTATTTAATGGAATCGGCGGCTGCCAAACCAACCGATCAGAGGCATGTGCTAAATCCGAATACGAAACAATATGAAACGCTCTTAATCAATCATTCTGATTACACGGGCTGGACGACGATTTTTGCAGTCGGAGACAATATGCTTTATGGGGATGCCCACAAATTTCGGATTATGTTTATTTCATTTCTGGTAGTCATCCTAACTGCAACGATCATCTTTTCTTACTTCATCTCCAGAAGCGTAACGTACCCCATGAAGCTGCTGCACCGAATGATTAAAAAAACGGATTTGTCGAATTTGCAAAATGAGTCCGCGGATTCGAGGCTGGAGACCAGTATTATCGAGGTTTCGGAAATATACAATGCCTTTAACGAGGTACGATTTCGCCTGAATAAGACGATGAACGAAAACATAGAGGTGCGTTCCAAAGAGGCCAAAGCGCATTGGATGGCTTTGCAGGCCCAAATGAACCCGCATTTTTTGTATAACACGCTTTCGGTTATTGCGGCTACAAGTGAAGAGAATGGGATGGAGCATGTTTCCGACATGTGCAGGAAGCTATCCTCCATGTTAAAATATGTGACTAAACTTGCCGATTATCAGGTCAGCTTGCAGCTTGAATTGGATTATACGATTGATTACCTCAAGCTGATGAAGTTCAGATACGAAGATCATCTGATTTATGACATCGATATTCCTAGCGCTATGTCGAACTTGGTGCTGCCCAAGCTGACCCTGCAACCGTTGGTTGAAAATTGTATTAATCACGGCTTCAAGAGCAGCAGACCGCCGTGGAAAATTTCCATTTGCGGCAGTCTGGAGGAACGAAGGTGGGAGCTCAGCGTCGCGGATAACGGGTGCGGTCTAGCTTCTGACCGCATCGAGCTGATCCGGAATAAAGTTTACGGCAATGCCGGCCAGAGCACAGAAGAGCCGGGCTTGGGACTGACAAGCACGTTGATCCGCTTAAAGGAAATGTTTAACTCCTTTTATTTCAAGCTTGAAAATAATGATGAAGGCGGACTTACCGTTACCTTTGGGGGGAGCTTGGATGAGCTATAAAGTTTTCGTTGCAGAGGACGAACCGCCTTTGTTAAGGAATCTGGTCAAAAATATTCAACGGCTCGGCAGCGAGTACGAAGTGGTCGGGCAGGCATTCGACGGCGAGCAAGCTTACGAAGAAATGATGCGATTGCGGCCGGACATTTTGATTACGGATATTAGAATGCCGATTTTGGACGGACTGGGACTAATCAAAAAATTAAAGAGCTGCGGTTTGAATATCCACTGTATCATAACCACCGGCTATGATGAGTTCGAATATGCCCAGCGAGCGATCCGACTCGGCGTTGAAAACTATTTATTGAAACCGCTGTCATTCGATAAGCTGGCGGAGGCGCTTGGGCAGCTGGAAGCCAAGCTGATCGAACTAAGACATCAGCAATCTTTAAATATTTTCAATAAAGTCATCAATTTCAATGCCGATGCTTCCATGCTGGAGAGGCTTGAATCGGATCGCTATGAAATTTCCTTTATTTGCATCAATAATCCTTTAACCCATTTCCGCGGCTCAGAGGAGTATCTCTATAAAATTCATCATCTGATGTGGGATCTGAATTTCGATGAGCTATTGCAAAACAGGCTAATCAACAATAAGCACAAGTATTGGATTTTGGACGGGAAATTTCCGAACGAAAAAATCGTCATTTTGCGCCCGGATAAGCAGAGCGAGCAGCGGCTCCATACATTTGCAAATGATATTTTAGAAAAATTGGTTGGCGGCGAGGATTATGCAACGATTGCTTTTGAACCGTTTGACATTCAGAAAAATCAACTCGCAGCCGCCGTGCACAAGCTAAGACAGTTCATTTTGGAGCGCGCTGTTGTAGGTGCGAGTCAAGTTCTAACGGACACGCAAGCCAATGCAGCCGGGGCGGACGCGGTTATTTTGCGCCCGGAGCTGGAAAAGAAGCTGACTCTGTTCAGCAGAAGCGGGAAAGCCGAGCTGATTCAGCGTGAGCTGATCCAACAATTCGAGGCCTGGAACACGAGGTCTGTGACGAAGCGGATGCTGGAGAGCCATTTCACGCAAGTGATCAGAATCTGCTATCACAATAGCGAGATCATGAGGGAACGCCCGCTTTCGCATTTTGAAGAGAAGCTTGATGAAGTTTTTTTGCTGTGCAACCGGATGGACCTTCTGCTGGCAGAGTTTTTAAGTATGATTCCTGCGCTGCTAAAACCGGACGGACAAGCAGAAGCGGATACAGATCTGCAAAAATACGAACGGATGGCGGAAAAGGTAATGGAATATTTGTCCAACCATCTGGATCAGAAAATATCGCTTCAGGAAACGGCAGAGATTTTTGGCGTAACCGAGTCGTTTTTAAGCAAATTATTTAAAAAAATGACGGGAAATTCGCTAATCGATTACTTGATCAAGCTGAGAATCGATAAGGCGAAAACCTATATGAAGGATTATCCCGAGATAATGCTGAAGGATATTGCGGAAATGACCGGGTTCAGCGATCAATATTATTTTAGCCGCGTCTTCAAGTCGATAACGGGGAAAACCCCGAGCGAGTACAGGCTTGTGTTATGTACGAACGGTCAGCCTGCTGCAGATTAATACAAACAGGCGAGTCGAGATCCTCCATTTATCGAATCAAACATACTTCTTATACTGAAGTCAGTGGCAAGCTTGCCCACTCACTTTATAAAATGGAGGGTCAAAATGAGCAAAAAAATGATTAGCAGGATGGTCATTCTTGCCTTACTCACATCCCTGGCGCTGACAGCTTGCAGCAAAAACTCGCCCGCCGCTTCTAGCTCCTCTGCGTCCGGCGACAGTTCGCCGAGTCAAGAAACGGCTTCTGCGCCGGCCAAAAAAGAAAGCGTTACCTTAAGCGTCATTATCAACAAGGACTGGTACGACGATTCGATTAAATGGGTGATGGACGAGTACCAAGCGAAATCCGGCAATAAGCTGGATGTCCAAATTACGCCCGGCGGTCAAGCGTTTAACGATGCCCTGACCACGAAGGCGGCAGTGAACGAATTGCCGGACATTTTGTTTCTTTACAGCAGCGAGGCCTCGTTGAAACAAATGAAAGCGGATCAATTGCTGGTCGACTTGTCCAACGAGCCATATATCGGGAAAATATCGAAATCGATTATGGATAGCGGGGTTTGGCTGAAAGCCGACGGGAAGGTTTATGAAGTGCCTGTAGGCGGCTTTAATACGGTCGGGGTCATTTACAACAAACAGCTATTTGAACAAAACGGCATTCAAGTGCCTACGACCTATGAGGAATTTCTGGCGGTGTGCGAGAAATTGAAAAATGCCTCGGTTACGCCCATTGTCGAAGGCTTGAAGGATAGCTGGCCGCCTTTGCTTTATAATTTCATCGGTTTCGCCAATGAGTTTACGAAGAAAGGCGCCATTCAGCAGATGAATGACGGTACGTTTGATTTTACCAAGTCGGCCGAGGCGCAAAAGCTGTTGACCAGACAGCATGAGCTGTTTGAGAAGGGCTACATGAATAAGGATGCGGCTTCCGCTACCTATGACATGGAAATTGCCGCCTTCGGACAAGGGAAGGCCGCTATGGTTACCCAGTTCGACTCCTTCATACCGGCAGTGCTGCAAAAGTTCCCGGATGCCGCAAACTTTATCGGGATGTTCCGACTGCCGTGGGATGACGATTCTGTAGTCCCGGTCGATCTGGCACGGGGCATTGCGATTGCCAAGGGAAAACATGAAGATGCGGCAAAGGATTTCCTCAGCTTCCTTACTTCGGATGAAGTGCTGAACGGCTACTACAGCAAATTAAAATCCTTGCCTCCATATAATGGCGTAGATGCGACGCTCGATCCGGGAACGGCAGAAATGGTGCAGTATGTTGAAGCGGGGAACACGGTTCCTTTCTATTCGAATCTGGTCACGCCGGGCATCAATATCGGGTTCGATCTGCCGGGCGTCATCCTGGGCATCAAATCCGTGGACAAGGCTTTGCAGGAGGCGCAGCTGCAATATATAAAATCGGGCAAAGATAACCATATTCCCGGCTTCTAATATTAAACGGTCGGCAGAGAAGAGTAATCCTCCGATTACTCTTCTCGAGGACAAAAAAGGTGGTTTTCAGCATCATAACCAAACGATATTATGCCTATCGCTATATGCTTCCCTTGCTCGTGATTTACTCTGTTTTTTCCTTAATTCCGGCAATCATGGGCTTGTTCATGTCCTTTACCGATTGGACGGCGGCAAGCGGAAGCATCTTCAAGGTGAAATTCGTCGGTTTGTATCAATTTGAAAATATTTATGCGCAAACCAAACTGATGGGCGCGTCGGGAAGCGAAGGAATGGCCTTTGCGAACACGTTTAAATATGCGTTCGCAGTTACGATTTTCTTGAATATTTTCGGCCTGCTCCTCGCGCTTGTTTTTAATCTGCCATTTAAATTCAAGGGGTTCATCAGGAGCGCTTTTTTTATTCCTTGCATATTCAGCGCATTGATCATTTGCTTTACGTTTTCCGCTATTTTTTATCCGGGCGGACCGTTCGACCGTTTCCTGACGGCCGTCGGAATGAGCGATTTCATTCGTCCATGGCTGACAGATCGAAGCATCAACATTTACGTCATCAGCGCGATCAACATCTGGATGTTTCTGGGGTTTACCGCCACGATTTATTTGGCCGGCTTAAAATCGATACCCGGCGAATTAAAGGAAGCAACCAGGATCGACGGAGCGAATGCCTGGCAAAACTTCAGACATATCACGCTGCCGCTTATTGCGCCTGCGGTAACGATCAGCATGGTGCTGTCGCTTGTCGGCAGCTTAAAGGTTTTCGATCTGCCGTACTTGCTCTCGGGAAATCAGGCATACGTAATCAATTCTCTAGTCTATTTCCAGATGGGCAATCAATTGTACGCCTATGGGACAGCTATTAGCTTGGTCTTATTCATTATCGTTTGTTTACTGGCGTTTCCGTTACTTAAAGTATTAAGGAAAAACGAGGTACAGTTATAATGAATAAGAGAAACAATCTGCGGCTTGCCTTTCGCTTAAGCGAAACGTCCATGATTTTATTAAGCTTGGTCATCCTAATCCCTTTTTATTTTGCGATACTGACTTCTCTAAAATCTCCCGGGGAAGCAACGATGCTGAACTTTAATTGGCCGAGCAGCCTTCGATTCGATAACTATGCGACAGTGTTCAAGGAAGCGAATTTATTTCGGGGTTTGAAAAACAGCACGATCATATCCGCAACAAGCGTCGGAAGTCTGCTATTTCTGGCCTCCATGACCGCGTTTATTATTGACAGAAGGCAATCGTCGCTTACCAAGCTGGCGTACAATTATTTTGTATTCGGCATTATCCCTTCAGGGTTTATGATTCCCACGATTTACACGCTAAAGGCGCTGGGGCTTTACGGAACCTTTGTCGGCATCGACCTCATCTACATTGCCGGAGGCGCTCCGATCGCTGTATTTCTGATTACCGGCTTTATAAAAACGGTCCCGCGAGAATTGGACGAATCGGCGATTATCGACGGGTGCAAGGTCTGGCAGCTATTTTTTAAAATCATATTTCCGCAGCTCACGCCGATCATTGCCACCGCATCGATTTTTAGCTTGCTCGGGGTATGGAACGATTTTATCGGACCGCTGCTTTATTTGAAAAGCTCGTCTCAGTACACGATCCCGATGTCCGTATATGCCTTCAATTCACTCTACAATACCTCCTGGGAAAAGGTGTTTACCGTATTAATCATCGCCTCGATTCCGATTATCGTCGCCTATGCCGTTGCGCAAAAATACATCGTCGAAGGTATGACGGCGGGCGCTGTCAAGGGATGAGAGCTTACTGAACAGAAGCTCCGATCAAGCAGCAAATGTTCCCTTCTTGCTGGCGGAAGACGGTTCACTTGGTTTTCTATAACGCGCTGGATTCAGGTACTTGTGCGTGGGGCGCTTGTATTTCTCCGAGATGCCCGTGGTTACGCGGTTTTATCAGCTTTACACTTTTAAATTCTCTCCTGTAGTTCTCTCTTTTATCCGAGACACAGGCTGAGGCGAAAATTTGCGGTCGTGGCGGAATTGGCAGACGCGCACGGTTCAGGTCCGTGTGGGCTAATCACCCGTGGAGGTTCGAGTCCTCTCGACCGCACCACCTTAAATATCTAAGATCTTGAATTCGTCTCTTTAGACGGTGTTCAAGATCTTTTTTGCATGCCGGGAATTTGCAACGTGTTGCTAATGACCTGCGCCGACGACATTTTGGAGCTGTAGTCCAGATGAGCATAGATGTTTGCTGTTGTGGAGTAATGACTATGCCCCAACCATTCTTGAATTTCCTTCATCCCTACACCGTTTGCCAGCAGAAGGCTGGCGCAACTATGCCGAAGATCGTGAAACCGAATTCTGCGCAAGTCGTGTTTCTCCAGTACAATCGGGAAGTGTTGCGTAATATACCCCGGTTTGATTCGCTCCCCCAGCTTGTTCACATAGATGTAATCTGCGTATTCATCGGAATACGATTTTTTGTAGAGCAGCTTATTTCTCTGTTGTTCCTCCAGCAGTCGCAGAAGTAGTTCCTGAAATGCTGGAACGAGTGGGAGCGTTCGGTGACTGGATTTATTCTTTGCTCGGTCCTTAACGACCGTGATTAGTTTACCCTCATAAGATACGGGAATGACCGTATGCTGGATCGTTAGTGTCTGATTCTGAAAATTGATCGCTTGCCACTTGAGTCCGACGATTTCACCGCGCCTCAACCCGTAGAAAGCGGCCAGCAGAACGGCGAGCTCGATGGGATCGCCTTTTACTACTTCGAATAACTCATGGAGCTCCTGATCCCGATAGAAGCTCCCTGTGAAGTGGCTCTTTCTGGGCCGCTCGACTTTATCAGCCGGATTGGTTAAGATCATGTCCATTTTAAGCGCGTGTTGCAGCGCTTGACGGATATAAGCATGGAAGTGCTGGACGGTACTTGTAGAGAGCTTGAATTCCTTCAATACGTACTGGTAGAAGTCATGCAGATGCTTTGGTTGAATCTCCTGTAGTCGTAAGCCCTTTTCGCGGAAGTAAGGAACGATGCGACCATTAACACCAAAGGTGTATGCGGCATGAGTCGTGACTTCGACACGATGCTTCATCATTTCCAACCATTGCTCCATAAAGTCGGCGAAAAGAATACCGGCTGGACTATCCTCCGCTGGTGTTGTTTTTTCCTCAATGACCGTAGCTTCCTTATCAGCGGATTCTGAAGGAGTTTCAAAACTCTTCCGTGCGTCTTGAAGCATTGCTTCCGCTTTCTTCTTGTTCCCTTTGGTTGGCAGCCCTGTTGCAATCCACTTGGTTTTTCGCTTGCCCGCCTCATCCTTGTAATTCAGAACAATGTAATAATTGCCTTTCTTTTCTTGCAAGTGGCCTGCTACCATTTCATATCCCTCCAGGATAGCAGCCCCGGCAACCTACCATCGACGCTTTAATTATAACAGGCAATGAAAAGATATTTCAATGCTTTAAAGCATCGAAGCAATTGCTGGGGGTAATGATTTCCCGTAAATAATTTATGATGCTCAGTTTCGGAATTCTGTAAAACCGACCGATGCGAAAATGAGCGATACGCCCCGATTGGAGTAATTTACGGCCCGTTTTGGTACTAATGCCTCCTAGCATCATACACATTTGCTCGACCGTTACGACATCAGGCATGGACTGAAAAAGGAGAAGATACGGATCAGATTCTAAAATGGATTGATTCTCCTCATGTGACATGAAGGTTCTCCTTAATTGGTTGATTCAAGTTTTCTCACAAATTGGAGTGAGCGATATATAAGCCTTCATTATCCTGTTCATTTTTTGGGTGAAATCGGGTAATCAAGAGAAAAAATCGAAAAACCACTTTCAGAATGAAGGTGGTCTTTCGTAATACTCTGTGTTATGCGAACCATTTTTGGCCCATCGAAATGCCGAAGCCCCTCGTCCTATAAGGCTTTTCGCCATTCCAACGTTATAGTGAGTCGATGTTAATGATAGATGCCACCATTTATTGGGTCGGGAATAGAGGTTGGGTGTGAATGACCGACTATTTCTTTAGGCAGTACTTTATTATTGACTCGAAAACCACCAGATGCGTCCCGTCTTCTAAATTTCTGCTCAATATCTGATAAATAATTTACTGGAATGTTTGAAAGTGGGATGTCACAGAAGAAAATAGTAGGTGTGCCGACTTTCTTTAAATTATGTTGACAGAATAATTGTGCTGCTATCCCGCATAGGAATTCACTCCCGTAGATTAAATAATGTCCACAAAAGTTTATAAGCTCTTCTTGAGAAAATGTAAGCCACACTGATTTATCTGAAGGAGGTAGTGTACTCCAAGCTGTTTCAAACGTACTCAATACTTTGCTTACTGAAACTTGTTCATTACACAAACGAATGATTGCGTCTTGCTTTGCGAATTCTTTTTCAATGGGTATTATTCCATTTTGATAATAGCTTTCTACAGAAGTAGGGCGGCAACCATGATATCCTCTAAGATGAGTGAAGTTTTCAATCAAATTTATATGAGTATTTTGTGATTTTAGCATATTTTCAAAAATGGCCACACTTTTATTCATTTGCACCTCTTAAAAACTTTTTTAGAATAATTTTTAACATTCAATGTACTTCGACGAAAGTAAGAAGATTTCCTGCATTTGATGTGGCAAACAGCCACATGAAGCAGTGAGTAGAGAAATGGAGATATTAGGGAGGAATAACAAAGGGCTGTGTCGAACTTTGGAGTATAGAAGTTAGTTCGTTAGTTATAAATCATTCTAGGTCTTTTCTAGTAGACGATATTTTAATCGATATCTGAAGACAGTGCTGCGGTAATTCAAATAGAGAGTAGATAACCTGGTTTCTATTCAATACCAGTGTAGATAATCTTTGATGAAATAATGCAAAGTGGTGAGGGAGTAATTATGGAAGAATTATTATCACAACTCATACTGAATGGTGTAGAGAGCGAGTATCTTGATTTCAAGGCTGAGCAGTATAGTGATAAAGTTTCTTTACTAAAAGATTTTATTGCAATGGCAAATTCGCATTATTCCGGTGACAAATACATCATAATTGGAGTGAAGGATACACCAGGGCTTTCAAGAGAGGTTGTAGGTATCCCACCAACGGAGATCAAGGATTGTGCAGAATATCAGCAGTTTATATTTGAAAATGTGGATCCCTACATTAACTTTAACTTCCTAATCATAGACTTTAATCAAGTAAAACTGGGAGTGTTTCAATTTTATAATAATACTAAACAACCATACATGATGAAAAAAGATTACAGAAACCTGCATAGCGGTCATTGCTTTATAAGAAAAGGAAGTATAAACACTTTAGCTGTTAGAAGCGATTTTGATTTATTTTACTCAAACAGAGAAGAATTCAAGATTACTTTTCTAGACCCATTACTAAGCTCAATCAATGATCGTGATGGTAACGCATCAATTAAATTGTCCTTGCGGAACTTAACAAGCCTACCAATACTAATAGACTATGGGAAACTGTTTATTAAAGATTCTACAGGAAGTGTATTAACAGAGCATCAGGTATATGGATTCGATCATTATGAAGGTGTCGATTTTCAAATAGAATTAGCCAGGTTCTCCGAAAAAACAGGTTTTTTAATTGTGGATTTAGGTTCTACAAATTGCGTAACATTAGGTTTAAATGAAAATGGATATACAAATGAGACTTTTAATTTTGAATTACTACTGGAAGATACACTTGGTAATAAGTATCGGGCAGAATTGAATGACGGGCAAGTTTGGGCAAGAGGAAATGTCCTTCATAAGGTTCATTTAAAACGTAGGATCAGAAATTAACAATAACATTACAAGGGATATTAATACATTCTTTTAAGGGGGCAGGGACAGTGGATCAGGATTTGGTTCGTTATTCACGGGCAGGTGATGTTTTTCACTACCGCTGGGCTGCTCGTCGCTGCCTTAGAATGATATCTCCTAAATCACTGATTCGCCATATATTTATTGAGGGCTCAAAAGAACGGGAAATGGCAGGAGAGTATGTCATTGATGTATCAGAATATATAAATTCATTGGAAGGTAATTTAGATAGAATATTTTATTATCAACTGAAACACACAACCGTTAGAAAGGATCAGTCCTTTAATCTGAGCGATTTAAAAGGAACTATAGAGGGATTTGCTAAGCGTTACAATGAACATATTAAAGATAATTTAATGGCTTCTGTAAACATATCATTTGTGTTGGTTTCAAACAGACCAGTTTCCGAAAAAGTAAAAGAGAACATAAAAAACGTTATAAGTGGAGATCAAGTCGACAAGCGCTTTTTAAATACACTTTCGAAATACGTGAATTTACAAGATGATGAGCTTAAGAAATTTTGTTTGAATCTTGAGTTTGCTGATAGCGAAGGAGATTATAACGTTCAAAAGCATGAACTTCGCGTGGAGATATCTCAACTACTCGCGGGAACCGTTAACAATTCTCAAATTAATCATATTACTTCATTAGTTCAAGAGAAGGCGTTGCCTCATAACAAGGAGCCGATTGTTCGTGAAGAAGTCCTTAGATATTTTGAGGTAACATCGGAGAGAGAACTGTTTCCTGCTCCACCTGAATTTGAAGAGCTGAGAGAAATGGTTCCGAGAGTTCAGTATAACGAATTGCTTAATCTCATGATGAGCCAGACTTCGCCGGTGATCGTCCATGCTTCAGGTGGTATTGGAAAAACTGTTTTTGCGCGTACAGTTGTAAAGATGTTACCAACCGGCTCTATTGGTATCATATATGATTGTTTTGGGGGAGGGCGCTATCGAAATCGAAGTGAGCATCGACATCAGCATAGTGATGCATTGGTCCAGATCGTAAACGAATTAGCGGCACAAGGATTATGTGACCCGTTAATTGTACAGCATGGTGCGAGTGAAAAAGATATTATGAGAAAGTTTCTGGATAGACTTACATTTACGTTAGAGGTGTTGAAGAAAACCAAGAATGATGCACAGATGATTATCCTTCTGGATGCAGCTGATAATGCAGAGATGGCTGCAGCGGAAGTTAATGAGCCGTGTTTTGTTCATGAACTAATGCGAGAATCGATTCCTGAAGGTTGTATTTTGGTTGCTTTATGTAGAACAGAACGAATACATCTATTGCGTCCTAAAGCATCTATCCCGCAATTTGAGCTACCTGCCTTTTCCGAAGAAGAATCATTATTGCATCTGAGAAGTTTCTTTTCACACGCTTCACACGATGACGGTCAAGAATTTCATCGATTAACAAGTGCGAATCCCCGTGTTCAAGCGAATGCACTAAATGCTGGGCATAGTACGTTGACGGAGGTTTTAAAAAGCCTTGGTCCTTCGGGAACAACGGTTGAAGATCAAATTAGTAATCAGCTTGATATTGCTATTGCTACAGTTGTAGATAGGCATCCCCAGGATTATCAGAAATATATTGAATCGATTTGTAGTGGTCTTGCTACATTGCCGCCATTCATACCTCTAGATGTACTCGCGGCGGCAGCTGAAACGGATAAAGCAACTGTCAGAAGCTTTGTGGCGGATTTAGGGAGACCGCTCTGGATTTCAGATACATCCGTGCAATTTAGAGATGAGCCAACTGAAACTTGGTTCAGAGAGAAATTCGCCGCTTCAAAGGAATTGATAAATAGTTACGTCGATCACCTGAGGCCACTTGCTGCAGGCAGCTCGTATGTGGCTACGGCACTTCCTTCTTTACTTTTACAGTCGGGAAACTATGATGAGTTAATGGATCTGGCTCTTTCTGATCGACTATTACCCCAAAACAATCCAATTGACGTACGAAGCATTCGGTTGTATCGGTTACAGTTCGCATATAAAGCTGCTTTAAGGCAAGAACGGTATGCAGATGCAATTAAGCTTGCAGTTCGTGCGGGTGAAGAAACCGCAGGGATGAATCGACAACTTCAAATACTGAGAAAGAACGTTGATTTAATTGCGCCATTGCAAAGTGTGGAGAAGGTGCAAGAATACGCATTTCGACGCAGTATAAGAGGTAAATGGGACGGCTCCAGCAACATATACTCGGCGTCTCTTTTGGCTACCGTACCGCATTTAAAAGGAGAAGCAAGGGGATATATTAGGGCAGCACACAATTGGCTTCGTTTGTATTTTGAAGAACGTCGCAAAAGAAAAGAAGAATTCAACCAAGAACGTCTAGAATATGATGATATTGTAGAGTTGGCAAATGCCCATTTTCATCTATTCGGAATAGAAGATGCTGCGGAATTCCTTTTGGGCTGGAGCCCTAACAATGTCACTTACCGAATAACAGGACCGTTTGTGAAGCGGCTTATTGATGCTGGGAAATTAGAAGTGGCTCAAAGCTTGATAAAGGTTGCTCCGCGTGAACAATACTTAGTGATTGCGACGGTACACGAGCTACTTAAAGTGGGCTATGTTCCTCATGCATCCTGTTTAAAAGAAAGTTTAATTTTACTTACATCAGATCCGGCTCGTATACCAAGACCGGAATATGCCTATAACGATACAACCCTTTCGGCCATTGTATCTTTTTTGGAAGTATGTGCAGCCAATAAATTACCTAAGGAACAAATACTTAGAGTACTTAGGCACTATAGTCCAGAACGAGCTCCAATGGCTCTTACAAGTAATCATCAATCAATAGAGCGCGAAGCTTATTTAAGAGCTGTAGCCTTAAAATGTGCACTCTTAAATAATTTTGAACTGGATATAAATAATCTAATTCCGAGTATGATTCTGGAAGAAAGGAAAGGACGCAATTTTGATCAAAGTGTGCAAGAGTTTAAGGGAATAGTTGGAAGGCTTTTACCGTGGTACTTTGTCCGCATACGCATTTTATTGAATGATTACTCAAATATGTCTGAAGCGATAGAGAATGCAAATAGTCTTTCAACAAAAGCTCACGGCCAAAGATATCAAGGATATGACGCTATTCCTTATGAAATATCTAGAGTAAAGATAGAAGTATTGATGTATTTATCCAAAGCAGATACCAGTCAAGTAAATCAATATTTTGTGGATCATTTGAAAGAAAACCGGCAAATACTCATTCAAGATCGAATTGGAGCTTTACGCTCGGCAATACGTAATGAACATCTTTCGGGAATAAAAATCAATTTGGAACAAGCCGCTATCAATGAGATTATTTCAGATTCAAGTTTGGAAACCGAAACAAGGGCCGAGCTGCTGATCGACCTGGCTCGAGCGGTCCTTTCTGCCGACATGGATGATGCTGCAGTTTATTTTAATGATGCCATAGAAGCTGTTTCAAAATTTGGAGATGAAATCGTCGAAAGATGGATGGCGTTAGTAGCGTTGGCTAACCGTAGTGCGGAAAGCGAGCACGTGTCTCCGGAACATGCATATCGGTTTATTCGTTGTGCTGAACTGATTGGAGAGAACGTTGTACGTGAGAAGCATTGGGATCGAAACGGTGCTATTGAAATTTGCGTTAGATTGAATCCTCATTCAGCTCTGGCTGCATTAAGTCGATGGCGTGATCGGGAAGTCGGATGGTTTGATCGGCAGCTTCCAGCTTTAGCCGAAGAAATCGTAATAAGTAAATCCATTTCTCCTTCAGTCGCATGGTCGCTGTCTGCCTTTTTTGTTGATTATGGAATTGCCGGCTTTGCGGAACTTTGCATAGAGAATGAACAGGACGAAAAAAAGCGTCAAAGCATACTGGAGGCAGTGATAAATGACCTTGAACTTAGTGAAGCTTCAGAAACGAATTGGAGTATTCTTGAAAGGGTAGCACGGAAACATAGTATGAAGAGTGATAAATTAGACAAGATAATTGCTTTTCATGCTGAAAACCATAAATCAAGGACAGAAAAAAAGGTAAAAAATGACCCCCACACTGTTCACCAAAGTGAACAACAAACTAATTTTGAAAATATATTCGATAGTGTGGAGTTAACTTCATATTCGGGAATCCAAATTGCGTTAAATCGATTCAATGAAGCTACAGCTAGACCGTATAATCGTCGCGACTTTTGGAATGAATTGTATTCGCGCGTTGATAATAGCGATGCGGTCAAAGTCTTAAACGAAATAGTATTGGTGGATTGTGCTGATATATATGACATTCAAGCTGCACTTTCCACTGTACCTCAAGAGTGGATGAACAAAGTCAGTGTCAAGCGAATATGGTCTGGTGTACTGGAAGATGTTGCGCGGCGGTTTGCCTATCGATTCACTGAACGAGGCACATTGGACTTTTTTGTAGAGAAGATTTATACGGATGAACACACTAAGGAGTCGATGCAAAAGGGGATATTTGAAGGCTTGTCCACTAGTGGGGATCTGATAAATGCCAGCACGTTCTTTGGGTTTGCACAAATGGCTTCAAGTCTAATCTCACCGGAGGAAGCGAAAGGAACACTTGCATTTGCATTAAGCCGTTTCGAATTGCATGTGGATGATGAATTTGCAGATGGTCCTTGGTCAGATTGGCTGGTACCGCCTTTAGAAAAAAATGAAGCGTTTGCTGGATTCATTTGGGCGGCTCTAGGATCACCTCGAGCAGAAATACGATGGCGAGCCGCGCACGCGGTGCGCAGATTAGCAGCATTAGATTGTGAAGCAGAGATCGATGCTTTAATTCTGTGGTTAGAGCGAAATAAAGTGGATGCCTATGGCAATAATAAACTTCCCTTTTATAGTTTACATGCGCGATTGTATTTGTTAATAGCGATTGCACGGGTATCTATTAGTAAGCCATCAATCATAAAGAAACATCATGCGGTTTTCCTTCGACATGCACTGGGGGACTTTGTTCATGTTCTTATTCAAAAGTTTTCTAGTGAAGTTGCTCTAAATATCGAGAGGGCTTATCCAGGAACCTATAATGGCGATACTGTTGAGCAACTGAATAAAGTAGGAGTCAGTTCATTTCCTATTAAGAATGTCGGTTATAATGATTTATTCGACAGCTACTGGCATCGTGCTGGGCTGATTGATAAAAGTTTGAAATTTCATCATGGGTATGATTTTGATAGTTATTGGTTTGAGCCACTTGGTGATGTATTTGGCCTAAAGTCAAAACAGGTTGAGGAACTGGCAACGGAAGTTATCGTCAAGGAGTGGCGAATAAAGAACGATAACGATCCACGTGCTGCGTTATGGCGTTCTGAACAAAATGGGCGAGGAACTTGGCATAGTCATTACAGTTACCCTCACATAGATAATTATCGTTTTTATCTTTCCTATCATTCGATGTTTGTAGTCGCAGCCAAGGTCTTAGAGAAAATGCCCATCGTTCATCAAAGGGAATGGCGTGAAAATGAGTGGGGAAGTTGGCTCGAACGGCATGTGTTAACACGAAAAGATGGATATTGGCTTTCTGACAGACGTGATCCTGTGCCACTTTTTCCGCGAGAATGGTTGTTGAAATCAGATGATAAAAACTGGAAGTCTGAAGTATCAACGTATGATTTTTTTGATGAAGTCGTCTTCGAACGAGATGGAGAGATTTGGTTAAATGTATATGGTTCTAGGGATGTGAGCGATAGTGAGCGTAAAGCACATTCTTATGTTACCAGCGCGCTTGTTTTACCTGAAGGTTCACAATCATTAATGAATGCATTAATCGCATGTTCAAGCCCTCATGATTTCAAACTCCCTGAGTATCAGGAGGAGGATATGGAATTTACCGAATATCCATTTGAACTTAAAGGTTGGGTATTGAGGTCTGACACTTCTGCGGGTCTAGATCGTTTTGATCCTCTTGCAGCAGATATAGACTTTCCACCATATGTAATTGGACAAACAATTGTTGAAAAAATGAATTTAACGTGTGATTACGAACAGCGAATGTGGTTTTCTCCAGAAAGTAACGATCCGTGTGTAAACTGTGAGATTTGGAGTGCCAGTAGATCAGTTCCGGATCAAGATCCATCGAATAAGGGAAATCGACTCAGTGCTTCCCTTTCTTTTTTGCGGAAAGTATGTAGTATTTTTAAGTGTGAGATTATCTTTGAAGTCCAGATTGATCGAGAATACAAGCAAAAGCCGTACACGAGGAGGGAGCACAGTGACGAGTATACCCCGCCGCGCAACAAGCTTTTTATCCTCTCAGCCGATGGAAGACTTAGAAGCTCGGAATCGTATTATGAATTTGGGAAAGGCGTTAGTCACTGAACTTGGCTTAGATAACAGTGTCGATACGTTTGCTCGTTGGATGGCTCACTATGTGGCTGAGCAGATAGTTGTTGCTGAAACTGCAACTGCAAATAGTAAAGCTATTGCAGAGAAGAACTGTTTCGAAACTATTCTAAAACTATGGGAACATCAAGAGAGTTTTCCTCGTGGACGACGTCCTTTTGAAAATTTTGAACCCATTTTTCGAGCGCTTGAAAGACTGGACCCAGAAAAGGACGAACCATTTTTTTGGGCAAATCTTGATGATTCCCCTAAAGGAAACGTGTCAGAGGATGTGAAATATTGGCTAGATGTTGCGTCAGGCATTGATAAAGTCGCTAGAATTTGGCTCGATTATGTTTTCAAACAAGCAGCATTATGTGCAACTGACGATAAAACAAAGAGTTGGATTAAAAACACTGTTGGTTTAGATAAAAAGGAAAGCTCGGTTATTGTGAAGTTTCTAACCGAGGATGGTTTAGATAACGAGATGACGAGTGAGAGTAATAAGAGAGAGCTGATTAATTCGAGAATTCAACAGCTTCAATCATTTAATGATTTTAATAAGAAGCTCATGGCAATTTTCGAAAGAGAACTTGAAATTATGTCGAAGGATGCTTAGTGTCTAGCAACAATCAAGTGTATAGGAACACAGGGAGGTAGTAGAGTTGATTTGATTCCTGTACCTCCTTTTGTGTGATATTTCCAATTGTCGTGTTAAGATGAGAATGGTACAAAGGCATTGGCGAGAGAGTCGGTAACGGTTGAGTTGGAGCCACGGGAAGTCTGATTGCAACATGGTAGGCGTTCATTTCTCCAGATCTGTATAACAAGCGAAATACAGATATTTCTGACTTAGAGAGAATTATTACGTAAATTTCAAGTTATGTGACAGTTAGTTACAATGATGATAGAAGATTTGGAGGATTATTAATGAGAGAGCATGAAATTGAGTATTTAAAAAGTCAACTTTTTGACATTGACTTTGATAAATATGAGTTTGGGATGCAATTTGGGGACAATAAAGTGGTTATGGGTATAATGGGAGATAATGAGTATAGCATTATTTTTGAATATAAAGCATTAACAATAACCTTCTTGAATCTATGTAAAAAGATAAACTATTCTCTTGAGAAAGCAATTGAGTTAATTTACAATACAGACGTTTATGACAGTTTTTCAATGTTTAAGTCTGGTTCTGAAGATGAATTCAAAGCATATTATTATATAGAAAATGGGATATTTAGAATAGCTACTTTGTGGGATATATTGGCTCAAATATACAACCTGTTGTATCAATGCGATCTAGACAATAATAAAATTCATTATTATAGATTTTTTGAGAAGCTTTCGAAATCAGAAAACTCAATTGCAAAAGTAACTGCTCAGAGCTTAATTGATTACTTTAACGAAACTCCTGATGGTAATTATGAAGGGAATACGAGATGGATTGGAAATCATAAAGAAGTAAATAACTATAGAAATAAAATGACTCATCGTAATTCACCTGATGAAACTGTGCTATCTAATTTTGATTTGAACCTAAAAACTCATCCATCTTTACTTTTAAAAAGGGTATTAGAAGACTATAAACAGGCGACTATTTGGTTAGACGAAGTGATTATAGAGGTCATTAATAGTGTGTTAAATGACTGAAGTGAACCATCACATAACACCGCAAATGCTTCGGACTCGAAAGATATTTGCTTCCTTACGGTGTTGAGCTTAAAAGCTGATAGACCCATAGAAAATTGCAATATTTCGCGAAGCTTAACTGGCAACCTAGGGACGGTCAATAAGGCGAGAGGCGTCGGGTTTAGTGAGTATATCGATTTTGATTTTGTACAAAAAGCGGAATATAGAGATTACTGGTTTAGAGAGAATTATATGAAATACGTAATGCTGTGTTGAACGAATTCAACTGAGAAAAATATATCAAGTAATTCAGGAAGGGAACCCTAAATGAAAGAGAAGGACTTTCAAGAAATCAAAGAATCACTTCAATACTTCGATAGTCGTAGATCTCGTGCTGAATCAAGATCGCAGGAGGTAAGATACAGTGAAGATGGTTGGTATTTCGGATTATTTGGTTTTGTTGCTGCTTTTGAATTAATGGAATTAGAAGTCGGCAGAATTCAGAAGATTATTGAACCCCCAGGTGAGGTGGAATTGGCTTCAGCGTTAGAACGAAGTGATCAAGTTTCTTTGGTTGGACGATACTCAAGAGATTTGTCCTACGAACTGTTTGTTAAAGCAAATGAGGTGTACAACGAGAGGGTTTTTGATATTGCTTGGTGGATTATCACATCTTTAAGGATTAAGGCAAATGTTGATTTTATTGTTCCTGTTGCTTTGAATCGTTCTTGGTCTACCATTGCAGCAGCTCCAAAAAAATCGGTTAAAACTAGGGTGATAGAGGATTATCCAAAAGCTAGAAGACATTCGATAGATTCTAGTATTTCATCTGATGATATTTCATGGACTAATAATAATTATCTTAACTTTGCTAAATTACTCTCCGACACTAGATTTAGAACTTCGATAGATAGCCTAACAACACATCATTTACAACATAATACAAGAATGACTATTGCATTACTCTGGTCAGGAATCGAAGCGATCTTTGGTGTTCAATCTGAACTAAGATTTAGATTATCAGCACAAATAGCCTCCTTACTTGAAGCAAGAGGCAGGAATAGATACGAGTTACATCAAAAAATTAAGAAATTATATGACTTCAGATCGAAAGCGGTTCACGGAAGTGCGATAACTGAGGATAAGATACAAGAACATATTATAGAAGTAAGAGATTTGCTATCAAGAATTATAATTTACTTTATAGAGTGTGATCGGATACTGTCAATTAATGAATTTGAAGAACTTTTATTTTTATAGATCGAAGAAGCCATTGACTCCGCCTAACAATGTATTATGCGAACCATTTTTGGCCCATCAAAAATGCGGTTTTGAGCGAGCAACACCCAACGGTTATCTTCTGCGAGTTTTCCGCCGAACGGAAGGAAGGGGGCTGGCAGAATCATTTGGCTTTCGGTTCGCTGTTACAATTCGACGCCTCCAAGTGCAACGAATAAGTCCCCGTTTTCCTTATACTTAATTTCGACACAAGAGGTGCTAAACACTTGTAAACATTGGAATTTCTATTCGTGCAGTAAGCCCTAATTAAACCGAGTATTCTTGCTAACCACATTTATCTCCCGGACATAACTATATCCCACTTAAGAGATCTAATATTACTCTATTTTCACTGAACTTTGAATCGCCGCGACGACTGCTCTGTCATTCTTAAGCACTTCTTCTATTAATGTTCTTAGATGATTAGTGGTTGTAGAGTGACCTCCAATGTAACCCGAATGAATTAGATCGAGAAATGTACTCTCGCGTAGGTAACATCCGGACAGTTTGTCATAACTTATAATTAGACCATTCTTAGGTCCCCTATATGAAGGGTCTATACATATTTTCTCAAAATGCTCTATGGGTGTGATGATACTACTATTTTTCATGGAACCATCTCGTTTGACGAACTTTAGGTAAAATATTCCAGGGTTCAGTCTATACTCAAATTTACCTGGAGCGTGATCAATATTAAATTTCTGCATTCTTTTCATTTCTTCATTTAGCTGTACGTCCGGTCTGTAGATCCAATCGAAATTACCTGCAGTTCTGTTTGGTTCCAACATCTTATATTGAATCATCACAATATTTTGTTTTATGACATTTAGATAAATCAAATCAACACCAAATACATGTTCCAAAGGTCTGCGATTGGCTGTGAAGACTTCGAGCCATTGCCCATCTTTTTTGAATATAGCGCGACCTGTAAGGTCACTTTGAGCAAGATCGTAGCCAGAGATTTTTCGAGCGTCATGCTCAATTACCGAGTCTTCGGTAATACTAACCCTTGCCAAAGAAGTATTCTTTCCCTCGACAAGTTCTAAAGATTGAGCTTGGTCACTTGTTGATAATCCAAATGCCTTTAGAGCCATTCGGACTGCATCTTCTTGTAAAGCTATTGGGCCATCAAATGCCTTAGGAACAGATAGCGATTCAGCAACGGTTCGCATAGGTCCGAGGTTTGTTTCAATAGATGCAATCCTCCTAATCAAGTAACTGCTTAACTTGGGAGAGAGTAAGACCACAGGAGCGTTTGTATCAAGTTTTTTTTGCAAATAGCTTTTATGATTTTTTTTTGCTACCAACTGGATTAGCTCAAAAATTGTGTTGGGGTTTATTGGCAGTGAGCGTTTAATTTTTAATCGGGAATCCAAGGTAGTTATTGTTTTTCGAGAGTCAAGCAAACCAATGTATAAGCAAGTTGAACCATCCTGATTGTTTCCTTGTATCAAGCAGACTGTAGGTACGCTCACTGCATCGATAATCGAGTGAGGACGTGCTACAGTAAATTCATTAACCCCTCTTCGCGTTTCCTTTAGACGCTCCCATTCATCACTTTCAAATTTCATGATTACAATGGGCTTCTTTTCAACAGTGTTTTGTAGGGAGTTTAACCAAATCATATTTCAACTGTCACATCCATTCTGGCTTTTTAGAAGTAACACGAGCAGGACGCCAAATTGTGTTTTTCAGTTGTGTCAATTCTTCGTTATTAAAACCGTCTTCTCTCATAGCAAGACATAGTAAATGGCTGGGACGGGACATCGCCACGTAATGCTGCTTCAATCGATAAAGATTACGACTTCCTTCTCGTTGTCCTCCTGATTTTGTACCCAGTATCCAAGGTTTCAATTTTACTAAATGGTGTTCGTGATAAAAAGTATCTAAAACAAGTGTTGCTGTATGTGTTTCTCCTTTTACTGAATGTATTGAACCTACTTTAATGAGCACCTTTGGGTTATCAACAGGATAACGAAATAAATTATCTCGCGATGGAGTAGCGACTTCCTCGCTATGCTCAGCAGTAACACTCCATGTTAGAAAATCACTTGCTACCTGTTCATCAACTGGTCCATCTAATACCGAAGAAGCAATCTTTTTGATAATATCGACCCATCTTCCATACCATTGGTTTATCGTTGGGAGATTTCCCTCCACAGCAAAGAAATTCACAAGATAAATGTACAAATTCAAGCCCTCAACCTTTTCTGATAATAAATTTAGCAATAGTTGATGTTTTCGCTTACGAGTAGCCTGTTGCATAGTTGGATTTGAAAGCCCTATTAAACGTAAAATTGCTTCAGCAATTTTTTCAATTAAGTGATAGACTTCCCCCGATGACTCACTCCATTTTCGTCCCGAAAAAATATATTGAATGAAAGTCTTGGGTGTTGGTTCTGTGGGTGTGAGTTCATGATCATATTCAGGCCAGTACTGACCAATAAAACGGGGGAGCTGATCATCAGCATTTCCTGGACGATGAACGGCACCAACCACAGCAAATGTTCCAGCCCTTAGTTCATTATCAGAAAACAACTCCGATAAATATTCAGCGAAGGTTGGTATAACATTACTTATCGTCTCCTCATTAAAAAGAAAGATTGCATTGTAATGCTCTGTGGCGGTTTTAGGTATTTTGCTGGAAGGTCCACATCCCACTAGATTTTGTGGACGAAGAGCCAACGGGTTAGCTAAATCGGCAATATTCTGGCCAAAACGATGACTGTTAGGAATATCCCTACGAATTCGTTGAACGGGAAAAGGGTCTGTGGTGGCATGAGCCTCATCTTGATATTGAAAAATGGCTTGGTTACTATCCCCAAAGCGTTGTCGTGTAACCGGGGAATCCCCTTCCATAAAGAGCTGGTAAAGCAATGCTGATTGAAGTTCGCTGGTATCCTGAACTTCATCAATAAATAGAAACGGGAAACGTTCTCTAAAAGCTAATCGGATATCCGGGATGTCTTCAAGAAGTTCTTTGCCCCAGACAAACATTTCATCATGGCAGAAAAATCCTTCTTCTGCTGTGGATTTACACACATCTTGTATAGCTTTATAAGTATCCGTGTTTTTTCCAAGCTGAGAATTTCTTCCCCAACTGACATCTCCAATACTGAAGTCAACATTTTGAATCCTTAAAATTGATTGATTATGATGTTTGTACTCTAGAGCTCTTTGAGTTCTAATTGGGAGCTTTCTCCATCTCTTTGTTTGGCACACCTCATTATCAATCATTCTGATTGGGTATGGTTTAGAGCGAAGCCAGGGAATGGCCAGAAATTCATTCACAAAGCCATGGATGGTCCCAATAAAATGGGGATAGGACAACAGTCGTTTTCCTTCTGTGGTATTGCCTAAACGACGTTCTATTTCTCGTCGAGCCACATTAGTATGTGAAAGAACACAAAGTCCTCTTTTTGTACTCGTCCATTTTCGGGCGAGAACTGCTAGTTTAGCAACCAAGAGAGTAGTCTTTCCACTTCCAGGACAAGCTTCTACATCTAATGTTTCGTTTGATTTAAGGATTTCAAGGCGAGGATCGTTTCCATCCTCGCCGCAAAACGCAGTTGAAGGCAGTTTTAATAGATTACAGACCCATGAAATATCATCGTCTGATACATGAAGTTCATTTATTAGAGATGATCCAATCATAAGCGATCCCTCGCAATCCAAGAGCATATTTAAGTAATTAGAAATTTATGCATTTACTTTAGCCAGAAGTTACATAATTAATGGCATCGATAAGATAGGGTGGTAGCTTTGATCGTAAAGAATCTGATGAAAGTCGCCCTTTTCTTTGTCTTGCCTCCAAAATACTAGAAAGATACTGAGCGGTGGTGGCTTTGGAAACTGAGGACCTTAACAAGAACTTATATACATACGACGTTTTTTCGGGTACGGATATATCCATTTTATTAAATGCAATAAAAGATTTGATTGCAGCACGTATGACCGCTGTACTGGTCTTTTTCCCTGTATGGATTTGCTCATCTGCATCAGCTAGGTGAGCAGCAATCCAAATCTCCTGGGCCAAGCCAAAATAAGCTAAGTCATATTCCAGTGTCCATTTATCAGCAACAAATGTAGCAACTCGCTGACCTGAAGCTTTCGATACAATAGTCTCACGATGTTGTTGGAGTTCTTCTAAGGTGTAGTCGCATTCTACGCGCCACCGACGTTTTGAAATTTCAGGCCAATCTTCTTTTGAATGCAAACCTTTGATAATTGACGGTGCACAATCTGGCATAACATCTAAGTCTGCGATGCAAGCAACAGGAATATTCATTATTCCTTCTGTATCTGGTTGTTTGCGTTGGAAAATACGAGCAAAACGTCGTAGTCCCGTTCCACCAACATTAACTATAGAGACACCATGTCTTGTAAATTCCCGACCTAGCAATCGTGCAAGTGTAGGCAATAAAATATTCTCTGCATCACCTTCAACAATAATTACACCCTTAGCAAAAAACAAATTAGATTTCGTGACATCCAGGAATCGTTTGAGAAATGCGTAGTCGGATCGTTCGAGTTGTGTATGTCCGAGTGCTAAAGGATATGCCTTTTCATTATGTAACAATACAAGATTGTCCAAATCAATTGCAGATGCCAAGTTAGGACTATGAGTTGTAATAATGATTTGCATCTTTTGGCCGTTAGAAAGTGATTCGTTTACTTTTTCCTGAAGAAACTGTATAACACGCAATTGACGCTGTGGATGCAAATGAGCTTCTGGTTCTTCAATTAAGAGCAGAGGGAATGTTTCATCTTGTGAATCCAACAATAATAATTCACAAGCCATAAAAAGGAGATTATTTGATCCGAGCCCACGACTTGGTGGTGGTTTGGGCATACCTTCATCATGCAAATCAAGCTCTAGTTTTTCAAGAAGTTGGCGTAATCGAACATCTAAACTACTTGTAAACCCGCTTACCGATATTGAACTTTGCAATTTATTTTTGTGAAACGAAAGTTTTTCTAAAAAATCGGTATTGAGTCGATCTCGGACTTTTTTTATTGCTGGATGCTCAGCAAGCAATTCATTTGTATAATCTCCGATACCTAGAATACTCAGTTCACGCGGATTAATTTCGAGCCCTTCATCAGAGTTGAAATCTTTCCCATTCTCTTTAACTTCTTTTGTATGTTTTAAAATTTGCGCTAACCGTGAACTACGTCCTGATGAAAGAGCACCCTCAGCATCGCGGAGCGGGCGCAAATATGTAGCGCGAAGTAGATTTCTTGCTTCAGGATCGATCGGCGGTCCGTCGCCAGAAAAACCGGATCTAATTTCAACTGAAGTATATCGATTTTGTCTTGAATTTCTTAGTGCCTTCCAATTGACAAATAAAACAGGCGTTTTTGTAATTCTGCGATCTTCATAGGTAAGATATTCCGCGAAAGCTGCCTTGTCTTGCAGTGTCAAGCCATCGAACTTGCATCGAATTCTAATCTCTGTTCGACGTGTGTGGCTGTCTCGTGGCAGATGAAAATCCGCTTCGTCCACTCTAATAAAATCTTGATCACGAGTCCCCACCGCGAGACGAAGAGCATCAATAACAACTGTTTTTCCGGCGTCATTCTCACCAATAAGCGCTGTCAATCCAGGATGAAGAGGGAGAACAAATGATTGATCTCCCTCGCCATACATCCTGAAATTCTCAATTTTCAATTCAGAAAGATACATTTCAACTCATCTCCATTCCCCTCGTAGCTAGCAGTATTCCGCCGTATGTCTGATATTCCATATTTCGACAGGAGAACGCAAATTCCCTCTAAATAGCTGCCGAAGATCCCCTTTCTAAAAATCTTTTTTTCAAACTACCCGATTTTGCCCGAAAAATGAAACGGCTTGTAGAGGGAGCGTTGTCCCTCCGCTCTGTTCCTTGAAAACTACATACAAATTTGTCCGGTACATTCCCCATGCAGCCTCAGAGGAAAGCCAGTATGCAAACGCGCCATGACCATGTTGCTTCTGTATGCCTTTTCAAGATGCAGGATAACATGAGAGCGATTCCGTGAAGCATAGCGAAATGGTGGTTCCATTTTCGGCGATGATCTGCATGGCGGGATTATGATACTTCCGTCCAGCCACAGCTCATCGCAATGGGGGCGGCCTGCAGCGATCCTGGGGGAGGTGCAATTGAGCGCCTATGAGGACAGTCAGCCGCTGTCCGCCGGATAAATTTTTCATGCTCAAATTCGAACTAGCCTACTCCGCGATTCCAAGATAATTGAGCAACCCGTAATCATGTGAGAGCTTAGCAATCGTTCAGTACATGCAAGAAGCCTCTCATATGTCGAACATTTTTGCCGTAAAAGCAGTGTTCAAGCTTGACCAAGAACGCAAGGATTCTTACAGGCATGCATGAAAGTAACGATGAGGTCGAATATCCAAGAGGCCATCCTTGCGGGGTGTTCTCTTTTTATATAGATACTCTTGAAAAGCCGGTGCTCAGATTCCTCAGAGCGACCGGCTTTCTTCTATTGAAAGGAGACTTGAATACATGGCCAAAGTGATCGCTCTCGCTAACCAGAAAGGCGGCGTAGGCAAAACGACTACAGCGGTCAACCTGGGTATTGGTTTGGCGGCGGAAGGAAAAAAGGTATTGCTGCTCGACGCCGACGCGCAAGGAAATCTGACGGATTCGCTCGGCTTCCAAGAGCCGGACAATCTTCCAGTATCGCTGGCGACGATGCTGCAAAAATGCATGGCGGAAGAAAGCTATGATCCGCAAGAAGGTATTTTGCAGCATCACGAAGGGATCGACCTGATGCCGGGAAATATCGAGTTGTCGGCCGTTGAAGTGGCGCTAGTCAATACGATGAGCAGAGAAACCATCCTGCGCACGTACATCGATTCTGTAACGGATAACTACGATTACATTCTGATCGACTGTATGCCGAGCATGGGCATGATGACGATTAATGCTTTGGCAGCGGCAGATAGCGTCATTATTCCCGTCCAGGCCCATTATTTGCCCGCAAAGGGGATGACGCAGTTATTGCAGACGGTTGCCCGCGTTCGCCGCCAGATCAACAAAAAGCTCGTGGTGGATGGCGTATTGCTCACGATGGTAGACAGTCGCACCAATTTTGCGAAAGATATTTCGTTCGTCCTGCGTCGGGACTATGGGGACAAGCTGCGGGTGTTTCAAACGGAAATCCCCCTTTCCATTCGCGCGGCGGAAACGAGCGCTCGCGGCAAGAGCATTTATGCGCATGACCCAAACGGGCAAGTCGCCAAGGCTTATGTGGCATTAACGAAGGAGGTGCAGGGCATTGACGGCGAAAGAAGACCGGCGCGCCAGCATAAAGCTGACCACAGTCGATGATTTGTTTACAACAGAAGAAGCCCGGAATACCCAGCAGAAGGAACAAATCAAAGAAATCCCGTTGTCGGACATTAGCGACTTTCTCGATCATCCCTTCAAGGTAAAGGCGGACGATGCAATGCTGGAAATGGCGGAAAGCGTGAAGCGATACGGGGTGCTGGTGCCCGTTCTGGTACGGCCCAAAACGGACGGCGGCTTTGAAATGGTTGCCGGGCATCGTCGGAAAAAGGCGAGCGAGTTGGCCGGTATGGAGTCGATCCCCTGCATTGTACGCGAACTGGACGACGATCAGGCGACCATTATTATGGTGGACAGTAATTTACAGCGGGAGTATGTTTCACCTAGCGAGAAAGCGTTTGCATACAAAATGAAGCTGGAAGCCATGAAAAGGCAGGGGCAACGTACCGATATAACTTCCGCCCAACTTGGGCGGAAGTTGGGCGGAAAAGAATCAAGAGAATTACTGGCTGAACAAGTCGGAGAAAGTAAAAATCAAATATCTCGCTATATCCGCTTAACCGAACTCGTTCCACAGATTCTCGAAATGGTAGACGACAAGCAAATTGCTTTTAGTCCTGCCGTTGAAATCTCTTACTTGGCCGAGAAAGAACAGCAAGCCCTGCTGGAAACGATGCAAGCCGAGGATTGTACGCCTTCGCTGGCGCAGGCACAACGCATGAAGAAGCTGAGTCAGGATGGTAAGTTGAACGGAGACGTTATCCTTGGCATTATGACGGAGGAAAAACCCAATCAGAAAGAAAAACTGACGATTCGCAAGGAACGAATTGACAAGTTTTTTCCGCAAGATTTCAGTGAGCAGCAAAAGGAAGACCTGCTCGTGCAACTATTGGAAAACTGGTATCGCCGGAAACAGCGAGAACGGGAACACGACCGTTAATACAGCCCTTTGTCTCTCAGACAGAGGTTTTTTTTATGCCCATTTTGCAGAAGGGAGCTTTAAAGATGGACTTTACCGAAGGAAAACGACGGAAATATGAGCGGCTGATGAAGGAAAAGCCCGGCTTTACAAACAGCGAGCCGTCCGAGGAGGAAGAACGGCCGTCTAGCAAGCAGGCACAAAGCGTTGGTACGGTGCCCAAGAAGCCTGAACGCAAACGAAGTCGGGGGGACTGACGATGGAGCAGGAGAAACGAATGGCCGGCGACTACGAGGTTTATCAGGCGTTGCCCGTTGGCCGGGTCGAGGTTATTTTGGGCATCGACGCGACGAATCCCGAGAAGCCCTATTTGGTCTGCTACTGCGACCAGAACAATTTGTTTGGCATCGACCAGTATTATGGCGCAGAAGGATATGTGGACTATCTGCAGGCGATGCAGGAATTTACCAAGCTGATGCAGTGGGAGATCGAGAAGCTCCAGACCGAGCGTTCGGCCCTTCCAGAGCCAATGGCTCCGGTTCTATCTGCCTATTGCCTGCCCATCAAGGGCGAGGATGAACTGAGCGGCAGGCTGGTTGTGATTCGCCCGGAAAGGCTGCGACCGGAGTTTCGCACGGCGGATCATCAAGTGGTCTGGGTGATTGGCGGCTTCGGCGCATCAGGACATTCACGCGGCCGTGCAGTTTTCGCGATGAGGCTCTATTCCGGCGATGAATGCCGCTATAACCGCGAAGACCTGTTGGGCTTCCTGAAACCGGAGCATACACCGGCGTGGGCAGCCGAGAAGCTGGCGCTGCTTCAAGCAGAGAAGCAACAGAAGCCGCGGTCGCGAGACGAAGCCCGCTAAGGAAAGTCCAATCCCTTCCAATGAAGAAAGGAGTCGTTCTCGATGTCGTGGACTTCTCGCAACCGCAAGACGTTGGTCATTGGGGCCATTGCGGTTAGTATGGCGCTGCTGGTAGCGGCGGCGGTTTACATGCTGGTGCAGCATGTCGAGCAGAAGCAACAGCAGCAACATCTGCAAGAATACTATGAACAGCAGCTTGAAACGTTGAAGCAGGAACAGGAAAGGAAGAGTAGGGAGGCGTGGGTAGCAAGCCGGACTGTTGCAGCTGGCGCTGTGCTGACAGCCGATGATCTCAAGGCGGTTCCGATGCCCGCCGAGCTTCTTCCGTCCGGTATTCTGACCAATCGGAAGGAGATTATCGGCAAGCATGCCAAGGTATCGCTGGAGCCGGGAACGCCGCTGCTCGCTTCCTTGCTGTACGAGGGACAGCCGGTTCCAAAGGATGTGCGGCTCAAGGAATTTCAGGTGATTCAGCTTCCCTCCAATCTCAAGGCCGAGCAGTTCATCGACGTGCGAATTGGCTTCCCCACGGGTGAAGACTTTGTGCTGCTGTCCAAAAAGAAGGTGCGGCAGTTGTCGGGCAATGTGGTCTGGCTGGAAATGAACGAAAAGGACATTCTGCAAGCCTCCAGCGCCATCATTGATGCGTATCTGCAGAGCGCGCGGCTTTACGCGCTGCCTTACGTCGAGCCGGGCTTGCAGGAGGCGGCTGTCGTCAACTACCCTGCCAATCCGAAGGTTCTGGATTTGATGAAGATCGATCCCAATCTGCTCGAGACGGCCGAAACGGAATTGGCTCGCAATCTGCGCCAAACCTTGGACACCAATTTGAAGGCGGTCAGCGAATCGGACAAGCTGAGGGCGTCCAGCGGCAATGTCACGGTCCAGCAGCAACTGCAAAATGAGCGGGCGACCATCCGGCAAGGCAATGCCATGTTTGAGACGCAGACGCCATTAGGGGGCGGGAACTCGGAGACGATGGCACCCAACGACACCACTTCGGGGGCGGGACAGCCACCGGCTTCCGAGGAGACACCGCAGCAACCGTCGGTTCCTTCGGTCCCGACAGGTTCCGTTACGGCCCCTCCGGCTTCAACGGAAACGGAAGCAACCCCGGAAATAAATGCCCCATCGGGAGAAGACCGTTGGGAGGATATCTTAAATCAGTAAGGGAGACGGCTATGAAAAAAATCGTATTTCTCGGCTCGGCGGACAAAAGCCATGTGCTGCTGGCGCTCGGTCGTTTATGGACCGGCCTGGGCCAGAAGGTGCTGCTCGTGGATTCCACGATGGGCCAAGCCGTCCAGGGATATCTGCCGCCTGCGTTCACCGGCAGCGCCGTGCAGGAGTTTGAGGACATGGATGTGGCCTACGGCTATGTGACAGCCATGCAACTGGAGCGTGCTCTGGAACAGGCGGGAACCGCAGGCGCTTATGATGTGCTGCTGCTCGACACCGACCATACGCAAATGGTAACGGGCCGCGATTTACCCGGCTATGAAAAACGGATATGGTGCTGGGACGGCAAGCGGCTGTCGCTGCAAAAAAATGAGGAGCTGCTGCTGCGCTTGTGCTTGCACGAAGCGGAAGCGCCGCTCTCTTTTTATGAATGGCTGTCTCCGGCCTTGCCGGGCAGACTGCCCGCGTGGCAGGCGGAAACGCGGCTGCGCCATGTGGAGTGGCTGAAGCCTTCTTTTCACTTCCCGCTGGATGAACGTGATGCCACGGTTGATGTGCATAACCAGCATCAACACCGCCTTGACCTTCGCGGCGTGAGCGGAGCGTTTCGGCAGGGGCTGCTCTCGATGCTGCAACAGCTTGCCGAATGCGACGCCAAGGCCGCGCGGCGCGCTTGGGCGATGGCCCAAAAGCGATGGCGAGTCTGGTAGAAAGGAGAACGCACATGGGAATGATCGTCGTGTTTTGGAGTCCTTTCCCCGGCCAGGCCGGAACGACAACCAATCTGCTGGCAACGGCTGCGTGTTTGGGGCTGGAATACTCGGCCCGGCTGCTGCTCCTCGGCCTTCTTCGCGAGGAGGATGAGGCGGTGCAGCGGGCCTTTTACCAGCCGGAAAAAAATCCGTCCCGGTTGCCGGATAGCGGCATCGACGCGCTGCTGCGGCTGTTGCAAAACCGGAAGCTGGAAGCGAGGATGCTGCGGGATTATGCGCAGCCGCTGCTGCGGGAACGGCTGGACGTGCTGCATGGCTCGGCAAAGTCGAACGAAGGCTTTGCCATGCTGGCGGAGCGATGGCTGGAGCCGCTTTTGGATACGGCCAAGCGCGCTTACGATCTGGTGCTGCTGGACGGCGGCAGCGGGCGGGCTTCGGGCTGGCGAGAGACACTTCGGAATCGGGCGGATCTCGTCGTCGTTTGCCTGCCGCAAAATCGCTTGCTGCTGGAACGCTTTTTTCAATCGCCGGAAATCGAGCGGTTAAACGGACGGAAAGCGATGCTGGTGTTTGGACAGTTCGATCCGGCATCGGCTCTTACTGTAAACAATCTCCAGCGCCGATTCCGCTGGCAGCAGCCGGCCTTTCCGGTCGTGCATAATACCGGCTGGCTGGATGCGGTGCAGCAAGGAGAGGGGCTCCCGTATTGGTTCCGCAATCGCAGCCTGTCGCGCCAGCACGAGAACCATCGCTTTGTCCGGCAAGTGCGCGCTCTGGCGCATGCGCTGATGGAGGGGACTGGCGCTAATCGGCCCCTGTTCGGCGGCAAGGAGGACACGCCATGATGACGCTGCTGAATACCCTGCTTGTGCTTGCGCTTCTGCTGCTGGCGGCATTTTTCTTGTATATGCGCATGAGCCGCCGCCTGCCGGAGCGAACGGATGGTGAGACCGTGTTGTACACGCTGGAAGCGATGACGGCGTTCGTCAAAGACACCTTGCACGAAATGACAACGAGCCACCTCAGCGATTTCGGTTTGTCCGAGGAAGAATACCGCCGCCGCAAGAACAAGCGGGCAGAGCTAAAGAAGGCACTGCGCGGCTGCACCTCCGGCGATTTGCGGGACAAGGAATACGTGAAGCAGGTAATCGCCGATTTGCTGATACAGCAATACGAATTGGACGATAAACACCTGAACCTGTTGCTGCCGTTCCATCAGCCGGATGCCCTCACTGCCCAAGATCAGTTTGACATCCTGCTGGATCGCTACAGGCAGCAATTCGGGCTACGGGCGCTGGAGCAGATGCTTCAGGCGTATGAGCTGGATCGGCAACGTTTCGATGACGACGGGCAGCTTGAGGCTTACCGGATCACGGAGGAAGACATTCAGAGCATCTATGCTCAAAGCGCTCCCCAGTTGACAGTGGAGGATAAGCTGCGCATTGTCGTGCAGCGGATTTACCAGCACTACAAGGGATTTAGCGTCATCGACGAGCTGCGCGATATGCGAATCGACGGCGTTTCCGGCGGGGTGTCCGGTTTGCCGCCGCTGATGTGGGAGGGCGAATGGGCGTTCGAGGAGGATGTGCAATGGCAGGCATTGCCCCGTTCGCACGATAGCGTCTGGCTGTTTTACAAGGGCAAGTCCATTCATCTGAGCTTCCTCTCGTTCGGCTCGGAGCAGGAGCTGCGCCGCGTCTGTCAGATCATCTACAAGCATAATTTTCCCGGCCAGTTGTCCGAGGCCAACGGCTATAAGGTCAATGAAATGGGCGACGGCTCGCGCGTCGTCGTCTTGCGCCCCCGGTTTGCGGAATCGTGGGCTTTTTTTGTGCGCAAATTCGATGTGCAGAGTGCCACGCTGGAGCAGTTGATTCAAGACGAAAATGCGGAGCTGCCGATCGGACTCATCCGCTATTTGGTCGCGGGTGCGCGGATTACGGCGATCACCGGTGCGCAGGGCAGCGGCAAGACGACCCTGCTGATGGCGATGGTGCGCCATATTCCGGCCGTGCTGCCGATCCGGGTTCAGGAAATGAGCTTTGAGCTGCAACTGCGCAAGATTTACCCGAACCGCAACATCGTTAGCCTGCGCGAAACGGAAACGATTACTGGCCAGCAAGGACTGGACATTCAGAAGAAAACGGACGGCTCGGTGAACATTTTGGGCGAGGTGGCGACCGACCCGGTTGCGGCCTGGATGGTGCAAATGGCGCAGGTCGCATCCCTGTTTACGCTGTTCACCCACCACGCAAAAACGTTCCGCGATCTCGTGCTGTCGCTGCGCAATTCCCTGCTCAAGACCGGCGTGTTCAGCAGCGAGCGCGTGGCGGAGCAGCAGGTCGTCAGCGTCGTCAATTTCGACATTCATCTGCGCCGCGACTTGGACGGGCGAAGATACATTGAACGGATTACGGAATGTATGCCGGTGCCGCAGGAAGCGGACTATCCGACTGACTTCACCGGCAAGATGACCAAGGATGTGCGGCTGGCCGCCTTTATGGAAACGGTGCTGGAATTTTTCCGACGCTCGACGGATCGTCCGCTGTACACTGCCCGGAACTTGATCGAATACCGGGAAGGACGGTATGTTGCTGTTCATCCGTTGTCCGAGAAAAGCCGCCGGGACATGGCAACCTATTTGAGCGGCCCGGATCAGGCTGTCTTCGATGCCTTTCTGGACAGCCATTGGGAGGATGAGTCATGATGCGGGAATGGCTCTCTCCACTGCTCGGCATATCGACGGTTCTGTTCCTGATGGCGGTGGCGGCGTTCCTATGGCTGTCCCGACGCGATTCGGATATTGCCGCCATTCGGCGCTACGAATCGCTGCGCAAGCCTGGACAGGCGTCGCGCAGACAAGCGATGTACAGTTTCCTGCAACAGTTGTACAGCGTGTGCGAGCAGGTGCCGATCCTGCGTGCCTATTTGCATCATCTGCGCAAGCGGCTCCTGATCGTTCGGTTGGGCGACGAGTGGAAGCTGCGACTGGAAACGATCAAGTCTGCTTTGCGGGTATGGAGCATCCTTCTCTTGCTCGTCATCCCGCTTGCCGTCATGGTGCGCGATCCGTTCACCTGGGGCATGCTGCTGCTCGGCTTGTGGGTAGGCCACGGCGTGTTGGCCGACATGGGCGTGCAGCGGCTGGAGCTGCGGCTGCTCCGACAGCTTCGCACGTTCTTCGGCGATGTGCGGCATCACTACCATCGCCACGGTATGGTCGAGGAAGCGATCTATGAGGCGGCGGACGGCGCGCCCTATGAAATGGCGCTGCACGGACAAGAGCTGTACAACATGCTGACGGACAGCGATGCGGAGGACAAGCTGGCGCAATACGTGGAGCTGGCCCCCAATCGTTATTTGCAGGGGCTAGCCGGATTGTCTTATCTCATTAAAGAGCATGGCGACCGACAAACGGAAAGCGGCTCGGTGTATCTCAAGGGGCTGGAAAAGCTGTCCGGCGAGCTGAGTCTAGAACTGCTGCGGCGGGAGAAGCTCAGCTATTTGCTGCAAGGACTGACAGTGATTGCGTTGGTGCCGCTGCTCTTTACCCGCCCGATTGAAGCATGGGCGAGCCACTTCTTTCCTTCAATGGATGCCTTCTACGCCGGAGCGCTTGGTTGGCTGGCGAAGTTGACCTTGCTCGTGGTCGTCTGGCTGTCCTATGCGCTGCTCCGCGCGCTTGCGGAGTTGGATGGTGACGCTCGGTATACGAGCCGTAACCGCTGGGAAAAACGCGTGTATGGCTGGCCCTGGATGCGCTGGCTCGTGCAGCGGCTGGGGCCGGCTCCCGATTCGCGGGAAGCGAAGCGGGTGACCCGGCTTCTCAAGGACACCGCATCGCCGCTGCGACTGGAATGGTTTTATGTGCAGCGGCTGGTCGCGGGCGCGTTGGCCTTTGCTGCTGTGCTGGGGCTGTTCGTATCCCTGCATGCCGCAGAGCGCCATCAATTGCTCAATGCGCCGGTCAAGCCGGGAATGCTGTTCGGGCAGTTGTCGGCCGAGGAAGAAGTCAAGGCGCGGGAAGCCGCGGCGCTGGACCGCCGCATCATCGAACAAGTAAAGGAGGTGAGGCCGCGCAACGAACGCATGGTCATGAACCTGCTCCGTCAGCAGACAGTCAACGGAGAACAGGAGGAAGAGCTTCGCCTGACCGCGCGGCGGGTGATCGAGAAGCTGGAGAAATTGGAGCGGCCGCGTCTGCTGTGGTGGGAGGTGCTGTTGGCCATCTCCGCAGGCTGGGGCGGGTATGCGCTGCCCGTCGGCATCCGATGGTTTGAACGGCGCATGCGGCGGATGGAGATGAAGCACGAGGTCGATCAGTTGCAGGCGGTGATCGCCATGCTGGCCGGGATGGAACGCATGTCGGTCGAGCAACTGCTCATCTGGATGGAGCAGTTCGCCCGTGTGTTCAAAGAGCCGTTGCAGGTATGCTTGCTCCACTTTGAGCAGGGCGAGGAGCAGGCGCTGGCGCAGCTCAAGGAGGACGCACCGTTTTTGCCGTTCGTGCGGACGGTGCAGAAGCTGGAACTCGCGTCGCAGCATTTGACGATCCGCCAAGCATTCGACGACTTGGAAGCGGAGCAGGCTTTTGCGCGGGAGCAGCGCAAGCAGGAGTACGAGCAGTTGATTGAACAAAAGGCAGGCTGGGGCCGTTGGATTGGCTTTACCCCCTTAATGACGCTGATTTTCGGGTATTTGGTGATCCCGCTCATTGTTGTCAGCCTGCAGCAAATGACCGCTTACTACGAGCAGCTTCAACGCATTCAGTAAGCGGCGCGATTAACCTTCCTTTTCTTCTCGGGGAAGGTTTTTGTTGATCCCAATCATAAGGAGCGAAATCCATGTCGAACGCACAAAAAGCGTTGGTGATGGCGGCGGGCATTTTCCTCGCCATCGCGCTGATTACCTTGGCCGTGGTGCTGTTTGTTTCGGCCCAGGATTCCACCAAGGCGGCGCAAAGCAATTTCAGCAACATTCAAACCGAGCTGTCGCAAACGGCCTTTACCGTGTACGACAATACGACGCTGTCAGGCAGCCAGGTCGTCAACGCGTTGCGCAAATTCCGCGATGTCGATCAATTCGGCATTCAGATTTACACTGGCAAAAACCCGGCAGGGCAATGGTACGGCAAAACAATCAATACGAGCGTGCCGCTCGACAACGTGACCTACGGCACCGTCGTCGGAGTGGCTCCGGGCCTGATCGCGCAGACAGTGGACGAGGCGGACATCAACTACGTGAACCCGAGCGGCAAGTTCCGCGCGAATTTGGTGCTGGACAGCAGCAATGTCATTCGCGGCATCGTGTTCCGGCAGCAGTAAGACCGGAGGAAGAACCGGAAGCGTCCGGGGAAACCGGACGTTTCCGTCTGAAAGGAGGAAAACTGGATGGATTACGCCCCGAGAACGATGATGGAGATGAGTGTCACTTTTTTGGCATTTCTGATGGCGGTGGGAACGGGCCTGCTGCTGTTTCAAAACGGGGCTTCGCTGAATGCGTTAGCCTACGTCTCCGGCCAAGCCCAAGATCGTAGCCTGCACCAGACCGCAAATCCAACGGTCGGCGACGGCACAATGAGCGGCGCGGAGGTGCTCCACGCGCTTGCTCGGCTGGAGGAAGGCGATGCGGAAATGCTCGTGGACGGTATGCGGTACGCAGCGCCGCTGGAACGTGAGCAGCTTCGCATGGCAGGCATTCCTTTGCAGAAGAAATATGTGCCTGAATACGAACGCGATGCGGAGGGGCGTTTGCTGCGTCTGGTCTTGAGGCGGGTGCCATGAACACGCTGCTCAAGCTGTTTGCGGTGCTGATCGCGCTCCTGCTGCTTTACCTGTATCCCCTCTCCGCCGCCTTCGACCAACAGGACGATATTTCCGAGCTGGTGGCGATGCGGGCGACGACATCATTTGTGGATGCGGTGCGTGACAAGGGAGGCATTACACCTGCGATGTACAACGATTTTATGGCCGCGTTGGCGGCAACCGGCAACAGCTTTGCCGTCGAGATGGAGCATGGCGGCAAAACCTATGTGCCGGTCTACGAGGACCCGACCCGGCCGGAAACGTTCCGCGGCACCTACGAGATTCACTACGATTCGTTCTACAACGCGCAGATTTTGCCGGTGCTGTTCCCCAACAATACGCTGGCCAAGGATGATCCGAGCCGCCGATACCGGATGCGGGTAGGCGATTCCTTTTCGGTTATGGTGGTCAACACGAACCGGACGGCGGGGACGCTGATCTTTGACATGCTGAACAACACGATAAGCCCGAATGAAAAGATCGTCATTCCCTACGGAGGGACGGTGCGCCATGCGATGGATTGAATGGGCCATTGTCGGCGCGCTGCTGTTTCTTCCGTTTGCGACGATCAACCGCATCGAGACGGATGCGCTGCGCCGGACGCTGCTGGCCGAATTGCGGTATGACGCCGCGCTGGATGCGGCGGTGGACGATGCAGCCAGCCAGTTGATCGGCAACGCCAGCCAGCAGAAAGAGGCGCAGTACGGCTCGGACAAACGGATGGCGCTCAATAAGGAAGACGCGGTTGCGGCGTTTTACCAAACGCTTGATGCGGGCTTCGGCGTTACGGGCGATCCGGTGGCACAGGGGATGCTGCATCGCTTCATTCCCGCTCTTGTCATCATCGGGTATGACGGCTTCTACGTCTACAGCGAGCAGGAATGGACGGGAGCGGACGGAAAAACGATCATGAAGCCGGTTTGGGGAGCGAAGCAGCCGTATGCTTATGCGGATACGGCGGGCAACAGCCTGTCGTTTACGCTGGATCAGGAGGTGTTGGCCTACGACGCGGCAAGCGGAAGCTGGCACGAGGGCTTGCGGCAGGACATTCGGCAACAAACGTCGATTCCACTTTTGCAGGATGCCGAACGCTTTGAACAGGTTCGCCGCAGCACGATTGTCCGGGCCATGCAGGACGAGCTGGCGTACCGGATAAACCAATACAACGAGGTCGTCTCCCGATCCGGATTTTCATACGTGTTTACGCTGCCACTGATCCCGGACGAGGACTGGAGCAACAGCATTGACGACGTAGGCGTTCTCGCGTTTTTGCAGGGCGTTCCGATAGGCGCGAAACAGTACAACAACTATGCGCTGGGAGGGAGCCGGGTGCTCAAGCAGGAGTCCATTATCGGCGCACGCAAGGGCACGATGAAGGTGTATTTCCGCAGCTCCTGCAGCTATGACTACCCGCGTGAGGAGGTCTTTGCCAGCGAGCAAACTGCGGCCCGCAAAGGGTATATGCCGCTGCCCTGCACATCATAGCTCGCATTCAAGAAAGGAGGCTGTCCGATGTGTATATACGCGTATTAATCGCGATTCTGCTGTGTCTTGCCGTCAAAATGCCCGCCGCGCAAGCGGCCGGGCCTGTATATACCCAGGCTTGCGGCGGCAGCGATTTTGCCCTGGCGCTAAAATCGGATGGAACGGTTTGGTCGTGGGGCAGCAATCCGCAGCGACAATTAGGTTATGATTCCGGCGGTGGATTCGTTTCGTTTCCAACCCGCATTCAATCCTTGCATCAGATCACAGGTATTGCTTGCGGCGCGACATCGGGCTATGCGCTGCAAACCGGTGGCACCGTGTGGGTTTGGGGACGCGGCGCGGAGGGGCAGCTTGGCCTTGGCGACACGGAGCAAAGAAATGAGCCGACAATGCTTTCGCTCTCCGGCGTGACTCAGGTGGACGCCGGTATCCGTTTTGCGCTGTTTGTCCGGCAGGACGGGACGTTATGGGCAACCGGAGAGAATCAGCAGGGGCAGCTTGGCGACGGAACAACGATCGGCAAAACGTCCCCGGTGCAGGTATCGGGTTTGGCTGCGGTTCGGGCTGTCGCGGCTGGCGGCGCTCACAGCTTGGCCGTGACAACGAGCGGTCAGGTGTACGCCTGGGGGAGCAACAGCTATGGCGGCATTGGCAACGGCGGAGCCGGGCCGCCGGTGACGACGCCGTATTGGCAGAGCGCCCTGGTCAACATCGTCAGCGTGTCGGCAGGAAACGATTCCTCCTTTGCCTTGGATAGCAACGGTCAAATCTGGTGCTGGGGCGTGAATACGTATGGGCAACTGGGCTTTGGCGATACCGCCAGACGCTATGAACCGACGCTGTTTACGGCGTTATCGAATGTCGCTTCGATTCATGCCGGTGGCGATTACACCCATGCGAGGCTGGCGAATGGTGAGCTGTGGGGCTGGGGCTCGAATTGGGGCGGCAAGCTGGGAGACGGGACGGGCACAGATCGCCACGCGCCGGTTCGCGTTCAGTTGGAGGACGTGCAATTTGTCGGCAGCACGAAGTCCGACTTTGTGCTGGCCGGAACAACCGGTGATTTGCTCTATAGCTGGGGAAATAACTCGGGCAGTGTGCTTGGATATAACGGTGGTTCCCGATCCGTCCCCGGTTTGGTGATAGGATTGCTGGTGAACTCCAAGGGCATCGGTTCGTTTTCGCCAGTGGTTTTGCCATCCTCCTTGAACAGCTCGGCTGCCTTGCCGATAACGGTTGCGGATGTGCGCGGCTATAATGCGGGCTGGACGCTGAGCGTGTCCGCCACGCCGTTCTACAGGTCGGGACCTGATCCGACAACCGGAGACGGCACGCTGGCCGTAAGCTTTCCAGCCTCTAGCCTGACGGTAAACGGGCAAGCGCCGATTACGGTGATGAGCGGCATGGAGGTGGACGCCGTTCACGGCCCCAGGCACCTGCCGGGACAAACACTGGGGGCGACCGCAGTCCCGATCATGCAGGCGGATGCCGGTTACGGCACGGGAATCTATATTACGGATTTGTCTCTGGTTCTGGCGGTGCCGGAGACCGTACAGGTTGTGCAGGCTGCGGGTTCCTCTTTTTACAAGCATGGCGACATGGTCGGCCTGTTGGCCGGAACATATACATGTACGCTCACCCTGACGCTGACCAGTGGACTCTAAACCAAAGGAGCGAATGACGCATGATATGGATTCGACTGTTGCTGCTGGCAACGGTTTTTTGCGTTGCAACGGGATTTTCGGCCCCAGCGGAGGGGCAACAATTAATCGTAAGCGGCGACCCGGCGCGCATCCAGCCGCAGCTCGGCGCTTACGTGGAAGAGATCGTTCCCGGAGACGAACGCGAGTATACGGTGGAGGTCACCAATCCAACGGACAAGGACATCACGGCCCTGCTCTACACGGCCGATGCCGTCCCTGCGTTGGGCGGAGGCAAGGATTTTACGCTACCGGACGACCCGGAGCTTGGCTCGTCGGCTTGGTATACGACACCGGATCGCCCGATCACGCTGCGGGCGGGCGAGACGCAAAGCTATACCGTGAGCATGCGCATCCCGGAGCATGTCGAGCCGGGGCAATACGTTTCGGTGATCGCTGTTTACGACGATCAGGGGCAGACGCTCACAACGTCGGACAACGAACAAACGCAATTTGTGACCCGCATGGTTCGCAAGACCGGCTTGCAGGTCGTGCTGAGCTATGAGCTGGACGAGGCAAATCCGCCGCAGGCGGTTCCGCATTCGGTCACATATGGGCTGGAGAATGGGCGCGCCTTTCTATCCATCCTGCTGATGAACGAGGGGGGCAGCCTGTCCAAGCCGGAAATGACGGTGCAGGTCAAACGCCAGGACGAGGACAAGCCGGTGCTGGAGCTGGATGCTCACTTTGATTCCATCTATGCGGGGACGGTGGCGCAGCATCGGGCAGAGCTGAGTCGGCCGCTGGCTCAGGGCGCTTATCTCGCAGAGGTCACCACGACGGTCAATGGAAGGACGGAGCAAAAGGAACTGCCCTTCGAGGTGCTGGATGAGGCACAGCGTACCCATTGGGGCACGACATCCTCCGGCGAGATCATTGAAGTGGCGGAGGACGGCTCTCCGTTGCCTTCGCCGTGGCTTGGCTCGTCGCGCATCTATGTGTATGCCGGACTGCTGCTCCTGCTGGGAATCGTAACGTGGCGGCGCAGGCGAGCAGACAGAGGGCGTTCCAAGGAACCGCGTTAAAATCCCATGCTGCGGCCGGACGCGGCATGTTCATATAGATCACTCATTTATTTGGTAAAGGAGAACTGATCCATGTTCAAATTGATGCGCAAGCTGCTTCCCCTTGCCTTGGCAACGGCGCTTTTGCTTCCTGCCGCCGCCGCCCATGCCGAAACGGTGTCTATCATCGCGGGCACGAATCAATCGTCGCAAACGACCGTTTCCTTCAGCTCGGTCACGCTGGACGTAACCGCAAATCAGATTTCGACAGCCTCCAATGCGATTACCGTTCGAGACAGCCGCGGCAGCGGTGCCGGCTGGTCGGTATCCGTTTCGTCCACTGATTTTGTGAGCGGCTCCTTGCCCGACCCGACGACCACGGGGACGTATACCGTCAAAATTCCGGCCAGCGCCGTTTCAATCATTGTCGGCACGCCGGTCGTGGCCTTGAGCGGTCAAGCGGTTGATCCGACCCACGGGCCGCTGGCATATAACGGTACGCTGTCCTCCACACCGCTCAAGCTGCTGCAGGCCGCTCCGGGCTACGGCATGGGCGAGTATACCGCTGGCGTCTCCTATTCGCTGGCAGTGCCGAAATCCGTTACGGTCGCTTCGGTAAGCAGCGGCTCCAGCAGCTATCATGTGAACGATACGGTCGGCACAGTAGCGACAACCTATACGGCAACACTGACCTTCACCCTCGGCTCGGGCGTATAAGGCGCACGGAACGGCTCCTGTTCCTTCAATAGAATGGGAGCCGTTTTCCGGTTGCAATCTGGACAAGCTACAACGTGATCCCCTATCATGTAGGGACAAGAAAGTTTTACCAAATAGAAGATTCATACGCGAAGGAGTGAAGCGGTTGAAAAAACGAATCCTGTTTGTTTTAATGATGGCCGTGCTGGTGAACGGTTTTGCGCTGACGGCGAGCGCGGCATCCAAACCACCCACGTTTGTCGGTGTCATGATGGATGGGATGAAGCTTTGGTTCCCGGATGCGCAGGCGTTCGTGGATGACAACCAGCGGACATTGGTGCCGGTCCGATTTGTAGCGGAGGCGCTTGGCGCAAAGGTCGGCTGGGAGGCGGAGAGCCAATCGGTTCCGATTCAAAAGGACGATCAGCGTATTCGGTTGACCATTGGCAGTAAGGTTGCAACGGTGAATGGCGAAGACGTAGCTTTCGATACCCAGGCGGTGATGCAAGGCGGTCGAACCTTTGTCCCGCTGCGGTTTGTCAGCGAGATTCTCGGCGTGGCGGTGGAGTGGGACGGCAAAACGAATACGGTGCTGCTTTCCACAAAACCATTGGATGGCAAGACCGATCCGTGGGGCCGATTGATTCGCACCACCGATCTGCCGAGCAACGCAGCGGATTACCCCTACATTCTGGCGGATATTCCGAATGAGATGTACGAGCTGGCGTATCCTTATCATCATGAGGAAAGAAGCAAGGTGTCAGCGACCGTTGCGAGCCAAGCCGAATATAGCAAACAAAACAAGGATATTTGGATAGAACGTGTCAAGACATTCGGGAGCCTTTGGCTAAATGTGGATTATCGGACAATTGACGATTCTTGGGCGCAAGCGCTGTTCGCAACCAAGATGCAAAATTCGGATGGAGAATTGCGGCGCATTCGAGAATATGTCAGTTGGGTAAAGGAAAACCATATCCACATAGAAGGGTATCTCGACCCGGAACCGAGCATGATCTTTTATGATGGATTTGGCTCCGATAACATTCGCGCTCATTTCCGGCTTCGCTTTGTTTCCTATGATAAATCGGAGCGTCTGTTGTACGATCAATGGTTCCCGAACGATCACAGTTTTGAGAAAGGAAAATGGTATGAAGGGTATACCGATATTCAGATGAGCACCAATGTCGGCGGAGACTGGGGAAGCACATTAAAAGTCTCTCCAACGGCCAGTCTCTTCTCCAACTATATGTTTGTGAAGGCGGCTGAAAAAGATGAATAAGAAGCGAAGGGTTACACGTTGGATATGCACGCTTATGGCGTGCATTTTTTTATTTTCATTTTTTGAGACTGATCCATCCTACGCGGCGCCAGATATTACGATACGAGACGGAATTGTGCAACTGAAGATCACCAGCACGGCGGCAAGCACTTCTATTCGTTACAAGACGGTTGGTTGGGTTGTGAGCAGAGAACAGTTGTGTTTGCAAATTGCATCAGGGAAACAATGCGCAGATCCGAGGAGCAGGCCGCATGCCATTTTTTCGGATGATGAAATTGTTCAGACCGGGCAAAGCCCCAATCCACCCATTCCCGGTCAACCTCTAACCGGCTTTTATGAAGTGCCGGAAACAGCCGTTACTCAGCGGCTTTGGGCGGCAGGCATGGATGGAATTCAGGACAATGACGATCTGTACTTTTACGCAATCATGGTCTCCATCAATGGAGACGGTTCGGTCCGCAAAGGTCCCTTTTATACGTTATCGGGCATCAAGCAGGCCGAGGGCTGGCTGCATCCAGACGATCTCGATGATTATTTCGGCCTCCATATTCCATACCGCAGCGCTGAATTTCCGGTGGATGCAGTGGCCAAAACCGTCGATGGCCGGGTCATTCAAAATCCGGACGTGACGTTTTTGAAGGGCAAGTATAAAATCGGGGAAACGATTGACCACGAGTTTCCAGCGACCTTGACCGACGGCGGTAAAACGTATCGAATTGTGCGCTCCTACATGACCCCGAAACAGGATACGACGCAGAAGAAGTGGTTGCAGGAAAATCCCGAGACCAACGATAAAGTTCGGATTCGCAGCTTCACGGTGGCGCTTGGCGGTTCGGACGTCATTGCCGAATATGAGGAAGCCGCCAGTCCTGTGAAGGCCATCTACCAAAAGGAAGATGGAACGGTACTACAGGAGGTGGACAAGGGAGAATTTGCGGCCGGAGAGGAAGCCCATCACACCTTTGAGGCGACGATCACTAAGGGCGGGCAAACGTATGAGATCATTCGCTCCTATATTACCAGCAACAGCAATCCGTCGGAGAAGCTGTTTATTCAGGAGAAGAGCGACAGCAAGCTGCGGGAACGCTCCATTCTCGTCGGCCAGAGCGGCTCCAACTTTGTCGGCATCTACAAGGTGCCTTCGCCCGTGACGGTGACCTCCCGCATCGACGCGCCGACAGAGGCATCGTCCTCGGAAACGGCGGTCACCGGGGAGTTTGTCTTTGAAGCCAAGTCGCCGAACCCGCTCAAGTCGTACCAAATCACGCGCATCGAAAATGCGCAACTGGTCAGTGCCAGTCAACAAACCTGTGCGTTGAACGGCAAGTCGGCCAGCCAATCGCTGCCGATCCGTATCCCGCTCGGCAGTAGCGATAGCGTCACGGTGAAGATCACAGTCGTCGTGACGGATGCGGCAGGCCAAACGGGAGATTCCACCTCCGATCACACGGTGACCATCAATGGCGGCGAGGATACCTCGCAGACCGGTTCGGAGCAGAATGGCGAAGCCATGGATGCCTCCGCAACAGCGGTCATCAAGGCGGATGCGCGCGGCGCGGAGCGCTTTGATGTGACCAAGGGCATCCCAACATCCGAAAGTCTGTACGTCAATGCGAGCGCCAAATCTTACTTATACCGCAACAAGTTTACGGAGATCAAAGGAACGAAGCAGTATCCGATCACCGTCAGCCGCACGTATTCGTTGTCTTGGACTGAGCGTATCCCCGGCCCGCCGGACAGCGAAGGCCATCCGACGACCGTTTCGGTATCGCGTTCGGATACGCAAACGGTCACGCAAAGCTATACGGTGGAACGCAAGTTCAGTTATTGGCTGATCGACCGGCTGGAGGTATACGGCCTGCAGCAAGCAGAGGTAGCCAATTATGCCTTGCCGGGTAGCAAGGTGACGCTGCAACCGAACGGGTACACACCGCCAAACGTGTCGGCCGACCATGACGCTTCGCCGTCCGCACATGTAACCGATCCGGTTTATCGCAATGTCATTCTGCCAGGAAAGTCGCTGAACGGCGGCTCCAGCCGTCCCTCCGTGCCCTCCGAGAATTGGAAGGCGGAAGCGGAGCAGGCAATCGGGAAAATTAAGGTGCGCAGCGACTCGCTTGTCTTTAACGGGCAAACCATTATGGACAATCGCGCGGTAGAAGAAACCGCTCCAACTCCGGGGACGATTCCGGCTGCGCCAATGATCGGGCAAAACGTGCTGTATGGCAGCGGCTTTATTATTGATTCGAACAAGAGCAACAAATCGTCTCAGCCGAGCAGCGGAACGCTCGCTTACTCCCTGATTAAAGGCATTGGCGGCGGAAGCAAGCAAACTTTTCCGATTTCCGGCATCAACCCTGTAACGGTGCATACGCCGGTCGTCAATTTCGCCGCGGTGTCTAACGATCAATCCCACAACCAGAAAACGGTGCCGACTGCCGGACGCTCGGCCCTCATCCTGAACCGACCCTTTACCGTCACGATTCCGACCAGCGGCCAGCATCGCGACATTACGGGCTATGGCACCCGGGACTACGCCAAGTACATTCGGGACAAGCAGGTGCGCTTCCCCTTCGATGTGTACAAGGCCGACGGCACCACGCTTATCCCGAAGGAAACCTGGACCTCGATTCCGGTCGGTCAGATACAAACGACGTTTTTTCTGCCCGTATGGGTAGATGAAGGGAATTATGAGGTGCTTTTCCGTTCCTTTGCCGAAAACAGTCCGGCCTCGTTTACGTCGCAGTCGAATGCCAATCTGGAAGTAAACCATCATGTGGCGACACAGGTGGTGCCGGTCGAGGTGATCGGGCGGTTGTTCGATTTCCGCATCACCGACATTGCGGACTACCAGTGGGAGACGGTATTCCGCACGGCCAAGGGGAGCGCTACGCCAACCGGCAACAGCTATTGGGTCGGGCCGAACGGCGTCGACGGCACGGCGCGGGGCAATTCCGCCCCTTTTGTACTGCCGATCCGGCCGGGCAGCCACCCGGAAAGCGGCAAGAAAAACGTGGCAATAAAGACGGGCTATCATTTCAAGTTCGAGGTGAAGACGCTCGGCAATATGTTCGGTTCGGGCGACGGCATCCTGATCACGCCGACCTTCTATTTCGTGGACAAGAAGGGGCAAAACCGACAGCCGGTGGACCTGTACTATCATTCAGGCAACAAACGGTTTATTCGCATCGGGTCTGCGGAGGACACGGAGCAGCGGCTGGTGACGCTGGATACCCGGCTGCGTAACATGCCGCGGCAAGAACTGACGAATACCGCCAATTCCCTCTGGAGGCTGAATGGCGCGACGAGCAATCAGGCTGCGTATGTGCAGCAATTTTTGAAGGATGCGGCGCAAAAGAAGATTTATATTGGCAGCTACGATGGCATGCTGCTGCCGCAGCAGCTACGGACCTTCATCGGCAGCATGCAGGTGCCAAGCGGCGTCGATGCGGCGCGGGCCAATGCGGCCGCTCAGCTTTGGCGTGGCGAATACAGCCTGCCCGCCGCGCCGTACGCGGTGCCTGCGGGCTTTGATGTGGCCGAGTATGGACGCACGCACAAGCTGGATGACCAATCTCCAATTTTTCTGCGAGACGGATACCTTGTTGTCAATTTCAATATCGAAACCATCCGCAACCGGAACACCAGTCAACCGCATTTGCAGTACAAGAATGCGCCGCTGGATAACCAATGGCAGTTGGAGGGATTTAGTCGTAGCTTTGTCGATCCATATGGAGCCAAGTTCACTTTGCTGGACGGCGATGTGGCATTCTATCATGCGGACTTGTCCAGCTACGACGATTTTGGAACAGGCGGCACCCATTAACTTCATCAGTCGGGAGGAATGGACATGTTTGAAAAGCTGCAAAGCGCCGCTAGCGAGGAAGCGGCTTATTTTTATTCCGCGTCTGCCGATGACGAAGTCGGGCGCAGCTGCATTGGCCACCTGCGCGGGGATTTCGGGCGCTCGGGCGAGGAATTTTGGGTGACCTGGTTTCCCCGGCGATCTCCCTTTGAAACGACGGCTTTTAAGGAAGAATTGGGCAAGGTGTTTCAAGCCATCGGCGATCAGGACGTGCTGAAAAGCCGTCAGCAAATGCTTCGCTTTTGCAGCAAGCACCCGGAGGCACGCATCAAGGGCGCATGGAGCACGGATGTATACGGCTTCCGCATGGAGACGCCCGAGCACCGTTACTTCCTGCGCTGCTTTCCCTTTGCCGGGGATTACAACTTCTACTTGTATTGCTACGCGCGCCCGGAGCGCGTGGCCGAGCAGCAGCGGCAAGTCACTTCCACTCCCGCCGCGCAGAAGAACAAGACGGAGCCGCACCGATAGGAGGACGCCATGAACGATCTAACGCGTTATCGGCTGCTGGCGGAAGCCTCGCTTCCCCCGGCGGCCAAGCTGCTGTACAGCTATTTGCTCGATTTGGCGGGCGGACGAAACGGAACGGTGTGGCTGTCCTCCCGCCGTCTGGCGGCAGAGGTCGGACTCTCCACCTCTGCCATTCGCCGCAATCTGCATCGTCTGGAGCAAAGCGGGCTGATTCATCGCACCTCCCGGTATTCTGAGGAAGGCATTCGGCTGACCAACAAAATTACGCTTCTGTGAAGGGGGTGCCCATGTGACAGCCAAGCTGCAGCGCATTGTTGAGCTGTCGGCCCGCACGGCGCATGCTGTGGTAAGCGATACCGAACGATGGGCCGATTTCCTGCGGACCGCCGCATGGAACTACAAGTATCCGTTTCAGGATCAATTGCTGATCTACGCGCAGCGCCCTGACGCCACCGCCTGCGCCCCGATTGAGGTTTGGAACCACAAGCTGAACCGATGGGTCAAGCGCGGCGCGAAGGGCATCGCACTGATTGAGGATCGAGGCAGCAGTCTGGGACTGCGCCATGTGTTTGACGTATCGGATACGCAAAGCCGCCAGTCGCGCGCCGTGCCGCTCTGGCGCATGGACGAGGCGGATACGGAGGCAGTGCTTGAAACGCTGGAGAACGCCTTCGGTCACGAACGGGAGCCGGGCATGGAATTGCACGCCTCCCTGCTGGCCGCGGCGCGGAACGCGGTGGAGGATCACAGCGCCGATTATGTGCGTCTGCTGCTCGCCGAGCGCGACAACAGCCTGCTCGAAGAGTTGGATTTCTTGCATGTCGAGTTGCTGTTCCGGGAAGCTGCGCAACAGGCCATCGCCTATATGGTGATGGCCCGCTGCGGCCAGGAGCCGTCCCACTATATCAGTAGCGACGACTTGTCCGGTATCGGGTATTTCAATACCTTGCCCTCCCTTTCGCATTTGGGCGCGGCGATCAGCGATGTGGCGGAAACGATGCTGCGGGAAATCGAAACCACGGTGCGGGCCTTGCGCCGCGAGGTACGCCGAGACAAGGAACGTCCGCTTCCCCGCACCGTTGCAACGCCGGAATCGATCCCGCACAATGAGGATAAACCACGCGAAAGGATGATCGAACATGGAACTGACGTACACGCTGAATGGGGATTACCTGCTGCCGGATCTGGCGCAGCCCGAGCAGATGAGCATCGGGAAATACGGCCTGCTGCGCAAGACGTTTCTGAAAACCGAGCGCAAAGGCACCTACGCTCACCTGATGCTTTCGGAACAGTTGAACACGCATCTGGCGGAGATCGACCGGACGGCGAAAGAGCAGATCGAGCGGACGCTGACAAAGCTGCTGGAGCAGCACCCAGCCCCGGACAAAGCGACCGACCCGATGGGCTGGACGGGCCACATGAACAATCTGAAGCAACAGGCGGAGGAACTGATTCTGACCGAGCTGGTGTATCGTTAAGATGGCACGACCGGGGAACGGAGGACAACCGTCTTCCGTTCTTTCATGACACGGACAAGATCAACGACATGCTGCGAACTGCGCCGCTCTTGCAGAGCAAGGCGGAGATCGCAGCTTTTTTTGATGGCAGCGACGATCCGCGCGAACGCGCGTTGTATGTCAGGAGCCTATTTCCCCCGGGACGAACGGAGCTGGAACTGGAGCCGGACAACTGGCTCGGGGTGGAGCCTTACCAGAATGTGCTGCATATGTGGACGGGCCAAGCGGACGACTGGATGGCGCAAGGCTTCTACGATTGGGGCGTGATTGTAGGTCATATCCGCAGCATGCTGTTGCTGAATGAATGGGACCGAACGCAGCAGCCGGAGCCGTCCGTTCAACAGCAAACGATGTGGCTTGAGGAAGCCGCGGAGGAACGAGCCGCTTCCTTTGTCTGGCCGCAGGCGGTGATTGATGCCGTCCTGCAAAACGGCAGCGGCGTTGAGAACGGCAAGCTGCGGATTGCCCTTCATTTTCAGCAATCGCTGTCGGCGCAAGACAATATCGAGTTTTTGAAACGGGAATACGGGACAGGCGGCCGCGCTCCCGTGTTGACCGGTACGAATATCCACGAACATCACGACAGCAAGGGCATTGCCTTGGCACGCGGGTTTCGAGCAGCACAGGAAGATAGGTTGGTGCTGCCCTGGACGAAGGTGCAGAAGCGGATCGGCGAGTTGCTGGCCGCGGGGCGTTATCTGAATCGCCTGGAAGCGGAGCAGTTGCCTGCCTATGCCGAGCGGCTGGAGGAGCAACGCAGGCAGCGCGAAGCCGAAATGAGCGAACGGCGGCTTCCGTCGCCGGAGTCGCCGCTCGCGCCACCCGATGCCCCGCCACGCGACCGGAAAAACCTGCGCCATGCGTATGCCGAGGGCAGTCCGGTTTTCATCGGCGCGGATGAATATGAGATCGTGCAACTGGAGGCACGCAAGGTATGGTTGCAGGATAAGCAGTTCCCGCTGTTCTCTAAGGAATTGAGCCGCGGGGAACTGGAACGTCTGCTGCTCGACAATCCGCTCAACGATCATTTGCTGACGGATGAACCGCTGTCCGAAGCGGAAGCGTTTTGGGAAACCGGTGAAACGGATGCACGAACGGATGAATCGGAAGAGCCGAGAGAACCAGCAGAATCAGCAAAACCGGAGCAAACATCGTCGGCGCAATCGGCACAAGACGAAGCGCCTGCTTCCGAGGCCGCTGCCCGCCCTCGTGAATCGGCGAACAATTACCGCATTACGGATTATGCCTTGGGCCACGGGGGCGCTAAAACAAAGTTCCGCCGCAACGTGGAAGCGATTCGTTTGCTCCAACAGTTGGAGCAGGACAATCGTCAAGCGAATGCGGAGGAGCAAGCGGTACTGGCGCATTATGTGGGCTGGGGCGGTATCCCGCAGGCGTTTGATGACGCAAACGCCCAATGGACGAGCGAATATGCCGAGCTGCAAGCGCTGCTGGACCCGGAGGAATACGCATCTGCCCGCGCTTCGACGTTGAACGCCCACTATACGTCTCCTACCGTTATTCAGGCGATGTATGAATGCCTGGAGCAGATGGGCTTTCGCAACGGCAACATTTTGGAGCCTTCCTGCGGGATTGGTAACTTCTTTGGATTGGTGCCGGAATCGTTTCAGGATTCGCGGCTGTTTGGCGTAGAGCTGGACGGCTTAACCGGGCGCATCGCTAAGCAGCTTTACCCGAAGGCGTCCATTGCGATCAGCGGATACGAGCGGGCGAGTCTGCCGGACAGCTTCTTTGACCTTGCCATCGGCAATGTGCCGTTCGGCGGCTATGGCGTCGCGGACAAAAAATATGATAAACACAAGTTTTTGATTCACGATTACTTTTTTGCCAAAACGCTCGACAAGGTGCGGCCCGGCGGCATTATCGCCTTCATTACCTCTAAGGGCACAATGGACAAGCAAAATCCGGCCGTGCGCCGGTACATCGCGGAACGGGCGGCACTTCTCGGCGCGGTTCGTCTGCCAAGCAATGCGTTTCTAGCCAATGCCGGAACGGAAGTGACCGCTGACCTTCTATTTTTGCAAAAGCGGGACCGCATGGTGACCGTCAGCGAGCAAAGCGAGCCGTGGCTGGCGCTGGCTGAGACGGCTGACGGCGTACCGATCAACGCCTACTTTGCCGCCCAACCGGATATGGTGTTGGGTACAATGGCATTCGATGATCGGATGTATGGCAATCGCGAGGAAACCACCTGCCGCCCGTTCCCGGATGCTTTGCTCGACGAACTGCTGCGCGAAGCGCTATCCAACATCCACGCCGAATGGGTGGAAACGGAACGCGAGGAACAGCCGGAGGAAGAAGTCGCCTCGCTGCCGGCCGATCCGAACGTGCGCAATTTCAGCTTTGCGTTGGTGGAGGGGCGTATCTATTTTCGCGAGAACAGCCGCATGCACCCGGTGGAAACCTCCGCGACGGCGGCGGGTCGCATCAAGGGCATGATTCAGCTTCGGGACACTGTGCGAGAGTTGATCGAATACCAGACCGAGGATGGCAGCGAGGAAGCGATCCGCGAGCAGCAGCGCAAATTGAACGTGCAATATGATCGCTTCGCGGCGCAGTACGGGCTGATAAACAGCCGCGCCAACAGTCTCGCCTTTTCGGACGACAGCTCTTATTTTCTGCTCTGTTCGCTGGAAATTCTCGACGATGAAGGTCGCATGCTGCGCAAGGCGGACATGTTCACGAAACGCACAATTCGGCAACGGACGCAGGTCGAGCGAGTGGATACCGCCTCCGAGGCGCTGGCGGTGTCCATTGGCGTCAAGGCCAGGGTCGATTTGCCTTATATGAGCGAGTTGACCGGCATTCCCGAGGATAAGCTGGTACAGGACTTGCGCGGTGTCATCTTCCCCAATCCCGAGCAAATGGACGAGAACGGAGGGCCACTCTACGAAACGGCTGACGCGTATTTGTCCGGTCCTGTACGCGACAAGCTGCTTATCGCCAAGAAGCTCGCAAGCTATGATGCCGAGCGGTACGCCGTAAACATCAAGGCGCTGGAGGCGGTGCAGCCCCCGGATTTGACGGCCTCCGAGATCGATGTCCGGTTGGGAGCGACCTGGCTGCCTCCCGACGTGATTCGCGATTTTATGTTCGAGCTGCTGGATACGCCGCCGATGTTCCGCCCCTCCATTCAAGTGTTATATTCCGACTATACGGCGGCGTGGAACGTGCGCGGCAAGAGCGACGACCGAAGCAACAACATCAAGGCCAACGTCACCTACGGCACCGACCGGATCAACGGCTACAAAATTCTGGAGGATACGCTCAATCTGCGGGATGTGCGCATTTTCGATACCGTGACCGAAAACGGGGTCGAAAAGCGGGTGCTGAACCGGAAGGACACGGCCATCGCCCAACAAAAGCAGGAGCTGATGAAGGAGGCGTTCGGCGAATGGATTTGGCGAGATCCGCAGCGTCGCGAACGGTTGACGCGCCTGTACAATGACCGGTTCAATACCATTCGGCCGCGCGAGTACGACGGGAGCCATATCCGCTTTACCGGAATGAACCCGGAAATCCGGCTCCGACAGCATCAGGTGAATGCGGTCGCCCGCACGCTCTATGGCGGCAATGCGCTCTTTGCCCATTGCGTCGGTGCGGGCAAAACGTTCGCGATGACTGCCGCGGCGATGGAGAGCAAGCATTTGGGGTTGTGCAACAAAAGTATGTTCGTTGTCCCGAATCACTTGATTGAGCAGTGGGCCGCCGAGTTTTTGCAGCTTTATCCGTCGGCCAATGTGCTCGTGACGACGAAAAAGGACTTTGAGACGAAAAACCGCAAAACGTTTTGCGCCCGCATCGCCACCGGGGATTATGACGCGATTATTATCGGGCATTCGCAATTTGAGAAGATTCCGATTTCGATGGAGCGCCAACGACAGCAGCTTGAAGAACAGATTTACGAGATTACCAGCGGTATTCGGGAATTGAAGGAAGCCAAGGGCGAGCGCTACGCAATCAAGCAACTGGAGAAGACAAAAAAGACGCTGCAGATCAAGCTGGAAAAGCTGACTGATACGAGCCGCAAGGATGACGTGGTGACGTTCGAGGAACTGGGCGTAGATCGGCTGTTTGTGGACGAAGCCGACTCTTATAAGAATTTGTTTCTTTATACCAAAATGCGCAACGTGGCCGGACTGTCGCAAACCGAAGCTCAGAAGTCGTCGGACATGTTCATGAAGTGTCGGTATTTGGACGAACTAACCGATGGCCGGGGCATCATCTTTGCCACCGGGACGCCGATTTCGAACTCGATCACGGAAATGTATACGATGCAGCGCTATTTGCAGTATGCGAGCTTGCAGAAGCAAGGCTTGCAGCATTTCGACTCCTGGGCTTCGACCTTCGGCGAAACCGTTACGGCCATTGAACTGGCTCCGGCAGGGACGGGGTATCAGGCGAAAACGCGTTTCGCCCGGTTCTACAATTTGCCGGAACTGATGAATATGTTCAAGGAAGTGGCCGACATCCAAACGGCGGATATGCTCCAGCTACCGGTGCCGCAGGCACATTTTCATAATGTCGCGGTACCGCCAAGCGAGTTTCAACGGGAGATGGTCGCCGATCTTGCCCGCCGCGCGGAGCAGGTTCGAGCTAAGGCTGTCGAGCCGCATGAGGACAATATGCTGCTCATTACCAACGACGGGCGCAAGCTGGCGCTTGATCAACGGCTGTCCAATCCGCTGCTGCCAGATGACGAGGGCAGCAAGATCAGCGCCTGCGCGGATAACATTTATCGGCATTGGCAGGAAGGTAAGGAGCAGCGGCTCACTCAACTGGTTTTCTGCGATTTGTCTACGCCCAAGGCGGACGGCACCTTCAACGTCTATGATGAGATCAAACGCAAATTGATGGAGAAGTGCGTTCCGGAGGCGGAGATCGTCTACATTCACGACGCCAATACGGACGCGCAGAAAAAGGAGCTGTTTGGCAAGGTGCGAGCCGGACAGGTTCGCATTCTGTTGGGATCGACGTTCAAAATGGGGGCCGGTACGAATGTGCAAACGAAGCTGGTTGCCATTCATGACCTTGACTGTCCCTGGCGACCGCGCGATTTGGAGCAACGGTTAGGTCGCGTGATTCGTCAGGGTAATCAGAACAGCGAAGCCCATATATATCGCTACGTCACAGAGAATACGTTTGATGCCTATCTCTACCAGACGCTTGAAAACAAGCAGCGCTTTATTTCGCAGATCATGACGAGCAAGTCGCCGGTTCGTTCCGCCGAGGACATCGACGAGGCGGCTCTTTCCTATGCTGAGGTGAAGGCGCTGGCGACCGGTAACCCGTATATCAAAGAAAAGATGGATTTGGACATTCAGGTTTCCAAGCTCAAGCTGCTCAAGGCCAACCATCTGAGCCAGCGGTATGCGTTGGAGGACCGGCTGCTCAAGCTGTTGCCGCAGCAGATCAAGTCCACGGAGGAACGGATAGCCGGGTACGAGCAGGATGTGGCCTTGTATGGCCGTCAGGACGGCGTGAAGGAAAGCGGCGAGGAAGCTGCCTTTGCCGGGATGAGGGTCAAGGAATTTATGTACAAGGAACGCGCATCGGCTGGGGCGGCGCTGCTCGATGCCTGCAAGGGGATGACCTCTCCCGATCCGCAGGAGATCGGCTATTATCAGGGCTTTTCGCTGTGGCTTTCGTTCGACAGCTTCAACAAGGAATACAAGGCGACGCTGCGCGGCGCGTTGGGTCATACAGTATCTTTGGGGGCCGATGCAGCGGGAAACCTGACGAGACTGAACAATGCGCTTGTTGCGCTGCCGGAGAAGCTTGCCTACAGTCAGGACCAGCTTGTCACGCTTCGGAAGCAGATGGAAACGGCGAAGGCGGAAATTGCAACGCCCTTCAAGCAGGAGGATGAGCTGCAAGTTAAGTCGGCGCGGCTTGCCGAGCTGAACGCGCTGCTGAATATGGATAAGCGGGAAAACGAGACGATTGATTCCGACATGGCGGAGGATGAGCCGGAGCAGCCGGAGCGCAGAAGAACGAACGAACCTGAACGCTGAGATTTATCAAAGCCATGATGGACGGCGATGCCGGTATTTTTCCAATTGATAAGGACTATCAGGCATGGCTGGAGGTTCGCATGACGCCGGACGAAACCGAGCAAATGGAGCGAATGGCGTTCTATTGGAAAGGACGCGCGGACTGTTATGCGTACCTGAAAAAAATGGGGGCCTTTTAGCCCGTTAAAATGAATAAGCTGAAACTGACAAGTCTATTGCCACCCGGTAGCAGGCTTTATTGGTGTGGAATAAAGATGTTGACGGAAGGAGCGAGTCGATGGCCTATGTGAGCAAGGAGCAGATCGAACGTGCTAAGCAATGGGATTTGCTGACGTACCTGCAATATTTCGAACCCTACGAATTGGTGCGCTGTTCGCGAAATGCTTATACGACGCGCACCCACGGCAGCTTAAAAATATCCAACGGAAAATGGTTCTGGTGGGCTCGAGGCTTTGGCGGACGTTCGGCCTTGGATTATTTCATAAAGGTACGGGGAATGACGTTTACCGATGCTGTGCTGCATATCGACGAGCAAACTCCGGTGTCTTCCCCCGAACCACAAGCCGATTTACAGGCGAGTCCCCCTGCCCGATTCGAACTTCCTGAGCCTTATGAGGATGCCAAGCGTGTCGTGGCCTACTTGCGAAAGCGAGGGATTGCCCATGACATCCTCGATGCTTGCATACAGTCAGGCCGCGTGTACGAGAGCCGGAATTATCACAATGCGGTATTCGTCGGTTTTGATGAACAGCACACTCCCCGCTACGCCGCAATTCGCGGAACGACGAGCACTCGTTATATGGGGGAAGTGCCGGGCAGCGATAAGCGGTATGCCTTTTCGCTTCCGGCAGACGGCGACTGTGCCGAACTGCATTTGTTTGAAAGCGCCATTGACCTGCTGTCGTACTGTACGTTGGCGCAGCTCCAGGGAAAGGATTGGAGTCAAGATCATCACTTGTCGCTTGCCGGTGTACAAGGCCCCGCTGTGGATAAGGACAAATCAGCGATTCCAGTTGCGCTCCTTTCCTATTTAAACCGCTATCCGCAAATTCAACGGCTAGCGCTTCATTTGGACAATGATGAGCCGGGGCGATTAGCTGCGGCGATGATTCAACAACAGCTTGGTCAGACGTATTTGACTGTGAATGCGCCGCCCGCAAGGAAAGATGTAAACGACGACTTGATGGCGTATAGAAAACAGCGTGAGGCTGCCTCTCGTTAGGGCGTCGTACAATGGCCTGTGATTTCCTCGCAAGCCATAATAAGAAGGTAACCATTTCAGGGGATTGGAGGTTAGCGGATGAAACCGACGGACGAGCAGGGTGAGCCATGTCTGGATGAGGAAAAGATTGTCCGAGCACTTATGGAGGCAGAGGAGCAAGCGCTGAGCGACAAGACGCGATATGACCATCATCAGGTCATGAGTGATCTACGTAACCAGATCAATCTGAAGGAACGTTGAGTCGGTTATGGCCGATTTGAATGGAATGATGCTTTCACGAAGACACTGTTCGCACGGCGTCTTTTTGTTTGCTCGCGGTCCCCCCTCTTTTTCCCGGCAGGTGCCTTGGGGCAACGTGTAACGTTGCAGCAAGCACTGAATTTGGTCTCCCAAATTCGCTTGTTAGGGGCTTCGCCCCTAAGACCCCCTCCCGACGGATCGACGTTTTTTTATCGAATGGTGGATTTATCAAGAATGAGTTTCTATGAAGATGCCTTATTTCTCAGGAGTACCTTCATTTCGGAAAGGAGCCTCTGTATGCGGAAACGAAGCCTCCGTATTCAAGTTTGGGTCAATCAGGAAGAAGATCGCAAGCTTCAAAAGCATGCGAAGCAGTCGGGACTGTCACGCGAAGCTTATCTTCGTGCCTTAATCAACGGCTATGTCCCCAAAATGCTACCTTCGATAGACTATTACACCATGCTACGCGAGCTGCATGCCATCGGCAATAACCTGAACCAGCTTGCGGCGAAGGCACATGCGACCGGTCATCTGGACCGCACTTCTTTCCAGCGTGAAGCGGATGATTTGCGCCGCGCTGTCCAACAGATACAAGAAGCGGTGACAGCGCCGGAGCCGCGCCAATCTTCCTCTTGAGTTGATGGGGACAGGCAATGGCTGCGACTGCGATATGGGATGTGACCGATCGTTTGAAGCGTGTATTGAACTACGCCTTCAATCCGGATAAAACGCATCAGGGGCGCATGGCAGCGGACGGCTTGCAGCAGACGCTTGCCTATACAGGCTCGAACGCGAAAACAGAGCGACAGCTTTATGTGAGGGGAATCAATTGCGATCCCGGCAGCGCCTATGAGCAAATGCAGCGCACCAAGCAGCGGTTTCAGAAGACGGGCGGCATTGTCGCCTTCCACGGGTATCAGTCCTTTGCTCCGGGGGAAACCACGCCAGAGCTGGCGCATGCGATTGGCGTGAAACTGGCGCAGGCGCTTTGGGGAGAACGGTTTGAAGTGGTCGTCGCCACGCACCTGGATAAAGATCATTTGCACAATCATTTTGTACTCAATTCTGTCTCGTTCGTGGACGGCAAACGCTACTACGACAATAAGGCGTCCTACTCGCTGATGCGGCAAACTTCCGACCGGCTGTGCCGGGAACATGCCTTGTCCGTCATCGAGCAGCCGGAGCGCGGAAAAGTGAAGCATTACGGGGAATGGCGGGCCGATCAGGAAAGCAAGCCGACATGGCGCGGCACCATTCGCGAGGATGTGGATGCTGCTGTCGCCGCGGCAAGGACGATGAGCCAATTTTATGCGGCTTTACAAGCAAAGGGCTACGACACTAAAACTCATGTCAAGCACCTGGCTGTTCGTCCGCCAGGCAAAAAGAGGTTTGTACGGCTGCGTGGTCTTGGCGAAGCCTACGCGGAGGAAGCGATCAAGCAACGAATTTTGGGCAGCAACTTGTCTGAGAAAAAAGCAGCCGTACCGCGTCCACGTCGCAAACGCGCCGTGATGGTTCTGGGGACACGCACGGCCACCTATCGGAAGCTTTCCGGTCTTCGAGCGCTGTATCTGCGTTATTTATACGCGATGGGAGTTCTGCCCCGTTACCGTTCGTCCCCGAGGCGAGCGTCTTTTTTGCTGCGTGAAGACTTGCGTCATTTGGCGGTTATTATCGAACAAACGAAACTGCTCTGCCGTTATCACATCTCCAGTCACGTGCAATTGGTTAGCTTTGCTGAGGCCCGGCAGGCCGAGATGCAAGAGAAACGGACTGAACGCAAAATCTGTCGCAGACGCTTGCGAAGCTGCCGACAGCCGGAGCAGATCGAAGCCTACCGCGAGCAGATTGCCACGTTTTCCCGTCGACTGGCCCAGCTTCGAAAGGAGGTGAGGCTTTGCGAGGGCATTTTGGCGCGCTCCGATACGATCAAAGACAAGCTGCAACATCGTGATGGAACATTCGGCAAGGAGGTAGAAGCCCATGAGCGGAAACGAGGCGGCCGATCAGGTCGTTAGCATGAGTCTGCGCGGTATTGAAATGATGGCGAAAATATCCGGCGAAGGCGCTAAGCATCTGGCGGTTTATCTGTACGCGGTGTTGCAGGGCCAAAAACAGACGCGCGGCCGCACGCGGCTTGAGAATTTGCTTCGCAGCGGGAAGGAATTGAAGGTGTTTGCCGTTCGGAATGAGGACTTGCCCACCTTTTGCAAGGAAGCAAAGCGCTATGGTGTCTTGTACTGCGCGCTGCGAGACAAAAAGAATGTGGACGGTCTGTGCGATGTGATGGTGCGCGCCGAGGATGCCTCCAAGATCAACCGCATCGTGGAGCGCTTCCGGCTGGCCACGGTGGATACCGCCAGCATCAAGCAGGAAATTGAACAAGCCCGCCAGGAAAAGCAACCGGACAGCATGGACGCGGAACGAGCGATGGAAACGGTGGAGCATCTTGAGCCGGAAGCAAAGGAGACAGCGGCTCCTGAAGCGGCGATCAGCGAGGATTTTTTGGACGAGCTGCTGGGAAAGCCGGAGCGGCTAGAGGAGGCGGAGCAGGAAAACGAAGTGCTGGAAGTCGAGCGACCGGTAGACGAGGAGGAACCGCTGGCCGAAGCGGCGGAGCCGGAGCGGCCCCTGCTGCCCCGCCAAGCCGAGAGCCGGAACCTAGCGGAACCCCTCTCTCCGTCCGCGCCTACCTACGCGCACAACGGGGCATCCGAAACGATTCTTGATCAACCGAAGGCGAAGGTGTCTGTGCGGCAATTGTTGCGCGAAATTCGGGAGGAGAACCGCGCGGCGGAAAAGCTGCGACAGCAACGGCAGCAAGAACGGGAGCCGGGCTTGCCGAAACGAAAGGATAGGGGCAGGGCAAGCGGGGCCGTCACCGCACAGGCCGAGCCGCCGAAGCGCAGCAGTCGAAAGCGAGGGAAAACCAAATGAGCGAGTGGGATGATTTATTCCGTCCGGAGCCGCGTCGGGTGTCAGCCGCTCCGCAAAACCAGCCCTTCGACAAAGAGGCTTGGGTGCAGAAAAAGCAGGAGTTGCGCCAATGGACCTACGACACGATTGATGCGACGACGGAAGCCGTTTCGCAAACCGCCGAACGGCTTCAGCAGTATTTGGATGTACAAAGCCGCTTTGGCCGATACAGTGTTTCCAATGCGCTGCTTATTTTGGCACAGCGGTCGGAAGCCACGCGCATTGCCGATTTTGAGAGCTGGAAGGCGATGGGCTTCCATATTCGCCGCAAAGAAACCGGCTTTTATATTTTGGAGCCGGGAGAGGAATACAAGCGGGAAGATGGAAGCACAGCGGTAAACTATAACCCGAAAAAGATGTTTGACGTTGCCCAGGTAATCGGCGAGAAACCAGAGCGGCCTGCGCAGCCGGACGAACGTACCCGGATCAAGGCGCTCATGCACCGTTCGCCAGTTCCGATTCAGATGGGCGACGCCTTGGCAGCGGATATGCATGCGCTTTATCAGCCGGATGTACGACAAATTGTCATTCGCCGCGGGCTGTCGGCCGGTGAGATTTTCCGCTCGCTTGCGCAGGAATTGGCGCATGCGGAAATGGATACGGGCAAAGCTGACTACAGCCGTTCGGAGCACCACGTCCAGGCGCATAGCGTGGCTTATATACTGAGCAAGCAGTTTGGCGTGGAGACTAGCGAATTCCGATTTAACCGAGCCATCGAAAGGCTCAATGGACTGGAGCCTCAACAGATTCGCTCGGAGTTGGCGGTCATTCGGGACACGGCACACACGATGAACGGCCGGATGTTCCACATGCTGGGTCAAATGCGGCAGCAGCAGCCGAGTCGAAACGATACGGCTCGTTGACGTGACTCGTCAGGCAGACGACCTTTACCAAGATGTGGGAGGAAGGACGATGAGAGAGGACGAGCGCATACTTTGTTTGAATCACTATGAGCACGGTATAGTCATCAACGCACTGAACAATCTGCGCAATGGCTTGATCGGGGAACGACGACCGACCGATGCCGTGGACGAGCTGCTGCTGAAGGCCATTGACGCCCCCTATCAAAAGACAAAGCGCAGGAGCCAGCATGCGGCGCGCTAAAACCGTGACGAGTCAGCTTGTACTCGTGGCGGTTTTTTTATTGCCGGTGGTCTGGCTGGCGCTGCAAGCCGCCCCTGCGCTTTCGGACGGTTTGCCGGCCCTGCTGTTGCAGCTCAGCGCGGCGGTGGAACATCCCTTTCGCATCCGCTGGGTTGCGGCTACGCCGCGCAGTCTGCTGCTCTTTACGCTGGCCTATGCCGTCAGTATCGGCGTGTATGTGTCCTCGCTGCGCAACTATCGCAAGCGCGAGGAGTATGGCAGCGCCCGCTGGGGCAAAGCGAGGCAGATCAATGCCAAATATCGCAGCAAACAGCCAGAGCAAAACAAAATCCTGACACAACACGTTCGAGTTGGCCTCGATGGCCGCAAGCACCGCCGAAACCTGAACGTGCTGGTGGTCGGGGGCTCGGGGGCCGGCAAAACGCGCTTTTATGCCAAGCCGAATGTCATGCAAAGCCATACATCCTTGGTCGTTCTCGATCCGAAGGGTGAGATATTGCGTGATACCGGCAGCTTGCTCCGTTCGGAGGGGTACACCATCAAGGTGCTGGATCTCATCAATCCGCAGCTTTCGCACGGATACAATGCGTTTTCCTATCTGAAGGACGATAAAGACGTGCTCAAGCTGGTAACCAATCTCATTCGCAATACGACGCCAAAGGGCAGCAATACGAACGATCCATTTTGGGAACGCTCCGAAACGGCGCTGCTGGAGGCGCTTGTGCTTTACCTACTCTATGAAGCACCGCCGGAGGAGCAAAATTTCCCGATGGTAATGGAAATGATTGCGGCCGCGGAGGTTCGTGAAGAAGACGAAACGTATCAAAGCCCGCTGGATGAATTGTTCGAGCGGCTATCCATGCGCGACCCCGAGCATCTGGCCGTCAAGCAATACCATATTTTCAAGCTCGCGGCGGGCAAAACAGCAAAGTCCATCCTGATTGGCCTTGGCGTAAGGCTGGAAAAGTTCAATCTGCCGACCATTGCCAGCATGAGTGTGGTGGATGAACTGGATTTGTCCGTCATGGGCACGAAAAAGACGGCGCTGTTTGCCGTCATTCCCGACAACGACAGCAGCTTCAATTTTATCGTCGGTATGCTGTACACGCAGTTGTTTCAGTGTCTGATGTATGAAGCGGATTATCGGCATGGGGGGCGCTTGCCCGTTCATGTCCATTTTGTGATGGACGAGTTTGCGAACGTCGCGTTGCCAACCGAGTTTGACAAGCTGCTCTCGACGATGCGCAGCCGCGAAATATCCGTGTCGATCATCCTGCAAAACCTGGCGCAGCTCAAGGCGCTGTACAAAGATGAATGGGAATCGATTGTCGGCAACTGTGATCTGTTCCTGTATCTCGGCGGCAATGAGCAATCCACCCACAAGTATGTGTCGGAGTTGCTTGGCAAGGAGACGCTCGATACGAACACGTATGGACTCAGCAAAGGGCGCAGCGGCAGCTATTCCATTAACTATCAGCAGACTGGTCGGGAGCTGCTGACGCCGGACGAGGTACGGTTGCTGGACAACCGCTATGCCATTTTGTTTATTCGCGGCGAGCGGCCGGTGCTGGACGGGAAGTACGATGTGGTGGGCCATCCCTATGTGGCGCTGACGACGGATGGAGCCGGTGAGGCCTACCGTCACGGCGGCACAGAGCATGCGCTGGATTGGCGGTCCGTAATGCTGCACGAGGAAGGTGATTATGAGCTGTTGTCCGAGCATGAGCTGGAGGAGCAATTCCTATAAGGAGATGATGGGCATTGAAGCGTAAAACGCAATGGTTGTTGATCTTCGGCATGTTGCTCATGCTGGGTGTGGCAGGAGCCACGACGGCTTATGCCGAAGGCGATCCGATGGAAACGGTCAATAATTTCTCTAATTTCATTTTTGGTCTGATCCGGGCGGTCGGCATGATTATTTTAGGTTTCGGCATCGTCCAGATCGGCTTGTCGCTCAAATCCCACGATCCGTCCCAACGGGCCAACGGATTTTTAACCTTGGCTGGCGGCGTCATTATTACGTTTACGAAGGAAATCCTGGCCTTGATTGCCGGTTGAGACTGATTACCGGAGGGGAGCGCATCTCCCTCCGTTTCAAAGGGTGAAGCCATGTCGAAGAACAGTTGGATCGAGGACAATCTGGAAAATGCGCTGAACACCTGGAACGAGAAGATGAATGAGATTTGGCAGCTTGTCACGCAGTCGCCCGAAGCGTTTAAGGGCGGCACCATCTGGCGTGTGGTCACAGATATTCACGGCGCCCTGCAGGCAACGGGTCTAGCCCTGCTGGTGCTGTTTTTCGTGGTCGGCGTGATGAAAACGGCGGGGAATTTTGCCGAGCTGAAACGACCGGAGCTGGCGGTTAAGCTGTTTATCCGCTTCATCCTCGCCAAAGCGATTGTGACCTACGGCTTGGAATTGATGATAGGGTTGTTCAAGATCACGCAAGGCATTATTTCTACGATTATGGGGCACTCGGGCTTCGGAGCGATGGAGTCGATTTCCTTGCCGGGGACGATAGCCCAGGCGATTGAGGATGTCGGGTTTTGGGAGAGCATTCCGCTCTGGATTGTGACGCTGCTCGGCAGTCTGTTCATTACCGTTCTGTCCTTCATTATGATTCTTTCAGTCTATGGGCGTTTCTTCCGAATCTATCTGTATACGGCCATCGCGCCTGTTCCCTTGTCGTCCTTCGCCGGAGAGCCAAGCCAACGGATTGGCACCTCCTTCCTGAAAGGGTATGCAGCCGCCTGCATGGAAGGAGCCATTATCATCCTTGCTTGCATCATTTACGCGGCCTTCGCCGAAGCGCCACCTGCGGTTGCGGAGGGCACCGGAGCCGTGACGATGATTTGGACTTACATTGGCGAACTGATTTTTAACATGCTCGTACTGGTGGGAACCGTCAAAATGGCAGATCGCGTGGTACGAGAAATGATGGGGTTGTAGGTTTTTCGTTTGAAAATTGTTGGCTCCCCCTCATCTGACTATATTCTATTTGTTCAATTTATTATTACATTTGCAGGTTTGACATATAGAGAAATCGCAAGTACCATTTATGTATATTTTTGTTGCTGATTTGTGTCGGCTCTCCGAGAGGAGGTCAAATCCATGAACAAGCTGGAACGAGAGCTGGAAGATGAACTAGAATCGCAACGAAAGAGGTTGAACGAGCTGGGGCGGCAACTGGCGCTGCAATCGATTCCGCTGGCCGAACATCGGGAAATGCAGGCGCTCAGTCAGAAGGTCGATGAACTGGTTGTTCGTTGTCAACGGATGAAGCAGCGGCGGAATAGGCTGGAACGGTAGGCCTGGTCGTGAGGGGGAGCGCATATGGAATTTCCGCCGTGGTTTCGGCAAGTAATTCAACAGAGAGTGGACAAGGCGGCCGCGCAGGCGGAGCATCATTCCGATTTGAAGCAAATCAAGATGGAGGAGGAGCGGGCTTTCCGGGTGCTGTTTGCCGGAATCGACACCGAGCGGATGGCCGAATTTTCGGAGTGGGAGGATCGGCACGGCTTAAAGCAAGCCCTCATCAATGAGAAGATTTATTTGAGCGGTATGCAGGAGGGTATCCAGCTTGCCGTAGCGCTGCTCTACCCGTCGCTCTGGCGGGACGGGAAGGAACCGCCGGGTGTATGATTTCGGCCAGCCACAGCCCCTTCTCCGGGAGGGATGACCATGGAAGTGAAAATTAACCGGGAGATCCGGGCTTATACGGAAAGCTTGTTCTTCGGACTGTCCTTGCGGCAGTTCTTTTTTTCTGTCTTCGCGGTAGGAGCGGCGATTGGTCTGTACTTTGGACTGCGCAGCCATCTTGGCGTCGAAACGGTAAGCTGGCTGTGCGTCCTGGGAGCCGCCCCTTGCGCTGCGCTGGGCTTCATCCAGCACCATGGGATGACCGCCGAGCAATGGCTTTGGGCGTATATCAAGTCGGAGTTCCTGATGCCAAGGCGGCTTGTCTTTCATCCCACGAACAGCTACTATGAAGCGCTGCGGGGGAAGCTGCGGCAGCGCGGCTTGGAGGAGACGCGATGATAAAAACGCTAAAGCGCATCATCAGCCAGGACAAGGAACGGTTTGTCGTTCCGAAAGGCGTTCAACAAACGATCCCGATCCGGGCCATTTGGCCGGACGGGATTTTTTTGGTTGGCACGAAATTTTCCAAGTCGTTTCGCTTTGAAGATATTAATTATGCCGTAGCTTCCCGTGAAGACAAGGAAGCAATGTTCCTCGCGTACGGCGAGCTGCTCAATTCGTTGGACAGCGGAGCGACCACGAAAATCACAATCAATAATCGCCGCTTGAATCGGGCAGATTTGGCCGACTCGATTCTCATTCCGTTGCGGGACGATGGGCTGGACCCCTACCGGGAAGAGTACAATCGCATGCTGCTTGATAAAGCGACGGGCTCCAACGATACGTATCAGGAAAAATACATCACCATGTCTGTAGCGAAAAAGAGCATTGAGGAGGCTCGCCAGTACTTTGCCCGTATCGGTGCCGATTTGGCGGGGCATTTTTCACGGCTGGGCTCGAAGTGCCTTGAGCTGAATGCGACGGATCGCTTGCGCAGGCTCCATGATTTTTACCGCGTTGGCGAGGAAGCCGGTTTCCATTTCGATTTGTCAGAGACGATGCGCAAGGGGCATGATTTCAAGGACTATATCTGTCCGGATACGCTGGAGTTTGCGCGGGATCATTTTCGGATGGGCGACCATTATGGCCGGGTTATTTTTTTGCGGGAATACGCCAGCTACATCAAGGACAGCATGGTTGCCGAGCTTTGCGACCTGAACCGGAATCTGCTGCTGTCTCTCGATGTGATTCCAATCCCGACGGACGAAGCGGTGCGCGAGGTGGAGAACCGGTTGCTCGGCGTGGAAACCAACATCACTAACTGGCAACGGAGGCAGAACAAGAACAACAATTATTCAGCAGTTATCCCTTATAACATGGAGCAGCAGCGCAAGGAAAGCAAGGAATTTCTGGACGATTTGACCACGCGCGATCAGCGGATGATGTTCGGACTGCTCACGATGGTGCATGTGGCGGACAGCAAGGAGCAACTTGACCAGGACACCGAAGCGCTGCTTACCACGGCCCGCAAGCATCTGTGCCAGCTTGCGCCGCTCACGTTTCAACAAATGGATGGTCTGAATACGGTGCTTCCCTATGGGGTACGCAAGGTACATGCCCTTCGCACGCTGACGACCGAAAGCACGGCGGTCTTTATCCCGTTCCGCGCGCAGGAGGTCATGCATCCGGGCGGGATCTATCAAGGGCAGAATGTCATCAGCAAAAATGTGATCTTCGCCAATCGCAAGCAGCTTCTGAACGGCAACAGCTTTATTCTGGGAGTTCCCGGTGCCGGCAAAAGCTTTACGGCGAAACGTGAAATCGTCAATCAGGTGCTGGCGAGCGACGATGACGTGATCCTGATCGACCCGGAGCGGGAGTATTCGGCTTTGGTGAAGGCGCTCGGCGGCGAAACGATCCATATCTCGGCCACCTCGTCCAATCATATCAATGCGATGGATATGAATCGGCAGTATGGAGATGGGGCGAATCCGATCATCCTGAAATCCGAGTTTGTGTTGTCCTTGTGTGAGCAGTTGATGGGCGGGTTTCAGCTCGGGGCCAAGGAGAAATCGCTGATCGACCGATGCACCGCCAGCGTCTATCGCAGCTTTTTGCAGAGTAACTATCGGGGCGAGCCGCCGACGCTGCAGGACTTTCATGCTGAGTTGCTGAAGCAGGCGGAGCCGGAGGCGCAGGAGATTGCGCTGGCCATTGAATTGTTTACCTCCGGCAGTCTGAATACCTTTGCCAAGCCCACCAATGTGAACGTGCATAACCGGCTGATCTGCTACGATATTCTGGACTTGGGCAAGCAACTGCTTCCGATTGGCATGCTGGTCGTGCTGGACAACATTCTGAACCGGATTACGCAGAACCGGGTGAAGGGCAAGAGCACCTTTATCTTCATTGATGAAATCTATTTATTGTTCCAGCACGAATACAGCGCCAACTTTCTGTACGCACTGTGGAAGCGCGTTCGAAAGTATGGCGCTTTTTGCACGGGCATTACGCAAAACGTGGACGATTTGCTGCAAAGCCATACCGCAAGGACGATGCTGGCCAACAGCGAATTTATTGTGATGCTCAACCAGTCCAGCACAGATCGCAAGGAGCTGGCTGAGTTGCTGAACATTTCGGATTTGCAGCTCTCCTATATCACCAATGTGGACGCCGGGAACGGTCTTATGAAGATTGGAAGCTCGCTGGTTCCCTTCTCCGATCAGTTCCCGCGGGATACGATGCTGTACAAGCTGATGACGACGAAGCCGGGCGAATAAAATAAAAGCAAGGGAGCGGCTGGAATCCAGGCCGCTCCCCGTCTATACCGTCCCTAGCTGCTTTCTTCCTCGGTCAGCAGCGCTTTGAGGATACGGTGGGCTTGCCGCTGCTTGGCCTCGTCCTGCTGCAAGAGCAGCAGCACACTTTCCCATATCCAGCGATTCTCCTGCAAGCTGCCCGCCTGATCGCCAAATAAATCATGAACCGACATATGTAAACCGGAAGCTATCTTTTCAATCGTTTGCAATTTGACATTGATTTCGCCGCGTTCGATTTGAGCCAGATAACTGCCAGCCATGCCGATCAGCTCGCCCAGCTTGTCCTGCGTCAGATTTTGAGCCATCCGATGCAGGCGTATCTTGGCTCCAACGGTCTGTGCAAAAGTAACCATAGCGACACCACAACCTCTCTATTCTAAAGTGTAGAGCACAGGTCGAGAGGGGTGGAGAGTCTTAAAACTATAGTTGTTCGATATATTTGTAGCTTGAGTGTGCATAGAGTATAATCTTCCATGAGTTGAACGACGATCCATTATTATCCGTTTTAGGCCGCAAGGAGGGGAGTCATTGCTTTTGACTTTTTTGGACATGTCGCCTGCGTGTCGGCTGATTTTTTCTGCTTTAGGGGTGTCTGCTCTTTTGCTATCCATGTACGCCGAGAGTCGGCATCGCAGAAACAACAAATCGTAGTCCGGTTGATCAACACAAAATGGGAGGAACAGTGGCATTTTGCCATGTTCCTCCCGTTTTTATATGGAGGAGATTGTTTTCAAGTCCATTAGCCAAATAGTGTTTGTCGGGCAGTACTTCGAATTTTTTTCCGCAAGCGATAGATTCGGGTCGTGACCGCCGTTTCGGATACATTGTACTTCTGGCTGAGCGCGCGCACCGAGAGGTGGCGTTTGAAATAATCGATATAAAATTCACTTTCCGCAGGGCTTAACTGCTGCAGGACGTGATGAGCCATCGCCTTGAAATCCAGCGTTGAAAGCAGAACCTCGTACAACTCCTGACTGCATGCTGCCAAGCGATTCGCCAAATGATCGCTCAAGGCAACCTCGTGCTTTTGCTTTCGATAGAGCTTGCGGTACATGGCATTCACCTGATTTCGGGAGGTGACATAAAGCCATCCCGCAACATTGGGATGATTTCGCAGCTTGGACAGGTTCGCTTGAACCTGCAAAAACGTATTTTGTACACATTCCTCCACTAATGTGATCGGACACCCTTTCATTAGCTTTTTACAATAATGAAAGATGCGTTGAAAATACACGCGAAAAATCTCCTCAAAAAAATCTTCGTTGCTAATTCCGACCCTCATGGCGAACGCACCCTCCTTTATTACTGGTACGACCAACAGCCTATGGCGCTGGACAGAACGACCAGGAACGAATGAAAGGTTTATCTTCAAAATCCCTCCTTCACTTTGTGAGTCTATTGAACGAGTGACAGATAGCCATAAAAGACTAACTGTGTTCAATATTTTACCATTCTTCGCCATTTTCCGAACTAGACCCAAAGATGGAATTTGTTGAAAGGTATTGGGACTTATTTCACATTCAACAAGTGAATTTGCACAAGAACTTCCTTCTCCCACTCCCATTCGAACTCTACGACAATTTTTGTTATTCATGTGATCTTGCAGTTCTAGAGCATCAACTCTAGTAGGGGGACTTTTGAATCTGTTTTTTCAATCCGGACCTCGATCTAGTTCTTAAAGGGTGGTTATTTGACGGACACTTATGCGAAATTTCGCTAGTACATCATACTCATCTCGGTCAGCACTTGGACAGCTCGGGACCTGCTAACACGGCGGTGTTGCCTGGTGGCAGGAGTTGATCCGGTATGCGGTGTTATCGAATAGGCTGTACGATTTTTTTTATTTCGTGTCTGGTTCCTGCGGCTGGACTGAACTCTGATGGAATTTTTCGTCGAAAAAAATTGGAGACTTTGCCGAAATATTGCGCTCTCAATTTACGGGGCGTTCTATGGCAAGGTCTTTTTTGTATTTGTGCAAAAGTGAAGGACCGATTGATGGGCAGTACAGGCTGCCGCTCCCCTCCTTCCGTTTTGGTTGCTCCAAAAGCCAAAACGGAAGGAGAAGCCAATGAAAATAAAAATCAATTTGCGAGAAATCTACCCCTACTACAAGAGCGATATTTGGGTTGAGGTAGAGGAGGAACTGGCATTTGAGATGAGACAATTCGAATTAACTGAAAGCGCATACATTTTGAGAAGATATCGGAATCGGGCGTATTTCTCTTTGGATCGGGAGGACGGAATTGAACAGGAAGCCCAGGACAGCTCAATTTCGCCCGAAGAGTTGGTCATGCAAAAGGCAGCCAACGAAGAATTGTACGCGGCGCTTTGTCAATTGCCGGACAAATGGGCGCGGCGTATTTATGCGCATTATGTGCTGGGTCTGAGCAAGGTAGCGATAGCGCGAGCGGAAAAGATGGATGAGAGCACGGTGCGAAAGTCCATAGAGCGGGGGCTGAAGCAATTGGCCCGATTGTTGAAGAGCGAGCAAGAATCGTAGGATTAATAATTGAACAAGCAAGTAACAATGCGCGGCTACTGTTGGCCGCGCATGTTGTTATCGGCAACAGTACTGCATTTGTGCCCGCGAGGTTATTTTGCAGCCGGAATTTTAAAAAAGTTTTATCGATTGCTGCCCGATTTGAACTCCAAAATGAAACGGTAAGTAGAAGGTCGCTATGGTTTTGGACTTTTCTGCTTCCTAATTCATTTTGAGAGGAGAAATCGTATGCTGCCAGTCTTGTTCCGGGATACCGCACACGAATCCTTTTACTATCGCATGTTGGATGAACGTCAATGTATGGATAGTTATCATCGATCATTATTTTATACGTTAGGCATTTCGAAAGACACCCGCGCACATATTCGAGATATTTTCGATTTTTCCAATGGCGGCATCAGGCCGGAAAGCTTGTCAGCCTCGTGGCAAACGGGAAGCTCGATCCGAACTTGCCGACTCGCATTCAATCTCTGGAATGGCTGGAGCCAAGACGGCGAGGAACGTTATTCCACTCCGCACGAGTTGTTCGATTGTGGCTTTGCCCCCTACTTCTTTGAAGCGATCCGTCTCCGCTATCCCGATTATTGCCGCAATCATGTCCCTTCCTTTAAGCCCAAGGCGGAACGCAGCCGGTAAGGAAAGGAGGAGAATGCTTTGAAAACCATAAAAATCAGGATGATGGTCAAGTCCATCAAACGGATAAACAAGCAGGCCCGCGTTCTGACGCGGGCAGTAGCTGTACGGAAACATACGGCCCGTTCCAAGGATAATGAAAGCACTTCTTCTTCCTCGGAGCGGATACAGGGTCGTATCCATGCAGCCGCCCATCGAACAGTGAGAACGGTGATCCGAGTTCCGATAACGAGGTTAGTGACAATCAATCGACGCTGGCGTTCGCATCTCCGTTTCCATCATGGTGACCCAGCTATTAGGGCGGATACACAGCAACAAACCATGATTCGAGTCCGCTTGCGACGAATGCCGTCCAATGGAAAAGGCCCGAGACTGGCAAAGCGAAAGAGAACACTCCCCCAGGTTGAAGAGACAGCCCGGCATGTAAGAAGGAGACAACCGGCCGACAAGAAGAAGGGAATTGGCCCCAATCCTCCAAGACCCAAACGCAGTTACGACGAAAAATCAAAAGTCTATGCGCCGCGGCAGAAGCATATGGTCGGGACCGCTCCGTCCTTTTCGGGAACTTTGAAAAGGAACAGAAATATTCGTCAAAAACGCTTTTCCTTAAAAGGCGTAGCTCCTTCCATAAAAGTAAGCCGTTCTGTCGGTCAGGGAACAAGCCAGAGGGAGAAGCGTTCAACTCAACAGCAGGGGATGATTCAAGCTGCCATCCAAGCGCGCCATTCGATCCAGTGGTCGCGTGCTGCCGCTCAGATGAATCTCCGAATGGTTAAATTGCTGATCCGAGCAATTGCGTTGCTTGTCAAAGGACTGTCGGCCATGCTGGGGATCAGCAGTTCGATTATTATTCTGCTGTGTATCATCATGATTGTAGCCGCGCTGCTTTCTTCCCCGTTCGGTATTTTTGTCGCTGACGAAAACACAGAACCCGATACGAAAAAAATGGTTCAGATCGTGGATGAGATTGATGCCGTATTTTCCGCCCGCATAGCGAGCATGCAGCAAGCTGCTGGAAAAGTGGATCGCGTCGAAATCCAATTTGTTGGCAGTGCAGACAATAGCCGAATTGATAATTGGACGGATGTAGTGGCTGTTTATGCGGTTAAGACCTCAACTGACAGAGCGGCTGGAATGGATGTAGTCACTATGGATCACCAGCGGGAGGAACTGCTTCAGGCTGTGTTTTGGGATATGAACCGGATCGACTCGCACATTGAAACATTGGAGCATACGAGGACCGTCGCTGTTGAACAGAGCGATGGAAGTGTGGAGGAACAATCGGTGACGGAAGAGGAACGTGTCCTGCAACTGTCGATTTCGGCACGGACAGCAGAACAACAAGCGGCGCTCTATGATTTTTCAACGGAACAGGCCGATTTGATGAAGGAGCTTCTGTCGGCAGAATTTCGTCCCATGATGATGGATATCCTGGGAAAGAACGGCGATACCGGGTTAACCACCGAGCAGGTTGCAGCGATGATCACCGATTTGCCCACCGGTATGCTTGGAAGCCAGGCTGTCGAGCTGGCGTTGACCCGATTGGGCGATCCGTACAGCCAGCTAAAAGCAGGACAGGATCGTTATACGGATTGCAGTTATCTTGTACAGTGGGTATACCGACAGTTAGGCGTTGAATTGCCCAGAACAGCGGCCGAACAGGCGCGGTTTATCGTGGAGAACGGGCTTTCACTAACCTCCGATGAGCTAATGGCGGGCGATTTGATTTTCTGGAGCTACGAACCAAACGGGAGGTTTATGGATATAACGCATGTTGGCATTTATGCGGGTGAAGGCAAGGTTATCGATGCCTCCTCCAGCCGGTTACAGGTTGTCTATCGGAATGTGTTCGACGCCGATCTTCAAGTGATGTACGGAAGACCATATGCTCAAATATAGTTTTGGTATTAAGAAGTCGCAGAAGATAAACAGCATAAGAACATGGAGAGAGAGGGGATTCCCCTCTCCCTGCTGGAGTATCCTTTTAGGTTGACGGTGAACATTAGCAGTTTTTAGCGACTTAGCTGCTCAATCGACATATTTATTGCTATTGTATATTTCGACAACCCATTTACTGAAATCAGCCGACTTATTGCTAGGAAAGGACTTAACATGAAAAAGACGCCAGCTAGACGAACCGCGATCTATCGTCGCTTAAGCCGGGATGATGACCAGAGCGGCGAGAGCATGAGCATTGAGAATCAACGGATTTTACTGGAGCGTTATGCGAAGGAAAACGGCTTTAATGTGGTGGAGGTGTATACGGACGATGGTTGGAGTGGTACTAACTTTGATCGTCCCGATTTTCAGCGGATGAAGCGGGATATCGAGCTTGGGGAGATCGACATTGTGCTGGTTAAGGATCTGAGTCGTCTGGGAAGGAACCAGCTCGAAACGAGCCTGTGCATTCAGGTGTTCTTCCCTGAGCATCATGTGCGATTTATTGCCGTTAGTGAAAGCATCGACACCGCCAAGGGTGAAGATGATTTTATGGAGCTGCGAAATCTGTTCAATGAATGGTTCGTCCGCGATACGAGTCGAAAGGTCAAGAGCGGTTATCGCCAGCGAGCCTTGAACGGTGATTACACCGGTGCCTTCGCTCCTTATGGCTACCGAAAGGACGAGCAGAATAAGCATAAGCTGGTGCCGGATGAACAGACAGAAGCAATTGTACGGCGAATCTTCCGCTTAGCGGTGGAGGGATGCAGTCCCTTTCAGATCAGTAGAATGCTTCGTGCAGATCGAATTCTGACTCCACGCGCCTATTTGGCCGAGAAACACCAACGTTATTTGAAGGTTGTCAATTTCAAGCACCCCTATGATTGGGGGGCAACGACAATTAAAGTGATTCTGCAAAACCGTGTTCATTTGGGACATATGGTCAGCCATAAGGCGACCAAGCCTTCCTTCAAAAAGAAACGAGTGGTTGCTGTTCCGCAGGAGGAATGGATTGAGGTGCCTAACACGCATACGCCGCTCATAGATGAGGAAACTTTTGTGCTTGCTCAGAAGGTAATTAGAGTCAGGAAGCGAGCGACGAAGGATGGCGTGCATCAAATTTTTGCGGGGCTGCTGAGATGCTCGACCTGTGGGCGTGGGCTGTCTTTTGCCCGTGGGGGTAGTAGTAAGACTAATGGGGGCAAGGGTGGACGCGGCAGCTTCGCCTGTAATCAGTCTCGGGTACGAGGTAAAATGTATTGCTCCTTTCATTATATTAGCTATGTGGATCTCTACGACATCTTATTGGCGGATATTCGTCACCATGCTCAAATGGTTAAAGAACGGGAACAAGAATTTGTGGACATGCTGGTGGAGCAGAATCAAATTCAGCAGAAGAATCAATTGGCAGCTGTGACTAAAGAACAAGAGCGATTGGAAAAAAGGGACATCGAGTTACAGACCATTTTGCGGAAATTATATGAGGATAATGCATTAGGTAGGGTGTCAGATGATCAGTATGCGATATTATCACGAGATTTTATAGAAAAGCAGATTCAAATAAAAGAACGCATCCTATGGCTGGAGGAGCAATTACAGCAGGTCGAAGGCGGGCCTGAAAGTTCATTACTTTTTCAGGAGGCGGTAGGGCAATACACTGATGTAAAGGAATTAACAAAGCTGATCTTAACAGAATTGATCGACAAGGTTGTTGTTTTTGACGCCATGAAATTAAATGGCCAGCGAACGCAACACATTGAGATTTATTACAGGTTCAGTCTATACCAAAGAAGCGAGTTATTGTCTGCCGACTCGACGACTCAAGGAGATATTATGATGAGTGATGGTCAAAATTCTGATTATGGGCAGCAGTGCGATATTAAACTTGGTAGAACACAGTATGCTGTGCGTAGCAATTATCTCGGAAGTGGAACTATAGCTGATAAATTACAAAGACTTATACATCGTGAGGTTGAGAACGGGAAAGGCAATCTCAAATGATGCTAGGCTTCAGATAATTCGCAGGATTCCTCTTTGTTTGCATTGATTCATAGTCATAGAATATCTCAGCAAATCTACCTCCCCTCAAACATCATGGGATGATATGTTGAAATACGTTTAGGTGAGTAAGCTCTGAATAAATGACATTTGTTGTATGTAGGCAGAATATTGTAAAAAGCGAGAGTAAGCACAGGGAGGTAGCAGAGCAAGGTTGGTTTCAACTCATCCCTTTTGTTTGATATTTCCAATTGTGTTTTACCGTGTTAATATGAATGGAATGGTAGATTTATCTGAGTGTCAGATCGTACTATCGTCGCGAAGGGAACACATGAATCGGATTGGGGCAGAACACTAGCTTAGGTTTCAGCAATGGCTGAGCTGAAACCGGTGGGAGACCAAGAATGATTTTTGACATGTTATACTAGGTCCTTAAAAGTGAAGTGTTGAGATTATCTGTTCTAGGGCTAGTGAAACGAAATGTAAAATATCCATTTATTCAAAATAATGTAAGTAATATTTGAAAACTAAAAATCAAAAGGAGAAATAGTTTTGCCATCTTATTTTTCTATAGAATTGGCGTTTCCTTACCAAGATTTAAATAGCACATTTGTAAGTGATTTTTATTCGGCTATTTTCGCTAAATATCCTTTCAAAACAGGATACTGGAATAGCGAAGAAAACACATTAGAAGAAATCATTGTATGGAATCAAAAACATCTAGAGAACAAGTTCATACTTGGCTATAAAGAACATGTTAGTAATAACTACAAGCAAATATTATTATCGAGTGATACCTTTAGTGAAATAAGACATTTTTGGAGCTACAGTAGGAACGAGATCCGTAGTTCAATAATTATTCCTGAGTTTGATGTATTAGTGGAAGAAGATAGATGGATGTTTAATGCCAATCGTTTTGAACAAATCAAAGACATGTGTAAACATATTTGGGAAGTTTGTCCGGTATCCATTCTACAGTCTTGTTTGGAATTTGATGGTGGACCGATCAATACAAATAAAGTAAAGACCGGAGCACAACCGTCTATTAATCCAATTTGCATTATTAATCAGGATACATTTAAGAAGATAACTGAATCAAAACAAAACATAGAAATAACTGGTATAGCCAGACGAGGGATAATGCTTATAGATAAAGGACTTTTAGAATAGTTTGATTGCAATTCGATGGAGAGAGGACTTCAAATAACACCATGTTCCGAGCTGAGTTGCTTTCGCTCCTTGGTCCGCCTTACGCTGGACAACCCTGCGAAGCCTTTGACTTCGCCCTTTCGCAAGGATTCATACCCTAGAGTGCTCCATGTCAAACCCACGTAAAAATTTACTCTTTGCTGTATTTTGATTCAGGACGCCACTGTAAAACTCGGCACTTTTCGTTTTCCAAAACATGCAGCCACCCGGTCGCGTTCCTCTCCTTAAGACTTCCGAGTTCGGGAACATACAAACGTTAACTGAAAGTTCAATAATTAAAAGGAAGTGCATTTATGCCATCGTATTCATACCGCGATTACCAAAGACGAACTATAGACGTAAAAAAAATTTCAAGAGATTATAAGTCATTACGGGATATATTTAATAAGCGTGGAAGAGTGGGTTTAGATCATTTGTCTCGAAGTGGAATTTTACTATTATGTGGGGCTTGGGAGACTTATGTAGAAGATATAGTGAGAGAAATTGCTACCCATTTTGCAACACTAGAGAAAATAGATGATCTACCTGAGGAAGTAAAAAAAACTATAGCTAATTATGTAAAAAACCATAAAGAAGATAATAAAGTATTAAAGTTAGCAGATGGAGGTTGGAAAACGTTATATCTTAACGAGGTTGTTGAACCAAAGATTTCAGGATTCAACACTCCTAAAGTTCATAATATAAAAGAACTTAGTAAAAAATTGATAGGATACGAAGAAATGCTAGATTGTTTGAGCAGCGAAGATCAAATTTCAATAAATGATTTTGTGGAATTCAGAGGACATATTGCTCACAACGTCAGAATGAGAGGAGAAAGTTATCTGTCTGCGGAAAAGCTTGATGAATTTTTAGAGGATTTTCAGGAAATAGTTAACACCGTCGATAACCATCTATTAGGTTACTTAAAGATGTATATAAACACAAGATTGTGGAACAGAATAAGTGAGTAGTTCAAATAAGTATGAACCTTCAGTTAACTTTAATTTTTTCAGCTTAGATATACGAATCAGGCGTTTGAGGGTTATACGCAGAAAAGAACGATCTACGCACCAGATTTTTTCATGATATACGACGTTAATGATGAGAGTATAACTTGACTCAATTCAATAGTCAAATATGTTGGAGTCGAAAAGTATTACATTCTATAGTTTTCACGGCAAATGCTGGCCGATGCGATCAGGATAGAAGACGGAGAGCCGGAGGAGGATTTGTCCCCAGTTCTGAATGCGTCCCGTCCACTTGCGCACAACGTCCATAGTAGCCAGGTAAAGCATTTTGAGCAGGGCTTCATCCGTCGGGAAGATGCAAGCGATCCAATTATACGTGCCAAAGTATTGCATCAGTTCACACTCGCGGCATGCATCGCGGCGAGCACTTTCAGGAAAGGAAAATTTCCATGAGGCTCAGAAAGGCTACTGAAGAAGATAAGCGTAACCTATTGAAAAACCTACCAAGAGACAGGAATGCACAAATCGTAATACTAGACTGCATCAATGGTCTGACTGATGAAGAACGCGAAGCATGTTTGACCAATTCGGAGTTTATCCCTCATTTCACTATGAAGGATCATGCTGAATCTGTATTCTATGTAGGTGATGACGAAGAGACGTTTGTTCATGAAGTTATAAGACGTTTCTTAGCTACTAGAAAATTATTCGTGGACATAAATCGAGTCAATATTAAGCGGTTCTTGGCATTTGTTTTTTCAAAAGACCAAAGCACAACGCTTTACGAGTATAGGGATAGCATCCTTATGTTCAGTTACAAGATGTTCTGCAAAGCTCGTCAAGATCAAAAAGAATACTTAGATAAGCTGTTAAAGGAATACAAAAACGTCGAAAGACAGAACACAGACTTAGTCCAGAATGTAACTATTGTAAATCATTCTTATAAGAAAATGCTTATCCTAAATAATAAGAAGAGCCTAAAAAGTTGGATAAAAAAAGTAAAAGTGGCTTTAGAAGAAAAGAACCTTAGAGCTTATATCTCCAGAAAGTTGTCACCATTCAGAGTGCGGCAATTAGATTTATTTTCCAACGATTATTTCCCCCCTGCTGAGATGTTTTCGCCAAAAGTAATTGATGAGCGCTTTTTATGGATGCAGCATTTACCAGTGGGTGATTATAGAAAAATTGAAATAACGAATGATAAGTCCATCATGACGAAGCACATACCTGGTTTAATGAATGGATTGAAAGAGTATTTGAACGATAGTGAATTCACTTCGGACAATAAAAACCATGCGGATGCTATCATTGAAGCAATAGATGCTTATAAAGCTTGATTCAAACGCGCAGCCATAACGTTAATGTTGCGTGAGAACGAAGGACTTGTATGGGATCTGGCTCGACAGATTGCGGAAAAACACAATATCTATTTTGATAAGAGAAGCAAAAGATTGAAAATGGATAACCATAAGGAAGTCCAAGAAAAAACATCACTTCCTCAACTTTTGGACGTCGAAGATTGGCCGCCAATTTTTAAGGGTCCTCATGGCAAACTGAGGTTAGGCGAACGATTGGGCTTCTTATCTTTTGATTATTCACATGAAAGGAACCTCATCGTACACGGCATAACTACCGATTTCGATGAGGATTGGAAATGGTTCGAACTCATTTCGGCTTGCATAACCATCATAGAAGTTTTCGAAGAACTTAATGGGTGGAACGAGGAAGAAGATACTGAAGAAATGGAATTCCGAGCTCTCATACGAGTTTCTAAAGATAAACCAAAAGAATAATTAATGTTTTTCATAGTGTCCTCATTTATCGATATTGATCAACTACCGGTTCGGGAGAGAATTACTGAAGAGGGCTTTGTGCTGAGGAAATCCTTTGGAACTGGGGCGTACTCTTGAAGGGAAATCAGGATACTCCGATCTGTCCAACGGCGTATGGCCGCGGTATTGTTGCTGCTAGTCGAAAGCTTAAAGAATGAAATATGGTAAGCGCTTCTAGAAGTGATGAACCCGATTTTTCGGATATAATCTGGAAATCACCGGGATTTAACTAAGGATCATTAGTAGTCAATAATATAGGTAATAAGATAGTAAAAGTATCAGTGTCCTGTATTCGCCATGTCTCAGTGAGTAGTAAGATTTCTTAACGGTTTGCCGATTATGACGGATTTAAATGGTAATTCCATCAAAGATTGTTTTATGAAGGGGTGAGGTTTTGACTATACTTATATCTTATAAACAACAAGAAAAATGCGTATTTGTTTCGGATTTCCGCGTGTCCTTTAACACAGCAAATCAAGTAGATGCAATGTCAAAGTTTCTTGCGTTTGATAATCGGCTTGCATTTTTCACAGCGGGTTCAGTAGTAATGTGGAGTATGGTAGTACCGGTAATACGGCAAGTAATAGATCAAGTTAACTTGCTTAATGTGTGTGACGAGGATGGACCACTAATCTCTTCTCTACGTAATATGACTGAGCAAACCCCATATTCTGCTGCTGGTTTATTTGGAGGATTTGGCATCTATGTTGATACCGTAACAAATCAAAATATTGTATTTCAAATTAGAGGTCTAGCGGGGCGAGGACTGCAGATTTCTCATGTGTCCGATGGAGTCACAGTTATTGGTAGCGGCGCAAATATTCCAAATATAGAAGGATTATTACGAGTAAATTTGGATGACTATGTTGAGGTAAATGAATTCATATTAAAGCCTACAGCAGAAAAACTTCGAAATGAGATAAAGGAGATATTAGTCAAATGCGGATCGTCATCATTTGAAAAGCTAGGTATTTCACCTATTTTCAATATTTCCGGCTTGATCGGATCTGCCTTTCAAATGTTTGGAGAAGAAATAGAAGGAGGGCGGTTTGTAAGCGGCGGGATGTCCCGAGAATATCATTTTTCCTTCGAGCGAGTAAATGGTGCATTAGTTCTGAGAGATTTATTATCTAATACTGAGCATTGTGTGCATGATATTACAACATTCCAGCATAACGGATCAGTTGGAATAGAATTTGACCCAGAAGGATTAACCGAGGGGTTTGATCCCTCTAGTTGCGTGTCTGGACACAATATTTATTTTATCAGTCAATGGGTTGAAGATTCATTTTTGGAACGTACAATCTTTAAGACAACTCCTTTTGGAAACAGTCCTAAACTACTCGCAAACCCTAACTATATCCAGTTGGCCAGTGCCGTTGGCCAGGTAAGAACATCTGGAAAAAATATACACCTAAATGTATATCGCCATGGACTAATAATAAATCCTGTTAATCAAAATACATTTGAAGAGGTTATTCAACAAAGTATATTTGATGACGATTTGTTGACGAATTATATCGAAAATATTAATGATCTATTCATTCCCTAAATCAAGCAATTTGCCGTGGTGCATTACTTACATGACGAAGAGAGTTCAGGCTCACGATGAATGTTTTGAGATTAGTACTTATTGCGTGCCAACATATTTTAAATCACATTCTCATTTGATAAGAAGTTAGGAGTTCGAGTCCTAACTAAAATGTAAATCAGGAGAACAAACTTTAATGTAAGCGTGTAATGAGAGTGCTTTTTTCAAATACCAACTATAATGTAAACGTCACTGCAGGTAAAAATCCCAAGACAGTTGATTTTATCAGGTTAATTAGACACCAACTATAATGTCACTGAACAGATTGGTACGACGTTTATCGGAACTTTTCATGAGACATCTTCCTTTCTTCTTTGCATTTCTGGGCATAACGAAGAAGTGATTCGACGGGGCTGCATGTTTCGTGCCGATGGCGCACATCGGCGGGCTGGAGCGGCACATATTGACGGGTCATGGTGATGTCGCTGTGACCTAAAAGGGCTTGCAAAGCATAAGCATTACCGCCATTCATCAGGAAAGATTTGGCCATCGTTCTCCGGAAGGCATTGGGCGGAACCGTGTACACCGGCGTCATGGCAGTGCTTGATGATTAAATGCTTGATCGTGTCTGGTTGAAGGGGCCGCCCTTTGCTTGAGATCCACATGGCATCGTGCTGCTGTCCGCCGCGCAGTCGTAGATACGAGCGGAGCGCCGCGGCGCAAGTGTTCTGCATGAAGAGTGTCAAAGCGGGTTTTGCATATGACACAGGGACAATTGTTGGAGAACGGCGATTGGCGTTCCTTCTTTGTGCAATCCGAGTCGATTCCGATTACTGTAAGCCCGGACAAAGCCATAGAACAGGTCGAAGAAACGACAACTGGAAAAAGTCCAAATAAATAATTGTTAGATATGATTAAATTTTCCGTATCAGAAAGTAAATGAATATTTGCTCCACTAAAATTTGTCGATGGTAGTAGAGCAGGGCTGATTTGAGTGTCGTTCTCTCCCAGTTCTCTCAAACGTTCAATTTCGGGCTCTTTTTGATGATATCCCGAGATGCCTTGTGGCACTAGGAGAAGGCGATGGAAAACGCCGAAATCCCTTGATTTATAAGGCTTTTTGCGGTTTTTTGGTTCCCCTAAAAGGACATGATTTCCACTCAGTTCCCTTTAGCGTGCGCGATTCAGGTTCCAGCGGGCTAACCCCCCGTGGAGATTCGAGTCCTCTCGAACGCACCACCTCAACCAACGACAGGCTTTCTCCTTGCTCTTCGAGCAGAGAGGAAGCCTTTTTGTCGTTCGGAGAAACGTGATCGCAAGGCAAACCTCTTAAAATATTGATGACTTTTTGTAAAATCCAAAATTCCGGTTGCCCGCAGTTTGAGGTAAGGTGGTACAGAGCTTTGAAAGCGCTGCAAAAAACGACCTGAAAGAAAAAGAAAGAAGGGAGGAAATGTCGGGTCACACAACGCGAGCATAAACGGGATGACGCTGCACGGAGGAAACGATAAGGAAGATGAAGAAGGCGAGGGCTTACAATGATCAATCGCAATATAATAGCGGGACTGCTTGTTTTCGTTATGATTTTTGCAAACGCTTTCCAATTGGTAAAGAATGCAAACGCGCAGACGGTCACCGGCAATCCGCTTTACGAATATGACTTGAAATCGTTTGTGGAGGGACAGCCGGATTCGAAGGTCGCTTACGATTATCTCAAGCTGGCGACTGCGCTCCAGGGGATCGTCAACCGGGATGCGCCGCATATTTACTATTATGGCGAGATCAACGCAGCGGCCCGAAACGCGGGGATGGACATGGACCGGTTTTGGATGGATAAGCTGACGGAGCAAGGCGAATACCTCGCTGGCTATGACATCGTATCGGCGGCGGACCTGTTCTCGCTGATCGGCTTGTTTGCCGACCGGGTCGACGGGATCGTGCTGTGGGATGAAAACGTGCCGGCAACGGCAAACGTCGCGTCCACGATAGCGGGCGTGGAAAACTTGCTGCCGGTCCGTTACGACCCTGAGGAAGGGAGCGTCTATGACGAAGTCGTCGCGAAGCGTGCGCTGTTCCCCGTCAAAGTCAATCTCGTCGGCAAATTCACGGGCCGTGGCAATATACCGGACACGACGCTGCAATCGACGGGGAGCGCCAAGGACGATGCCTATTTATGGGCCAAGACGCTGTACCTGGACACGGGCCTGACGAATGCCAAGCTGATGACGTATGCGATCGACGGCATGTCGTGGGTGAACGGACAAGGCGGGGAGCTGAATGCGCGCATCGTCTCCGCCTATATTCCGGACCAGCTTGCGGCCGGACAGCAGTCCGAAGCGATCGTCACCGTCGAAAACACCGGGTCGAAGACGTGGACGAAGGACACGAACGACAGACTCGCCTCCAAGGCGGACAATCAATTCGTCTGGTCGGACCTGAACGGCGGCTTCTCGAACGGAGCGACCGATCAGCGGGTATTTTTGGGCAGCGGCGAGCAAATCAAGTCGGGCGAGCGGAAGACGTTCCGCTTTAAAATAACGGCGCCGGCGACGCCCGGCAGCTATGTGTTCGATGCAGGCATGGTCCGCGACGGTATCGCCTGGATGGGAGCCTCGATCGTTCGCACGATCAAGGTCACGAGCGAGGCCGTGCCGGATATGCCGCGCGGAGGCGAGCTGAATGCCGGCATGTATTCCGCTTATATTCCGGCGAAAATGCAGACCGGCCAGGAGATCGACGTTGCCGTAACGGTCGAGAATACTGGGGAAGCAAGCTGGGTCAAGGCGATGAACGATCGATTCGCATCGACGGTCGACAATCAATTCGAATGGCGCGTAGACAGCGGATTTTCCAACGGACCGGCCGATCAGCGCGTCTTCCTCGGCGACGACGAAGAAGTGAAGGCCGGCGAGCGGCGGACGTTTCATTTTAAGCTCAAAGCGCCGGCAACGGCCGGCCAGTACGCATTTGGCGCCACGATGGTGCGGGACGGCGTCGCATGGGTCGGCGAAACGCTGAAGAGGGTCGTAACCGTCACGAACGAAGCGCAGCCTTCCGAAGATCCGTCCGAAGTCTTTCTGCATGCCGGACCGGGGAGCGGCGGATCCGCGGTCGAAGAGCCGGTCGCGCATAATACGTTCATTTATCCGGACCTTTACAACTCGCAGCTCCCGAACGCCGACTATTATATCGCAAACCGCGCGTTTTTCTTCGATTTAAGCCCCGACGAGAACAGCGTTCCGGTCGACGACAAAGATCAGCCGGTCGGCTCGGACTACGACACGCTGATCGAGCTGCTGCGTTCGCAGAACAGGCAGGCGGCGGGACAATTTATTACGATCGGCGGCTTCGTGCCGTGGTTCCTCAAATATACGAACTACAACGACCCGTCGGCCGCCCTCGATCCCGTCGGATCGGAATGGACCTTCGTCGATATCGCCTCCAAGTACAACGCCCAGCTCGACGCGGACGCTTGCTGCTATATCGGCTTGTCGAACGCTTCGATCTACCGGAAGGTGCCGTTGGATGCCGATCTGCGGCAGGCAAACGACAAGGGGGATAACGGCAAGGCTTATGAACCGGACCGTAAATATGTTTCATTTTACATGGGCGATTACGATTCGGCCGCCTGGACCTCAGGCGTGCTGCCGCTATTTTGGGACGACCCGAAACGGGGAACGCTGCCGCTCGCCTGGCCGATCGCGCCGGCTTTGTCGGAGCGAACGCCGCAGGTGTTCAATTACTTGTACGAGACGATGTCGGCCAACGATTATATCGTCGCCGGCGACAATGGAGCGGGCTATTTAAACCCGATGATGCTGCAGGCGGACCAGCGTCCGGACGGCTTGCCGGACTTCCTTTCCGCGTGGGAGCAGTATAATCGAGAATATTACGACCGCTTCGATCTCGATATTACCGGCTTCCTGATCAGCGGCAATTCCTGGACCGTCCCGCTTCCCGTGCAGGAGGTTTACAGCCGCTTGTCTCCGGCCGGCGTCGGTACGAACGGAGGCTACGAGGCTAATGTCGTGAACGGCACGCCGTATTCGCTCGTCCAAAGCTTTGGCGTGGAGATGAAGGACTCCGCCCAAATGGGCGAGCAGCTCGCCTCGCTCCTGAAAGGCGGGCAGCAGTTCTATAATCTGCGGCTCGTGCTGACGAAGCCAACCGTCGTGGCGGATGCCGTACAGTACGTGAAGGATCATTATCCCGAGCTGAAGTTCGACGTCGTCGATCCGTATACGTACTATAGGCTCTACAAGGAAGGTTCGGGATGGAACGTCGAGGCTCCCGCTACTTACAGCGCGGCCAAGGCGGCGACAGCCGTCCGGGTGGACGGCGCAATCGGGTCCGGCGAATGGGACGACGCGCAGGACATCGAGATCAGCGCCCAATCTGACGACGTGAAAAAGCTTGGCGAGGTATGGAGCAACGCCGACGGTCTTGACGCCAAATACCGGATCAAGTGGGACGACGATTATTTGTACCTGCTGGAGCAACGGCAGGGCGATGCGCTGCAATTCACGGAAACCGGCGGCAAAATGTACCTGTCCGATTCGACGATGCTGTTTCTCGACCTGGATCACAACAAAAACGGCTCGACGTTCCGAGACGGCGACTATGCCGTGATGATGACGGCGAGCGGGCCCGACGGCAAGCCCCATCTGTATATGCGCGAAGGTCATAATACCGGGCTAAAGGAGTTTTCGTTCGATAAAGGAGAGGCAGCTTCGGTCGTAAGCGGCAATAGCTACGTCATGGAGGTTGCCATTCCTTGGTCCGAGATGCAGGCGTTTCCGTTCGAACCTGCCAAGGATAAGCGGATTGGCATGACTCTTCTGGCGACGCATGGTCCGGACAAATGGGGACAGATCATGTGGGTCGGCAACGGCGACGATCAGGCGAACTGGGCCGATCTGGAGCTCGCGGACGATACGCGGCCACCCGTCGACGGCGGCCAGACTTCGACGGTGACGGCGCCTAACCCGAACAAGACGGAAGCGACGATTGCCGCGGGCGGCGCCGGAACGGCGCGCTTGGGCGACGAGATCGAATTGATGCTGCCTGCCGGCGCTTCGACGGAAGCGCTCCGCGTTACGATCGAAAAGCTGACGGGCGATGCCGGCCTGCCCGGAACCAATGATCAATTGCTCAGTCCCGTCTTCGAATTGCTGAAAAATACGAAAGGCAAGTTCGACAAGCCGGTCACGATCCGACTTGCCTTCGATCCTGCCAAGCTGACTGAGGGACGGAAGCCGGTCGTCGCCTATTATGACGAGTTGGCGGGCAAGTGGGTGCCGGTCGGCGGCACTGTCGATGGAAGCGTCATTGCCGCAGATACGGATCACTTCACCAAGTACGCTGTGCTGGGCATCGCGGGTGCGGATGACGGGCAAGGGCCTGCCGAGGCTGCTGCGTTCAACGATATTGCCGGCCATTGGGCGGCCGACCCGATCGCAAAAGCGGCCGGACTCGGCATCGTGAAAGGATATGCAGACGGCAGCTTCAAGCCAGGGACGCCGGTCACGCGCGCAGAATTCGCTGTAATGCTCGTCCGGGCGTTCAAGCCAGAAGCCGAAGCGGATCGCGGAACCGTATTCAAGGATGCGGACCGGATCGGCGAATGGAGCCGGGAAGCGCTCGGCGTGGCCGTTCAAGCCGGCATCATGAAGGGGTATGAGGACGGGACGCTGCGGCCTAACGCAGTCATTACCCGCGAGGAAGCGCTGGCGATGGCGATGCGGGCCGCGGGCACATCGGCCGCGTCAAGGACGCGGACATCGTTCGCCGACGATGCGGATATCGCCGTATGGGCGAAAGGCTATGTGGCGGCGGCATCCGAGCAAGGACTCATTCAAGGGACTGGCGGCAATCGCTTCGGGCCGTCCGTCCGGACTTCGCGTGCCGAAGCGGTCGTAATGGTGATGAATATGTTGAATGCCTCGCCGTTGAGCTGATCTTTGCGCTGATTTGACTCTGTAAGCTGGAAAGACCGGAGGGACGCTCGAAGCTACGATCTTCGAGCGCCGCCGGTTTTTTATTTTCGCATCATTCGACCGCTCAATACCGCTAAGGCAGCATTCGGTAATAGTTGGCAGCTAAATGGGAAACGCTATAGCGACTGAAGACGGGAGGCCTTGTACATGTTGGAATCCACTTCCCCGCCGATCGACGCAAATTCGGAGATGGATCGACCGATCGCCGCAGAACTGAACGCGAACAAAGCGGTGCTGGACGGCATTCTACTCCACTGCGCCGATGCCGTCTTTCATCCGTTTTCGCTAGGCGAAAACAGGGATGCGCTCTTGATTTATTTGTGCGGACTGTCGGATAAGGCGCAATTGGAGAAGATGGCGATGGCGCCGCTCATCTCGATGTCGCATGCGGACGGCGGCGGCTTGTCCGGGATCGCCCGTACGCTGCCCATCGCGGATTCGCATGTGGCGACAACGATACGCGAGCTCGTCGAGGGCCTTTTCGTCGGGATGCCTTGTTTGCTCGTGGAAGGCGAGCAGGGCGGACTTATTCTTAATATGGCCGATTGGGAGAAGCGAGGAATTGAAGAACCAATCGCCGAGTCGGTCGTACGCGGGCCGAGGGAAGGCTTCGGCGAATCGCTTGACGTCAACATGTCGATGATGCGCCGAAGGCTGAGGACGCCCAGCTTTAAAATGAAGTCGATGACGGTGGGCCGAATGACGCGTACGAGAGTGATCGTTTGCTATATCGACACGGCAGCCAAAGAATCGCTTGTGCAAGAAGTGTTGCGCCGTCTGGCAAGTATCGATATCGATGGCGTCCTCGAGAGCGCGACCATCGAGGAAATGATACAGGACGAGACCTTCTCCCCGTTCCCTCAGCTGCTATCGACGGAGCGGCCGGACGTCGGGGCGTCTTCGTTAATGGAGGGAAAAGTAGTGCTGTTGGTAGAAGGCACGCCTTTCGCGTTGATCGCTCCGACATCGCTGTTCGCGCTGCTGCAGTCGCCCGAGGACTATTACCAGCGTTTCTTTCTGGGGACGGTAATCCGGTGGCTCCGCTACCTTTTCTTTTTGCTGGCGCTGCTCTTCCCTTCGTTATATGTCGCGATTCTGACCTACCATCAGGAGATGGTTCCGACGACGCTGCTGCTCAGCATCGCCAAATCGCGTGAAGATATCCCGTTCCCCGCCTTGGTCGAGGCGCTGCTCATGGAAGTCTCCTTCGAAGCGCTGCGGGAGGCTGGCGTGCGCCTCCCCAAGCAGGTGGGCTCTGCGGTAAGCATCGTCGGTGCGCTCGTCATCGGCCAAGCCGCTACGGCGGCGGGGCTCGTGTCGCCGCCTATGGTTATGGTCGTGGCGCTAACGGGGATCGCTTCGTTTATGATTCCGCACTATACGGTGGGCATCTCGATTCGGCTCCTTCGTTTCCCCGTCATGCTGCTTGCCGGATTCCTCGGTCTGCTCGGCTTGATCCTGGGCGTGATCGCGCTCGTCATTCATCTCGCATCGTTGCGTTCGTTCGGAGAGCCTTATCTGGTCTTTTTCCGTCGAGGCGCCAGACATCCTTGGAAAGACACGTTCATACGCGCGCCGGCATGGGCGCTCAGCGAACGGCCGGCAACCACGCAGCAGGAAAACGCCGTCCGGCTTTCCAAGAATGGGCCGACGCCGCAGCGCGAAGGCGGTTGAAGCCATGAGGCGGACCAAAGCCTTCTTCATGCTGGCCCTCGGGATGCTGCTTCCGCTGACCGCGGGCTGCTGGGACCGGATGGAGATCAACGATATGGCCCTCGTCATGGCGACGGGGCTCGACGAGGTCGAGGACGGACGGCTTAAGCTGTCCGTGCAAATTTTCGTGCCGAAAAAAGCGGGCGGCAGCCAAACGATAGGAGGAGATCAAAGCTCGGGAAGCGGAACCTCGCAGACCATCGTGAAAGAATCGACGGGGATATCCGTCGCGGACGCCGCGTCGCGCTTGCAGACGACATTGTCCAGAAGGCTCTCCTGGGAGCATAACGAAGTATTTATCTTCGGCGAGAAACGTGCCGAACGCGGTATCGAAGAGGATATGGATTTTTTGCTTCGATCCCGTCAGACGAGGGAACGCGCCAATCTGTTCGTGAGCGAAGGCATGGCGGTCGATGCCCTCCGGCTTATGCCCAATCTCGAAAGGGACGCTGCAGAGACGCTTCGGGAGATGACGATCTTGCAGATCGGATTAAACGTCTCGTTGTTCGATCTGCTGCACATGCTGCGGAGCACAGGGAAGGCGGCTGTGCTGCCCTACATCCAGAAACTGCCCGATCAGCCCAACGAGAAACCGGGTAACACCGTTTCTTATATTACGGGCAGTACCGTATTTAAAAACGGCAAATCCGTCGGCAAGCTGAATATGCGGCTCACGCGCGGCCTGCTCTGGCTCCGCAACGATACGAAGGAGGCGATCGTCACGTTCGTGCCCGAAGGCATGCCTGGAACTGTGTCCCTGCGTATCGTTCGCTCGAGGTCCGTCCTTGTACCGCGAATCAGTGGAGACAGGTGGTCCGTGCGAGTGAAGGTCGAGAACGATGCCGTGCTGCTGCAGAATACGACCGGAGGCAGCGTTCTAAACGAAGCTTGGGTACGAACGGTGGAACGGGCTGCCTCGCAAAGCATAAAGTCGCGCATCGAGGAAGCGACGGAGGCCGGCCAGCGACAATACAATGCGGATATATTCGGCGTCGCCGAGCAATTTCGCAAGCATTATCCAAAGCAATGGAAACTGGCGCGGAACGATTGGGACCGCACGTTCAAGGAGATTCGAATCGAGGTGGAGGTCCGCACGAAAGTAAAGCGTCCGGGCATATCGAACACTTCGGTTCCCTATTGATCGGAAGGAGCCGACGGTTCAATGAAAATTGCATATCTCGCAGGCTTGGCGCTGCTGGCTGCAGCCATGGCCTGGGCGGACGTCAAGCAGTTGAAGCGCGACAAGTATAACCGGTGGGCATACGGGGGCGTAATGGCGGTTGGCCTTGTATCGTGCAGCCTGTATATGTTCGTGCCGGGCATTCCCGGACCGACAGATTGGATAAGACCTTGGTTCGAGCCGCTGGGAAAATGGCTGGCTCCTTGAGGGGATGATGCGTATGGCTAAAGGAGGCGATGAGACGCGATGGCCAAGGTAAATATATCTGCGGCGCAAATGGGCGTACTGCTTTATTTGTCCGTCATCGGCACCGCCTTTCTGGTCATGCCGTCCGCCGCGACGATCATGGCCGGCAGCGATATGTGGCTGACGCCTATATTCGCCTCGCTTGGCGGGTTCGTGCCGGTATGGGCTGCCGTCCGGCTTAACCGGTTATATCCGGGCAAGCATTTTTTTGCCGTGATTGAAGCAGTGCTGGGGCGCGTTGCAGGAAGGGCTGCCGGCGTTCTCTTTTTGTTGTTCCATCTGCACATCGGCGGAGCGACGATACGCGATTATTCCGAGTTCATTGCAGGAAACTTCTTTCAACAGACGCCGATTCTTGTCCTTATGGCTTCGATGCTGATCGTCTGCGCCATGGCGCTCAAGGCCGGGATCGAGACGATCGCACGCTGCGCCCAGATCTTTTTGCCAGTCGTGCTGACGCTGCTGCTTATCAATGTCATCCTTCTGATCCCCGATATGGATGTCTCCGAGATGTTGCCCGTGCTCGGAAACGGTCTATTGCCGGTGATCAAAGGGATCGTTGTCGTACAGGGCTGGTTTTGCCAGTTTGTCATGATTACTTTTCTGCTGCCTTTAGTTAATGGAGACAAAGCGATCCGGACGGGCTATTGGAGCGTAGCCGCCGCAGCGGCGACAATGGTGCTCATCAATATGACGGTGTTGTTCCTGTTCGGCATTGACGCTGCGCAGTTTTACTACCCTTTTCTTATGGCATCCCGTTACATCCGCGTCGCGGACTTTATCGAACACGTCGAAGCGATGGTCATGGCCAGCTGGGTGCTCGGCACGTTCGTTAGAATTTCCCTTTTCTACTACACGGCTGCGGTAGGGGCGGCATATTGTACCGGCGTCAATGACGAGAAGCTGTTCGTCTATCCGGTAGGTATACTGCTAGTGGTTTCCGCTTTTTGGGTCGCCCCCAGCATGCAGGCGCTGCTGACCTTTATCTCGACTTGGGGCAACATCTATATCATGTCCGGCTATATCGCGTTTCCTGCTTGTCTGGCCTTGATCGGTATGGTTCGTCGCGCATCGGCGAAGGAGAGGGCGAACTCGTGATCGAAAAAATTGAAATTAAGACTTTACATTCGCGTACGTTCCCTATATAATCTAATTTATCGTCTTGAGAAAAAAGCTTTTGATCGGGACGCTCATATGCGGTCGTGGCGGAATTGGCAGACGCGCTGGATTCAGGTTCCAGTGGGCTAACCCCCCGTGGAGGTTCGAGTCCTCTCGACCGCACCACCTTTATAAGTTCAAGCTCGTATGTTCGCCCTTTGGCGGCATGCGAGCTTTTTTGCATCTAACGGTGCCAGAGCAGCATCGGTCAGTATTTTGAGCAGTATGTTGAATGGCGCTAAGCCGTCTGATGGACTATCATAAGCTGATACATATGCACCGACTTGGGAAAGGCGTGAGGTCCCGGCATGAGCGTAAAAACGTCAGCGGGCTGCAAGGGCTGCGATTCGAGCGTGCAGGTAACGGAAGCCCAGATCGACCGCTTGTTGTCGAAGATCAAACCGGACGAACGGGTTGATGACGGCCAGTATAAAAACAGGCTGGAGGCGTGCGCGAGCTGCGACAGTCTTGCCTATGGCACGACGTGCATGCATTGCGGGTGCCTCGTACGGCTGCGGGCAAGTCTGAAGGAGGGGCGCTGCCCGCATCCTGAATCAGCCGTGCGACGGCGGTGGATCGTTTAGTCGTGCGGTAAATGAATAGAGCTCCATGCGCTTTCAAGCGCATGGAGCTTTTTACGGATTTACGAAGAAGTTTTACGAGCGCGGCTTAAAACGCAGCGTCGCGACCGAAGCAGCGGCCAACGGGACTAAGTAGGCTTGGCCGTCGCGCTTGATGCCTGCCAGCGGCTTTGCTTCGACACGATCCGGCGCATCGAACGTATTGTGGGCATTTATGCCGTCGCCGCTTAATACGAGGCCTTCCATCTCGAAGTCTCCTTCGGATCCGCGCAGCTCGAGCCGGAGCTCGGCCGCATCTGCGGGATGCATGTTGAAGAGGCTTACGTGAATGACGCCGTCCTTCCGCGAAGCCGTCGCGCCGACATGCGGCAGCGGCTGGCCATCTCCCGAGCCGAAGCTGCCGAATTCGCCATGCAAGGCGAGCGCCTCGGCATCCTGATGAACGGCGTACATTTTCAGCACATGATAGGTCGGCGTACGCAGCATCCGGTCCCCTTCGGTGAGCACGACGGCTTGCAGGACGTTGACCAGCTGCGCGATGTTCGCCATCTGGACGCGATTGCAGTGCTTATGGAAAATATGCAGGTGAGCGGCTGCGACAAGCGCGTCGCGCATCGTGCTCTGCTGGTACAGAAATCCGGGATTCGTCCCAGGCTCGACGTCGAACCAGGTGCCCCATTCGTCGACGATCATGCCGACGCGGCGCTCGGGATCGTGGCGATCCATGGCCGTGCCGTGGCGGGTGAGCAGCTCGTCCATATGAAGCGCCTTGCGCATCGTGTTCTCCCAGCCGGCTTCGTCGAAGTCCGTCGCAGAGCCCTTGGACTCCCATGTGCCCGGTATCGTATAGTAATGCAGGCTCAGCCCGTCCATTTGCCCGGCGGCCTTCTGCATGAGCACATCCGTCCACCGGTAGTCGTCCGAGTTCGCCCCTCCGGCGATTTTGTACAGCTTGTTGTCCCCGTACTGTCTGCAGTAAGTCTGGAACTGCCTGTACAGATCGGCATAATATTCGGGCAGCATGTGCCCGCCGCATCCCCAGTTTTCGTTGCCTACGCCGAAGTACTTGAGCTTCCAAGGCTCCTCGCGTCCGTTCTGCCTGCGAAGGTTGGCAAGCGGCGACTCGCCGTCGAACGTCATATATTCCAGCCATTCGGACATCTCTTGAACGTTGCCGCTGCCTACGTTGCCGCAAATATAAGGCTCCGCGCCGATCAGCTCGCACAGCCGGAAAAATTCGTGCGTGCCGAAGTGGTTGTTTTCCACGACGCCGCCCCAATGCGTATTGATCATATGCTTGCGCGTCTCGCGGGAACCGATGCCGTCTCTCCAATGATACTCGTCGGCGAAGCAGCCTCCCGGCCAGCGCAGCACCGGAACCTGGAGCTCGCGCAGCGCCTCCAGCACGTCGTTGCGGATGCCGTCCGTATTCGGGATCGGCGAGTCCTCCCCGACCCACAAGCCTTCGTAGATACACCGCCCGAGGTGCTCCGAAAAGTGACCGTAAATATTTTTGTTAATCGTCCCTGTCGTCCAGTCCGTATGCACGATGGCCTTCAGCATGCGACTACCCCTTCCGAATTGCTTCATTAAGATTGCTTGAACACGGTTTCAGCTTCATTATAGAGGCTTGAGTCGGCGCGAACCATCCATTATAATATCCAAAAAACTAACCGATCGTGCTTTAGGAGGAGAGCTCATGCTTGAGCTGCTTAGCTGTGGATATCACTACGTTCACCCGGACGGGATCACGATCGACAGGCCGAGAGGGGCGGGCAACTATGCCTTTGTCTTCTTCAAAAGCCTCGCGGAGATCGTCGTCGACGGTCGCGCGATAAGCGTGGAGCCGGGAATGCACATCATATTCGGACCCGATACGCCTTATTTGTACCGTCATCTCGAGCTGCCTTTCGTGAACGATTGGTTTCATTGCATCGGCAACGATATGGAGCAGCTCCTTGCCGAGCTCGATTATGCGCTGAACGAGCCGCTCAAAGCCGTAGATACCCTGCAGATCTCGCGTGGCGTCATGGAGCTGCGGCGCATTCAGAGCAACGGGGGGCGCCTGGCGGGGCGTATCCTGGACACGGAGCTTCGCGGATTTTTAATGAAGCTGGCAAACGCGACGCAAGCTGCGCCTCTACCGGAAAAAGTAAGCGGCTATTACGGCGCGTTCGTCGATCTCCGGAGCGCCCTGTACAATGCGCCGCACGAACGGACGACCGTCGAAGAGCTGGCTGCCCGGGTCAATATGAGCAAATCTTATTTTCAGCACTCGTACAAGCAGTTCTTCGGCGTGCCTGTCATGACCGATATGATCGCGGCCAGGCTCGAGTATGCCAAGTATTTGTTGAAAAACAGCAGGCTGTCCGTCTCCGAAGTTTCGAATCTATGCGGCTACGACAACGACACGCATTTTATGCGGCAGTTTAAAAAGTATGTCCGCGTCACGCCCAAGCACTACCGCCATGCAGGCGACGCAGCCGCGCCCGGCAGACGAACGGAGTAGATTTGCCCGCCGCCATGCCGCCCCGATCGACGCCGACCCTGGCCGCTCCCGACCGTGGTCCAGTGCAGATCACGACTTTAGCAGGGCTTCCGTTCACGACGCAAGACGATGGGAGGCATTCCTCGCCGAGGCTACAATGATAGAGACAGAGCCGAGGGATAAGGGAGGAAGCGGGATGAACGGCAGTACGCGGGTAGAAGCGCCGGGCCTCGTCGGGAGAGCCGAGGCGGGCGCGCGGTTTACGGTCAGGCAAAGGGCATGGCTATTATGGGAGAAGGTCGTATGGGTCGGCATGGAGTGGCGCAGCGAAGACAAGCTTGATTACGGCATGTGCAAGCTGCTCGTCAAGCGGTATTCGGGCGAGCCCATCGTCTGCGCGGACGGTACGCGCATCGAGAACGGAGACCGCATTGGCGAGCTGCACCTGGACAATCGGCGGATGCTGGAGCTGTCCGGTACGGTAGGCTCGGATCGGGCCGCGTTGAAGACCGCCCGGCTGGCTCGCGCTTCGCTGAGCCGGATCGCCGAGGCGATGGAAGGCGACCCCAGGCTGGCCAAGGTCAAGGGGCTGCTGGGCACGACGCTGCTCCACCGCGGTCTCATACACGGAATGGGCTTCGAGTGCCGGCCGATGCCCTCGCGCACGATGGAGAGATGGACTGCCGCCTATTTGCAGACGCTGCTCAGATTTCTGCATCCGGCGGGCCGGCTCCGCACGCAAGGGAGCAAGGACAAGCTCGTACCGATGCAGCTGATTCATTCGCGTCAATCGCTCAAGCGATCGGTGGGCGGCTTCAAGCCCGCCGCTTCATAAATAAAAGAATGATTCGCCATTCCGGAAGCCTTGAATTCAATAGGCTTCTTTTTTTCGTTTTCGACACGAATGCCTATATGGGCGCATATGAAGGAATATCGAAGCCATATCCATCAAATAGCCGGTTCGGGTCGGATTCTCCGCAACCGTGCGGACGAAGGAGGATGACAGCCATGAGTATGCCTACGATACCGCATGAGCCGTACCGCCCCAGCTTGGATCAGGTCGTCGTGGATCTGCTGAAGTCGATCGCGCTGGAAGAAACCGCGCTCGCGCACTTGCTCAACGCGGAGGCGGAGCAGATGCGGGCGCTCGCGCACCAGGGACAACACGCCGCTTCGCACCGCGCCAGGTGCGAGCTGATGGCGCAAGCAGGACGGCAATCGGTCCGGCTGCTGGACGCTGTCGTCATGAAGGAATGGCTGCTGCTGCGCAAGCTCGACAATACGCTCGACCTGTACAGGTCGGAGCACGGCGACAAGCGCTGCGATTCGGGCGGCCATGACGATGACGATGAATGAGGCCGCGTTTTTTTCCGCGGAGATCAAAAATACAGTCCGCGATGCTTGCTTGCCAGCTCATCGGGAGCTGGCTGAAGCGCTGGACGGCTACCGGAGGGCGCTGGACGCGTTAAGTCCGTTTAGCCGGGCTTCTCATCTCGAAGGTGCCGCGGCGGCATTCGACTTAAGCGCGGCGCAGGCGTCCGTCGGGCAATTAAAAGCATTGAACGAGGCGATAGCAAACCGTTACGATCGTTTGATCGATTGATAGGTTGGCGCCATGCGGCTGCCGTTCATGAATCGGGGCGGCTCCTTATCTGGTCAGCGTCTCGCACGGACCGAACAAAAAAAGGCGTGCGCTCTACTCCATTTAAAAGGGGGTGGGACGGTTGAGCGAAAAGCTGCTCTCGCTCTGCATGATCGTCCGGGACGAAGCGGACACGCTCGCGCGGTGCCTGGCCAGCGTAAAAGGGATCGTAGACGAGACGATCGTGGTGGACACCGGGTCCCGGGACGACACGGCAGCCGTCGCGCGCGCGCATGGTGCCGAGATATATGACTTTAAGTGGACGGGAAGCTTCGCGGAGGCGCGCAACTACAGCTTATCCAAGGCGACGGGGGCTTGGAGCTTGTGGATGGACGCGGATGAAGCATTGGAGTCCCGAGACGCGGAGGCCTTGCGCGAGTTTGTGAGAGCGTCAAGCAGGCATCAACTGCTCTACGCCGAGACGCTTCATTATATCGGCTCCGGCCGACCGGATCCCAGGCGGGCTTATCGGATGGCGCAGCATAGGCTGTTCCCCGGCGGGGGCGGCTACGCATTCGAAGGCGCGATTCACGAGCGGCTTCGCAGAGACGGCGCGCCGGTAGCGGATGACGCGATCTCCTTGATTCCGGCGCGAATCCATCACTTTGGATATATGGACGACATCCGGCATTTGAAAAAGAAGCGCGAGCGAAATCTGCTCATGCTGCAAAAGGAAAAACAAAGCGGCTGCTCCGATCCGTGGACGGATTATCACATAGCAGGCGAGCTTGCCGGCGCAGGCAGCTATAAGGATGCTTTTGCAGCTGTCAACGCTGCGATCGCCGGAGCATTACAGAACGGACAATTGCCCCCGATCGCGTTTTACCGGTTGAAATACGCCATCTTGCTCGCCTCGGGAAGCGAAAAAGGCGCATGGCCCGGCATCGATCGCGCGGTGGCGTTGTATCCGGACGATGCGGGCTTGCGTTTTTACAAGGGTGTCATCTTATACCGTAACGGGCAATATGGCGAAGCGGTCGAGGCGTTCAGGAACTGTCTGGCGCTGGGGGAGCGGTGCGGTCCGGAGCTTACGGAGGCGGGAATCGGCAGCTTCCGCGCTTACGAGTTGACGGGACGATGCTTTGAGCTGTTAGGGGACTCCGTAGAAGCGGCAGCTGCATACGGTCGGGCTGCGGCCATACATGCCGATCACGAAAAGGCGACGAACCGGCTGACGCGGATCGAGGCGGGGAGGAATGAGACATGAAGCGGCATGACGATCGGGAACGAACGAATCCGGCAGAATGCGCCTTGGAGCGGCAGATTGCTGTCCTTTTGTCATCGCTGGCCCGTGAAGACATGGCGCTGGCGCATCTGTTGAACAGTCAAAGCGAATTGGCTGAGCTTGCAACTTCCTCTTTTACTGCGAATCGTACGGACTCTGTCATTGCCGAGGATCGGTTGCTGGCGGTTCGATGTTCGGTGTTGGGCACGGTGCAGGAGACGGTGTCCAAGGAAGTTCTGCATCTTATGAAGTACGATCAGATCCTGGAACGATACGCCGGCGGCATCTACGGGTCCCGGATGGATCGGAATCCATGACCGGAGGGGAGCCGCATGTCATTTTCCGATATCCCCAATATCACGCCGTCCGCCGCGCAGTCCCGCGAGGAAGCGCTCAACCTGCTGTTGGCCTCCATCGCCTATGAAGAGCTTGGACTAAGCCATATCATCAACGCGGAAGGCGAAAAGCTCCAATACGTGCTCGGCACGCTACCTGGCGCCAAAGGGCCTGCGCCAAATATCGATGAACTTCTAGCGATTAATGAGAGCATACGAAATACGCTGCGGGAAGTGACGCAGACCGAGCTTGAGCTGCATGGCAAACTGAACAGCGTACTCTCGATTCCGATCTTGCAAGGCGCGACCGGCGCCACGGGACCGGCTGGCACGACAGGGCCGGCAGGCGGCGTGCTGCCCGGTTCTTTTTTGTTCAACGTGATCGGTCCGACCGGGTCGGCGACGGTAGGCGCCGGCGAGAAACTCATATTCGAATCCGACACGTTGGATATCCAGGTGAGGCAAGGCTCGGCTATCGTGCGGATCGAGAGCGCGTCTCCGGCGACCGGCGCGACCGGAGCGACTGGGGAGACAGGAGCCACGGGGATTGCGGGCATGACAGGGGCGACAGGGTTGACTGGCGCGACTGGTTCGACGGGCGCGGTGGGAGTCACAGGCGGTATAGGAGCCACTGGGTCGACCGGGTCAACGGGAGAAGTTGGCGTTACGGGCTCAACGGGTGCCGCTGGCGCGACTGGTTCGACCGGACCAACAGGAGCAACAGGTGAAAGAGGCACAACCGGACCGACGGGACCAACAGGAGCAACAGGAGCCGCGGGGCTGACCGGAGAAACTGGAATAACGGGAACTATGGGAGCTACAGGTGCTACTGGGTCTACTGGAGCAACTGGCGCAGCCGGACTTACCGGCGCCACGGGTGAATCAGGTACTACAGGAACAACAGGCTCGATTGGTGAGACGGGCGCAACCGGATTGACGGGACCGACGGGATCAACCGGAGCAACCGGCCTGACAGGTGAAACGGGGGCCACCGGAACAACTGGGCCTACCGGTATGACGGGTGTAACCGGGGCGACGGGACCGACAGGGTCGACAGGTGAGGCGGGTGCAACAGGTGCGGCTGGCACGACCGGAACAACTGGGGCCACGGGAATAACTGGCACTACAGGAGCCACCGGTATCACCGGAGATATCGGCGCAACGGGAGCTACCGGCGAAGCGGGTACAACCGGACCGATGGGACAGACAGGATTAACCGGAGAAACTGGAGTGACGGGAGCTACAGGAGCTGCTGGCTCAACTGGATCTACTGGTGCAGCGGGTGTAACAGGAGCCTCGGGGGTTACCGGATCGACTGGAGAAACAGGAGCAACCGGTACGACCGGCGCCACCGGTGCCACCGGCGCGACCGGCGAAACTGGCGCGACGGGTGCCACCGGCACAACCGGCACAACCGGCGAAACCGGCGCCACTGGCGCCACCGGCGTAACCGGCTCCACCGGAGCAACTGGGGGCATCGGCGAGACCGGCGTAACAGGTGCCACCGGCGCGACCGGCACGACCGGCACGACCGGCGCGACTGGCGCCACCGGCCCAACGGGTGAAACTGGCGCAACTGGCGCGACCGGTACAACAGGGGCCAATGGCGAAATCGGCGCCGCCGGAGCGACCGGGACGACCGGGACGACCGGCGAAACCGGCGTGACCGGCGTAACCGGTGCCACAGGCGAGACCGGCACCACTGGCGCCACCGGCACCACTGGCGCCACCGGCACCACAGGCACCACAGGCACCACAGGCACCACAGGCACCACAGGCACCACAGGCACCGCAGGCACGACCGGCGCCACCGGCGAAACCGGCGCCACCGGCGGAACTGGCGCCACCGGCGAAACCGGCACCACTGGCGCAACTGGCGAAACCGGCACCACTGGCGCAACTGGCGCCACCGGCGAAACCGGTGCAACCGGCGCTACCGGCTTAAGCGGAGCCACTGGAGTCACCGGAGCGACGGGCGCGACCGGCTTAACCGGTGCAACTGGCGCCACCGGTGCAACCGGAGTCACAGGAGTCATTGGCGTTACCGGCGCAACCGGCGCAACTGGTGAAACTGGAGTCACCGGCGAGACCGGCGAAACCGGAACCACTGGAGTCACTGGCGTCACGGGTGCAACTGGCATCAACGGCACAACTGGTGAAACTGGAGTCACCGGAGCGACCGGCACGACCGGCGAAACCGGCGCCACCGGCGCGACGGGTGCAACCGGCGTCACCGGCGAAACCGGCGCGACCGGCGAAACCGGCGAAACCGGCGAGACCGGCGTAACCGGCGCGACCGGCACGACCGGTGCAACTGGCGCCACCGGTGCAAACGGAGTCACTGGAGTCACTGGCGTCACTGGCGTCACCGGTGCAACCGGCGCAACTGGTGAAACTGGAATCACCGGCGAGACCGGCGAAACCGGAACCACTGGAGTCACTGGCGTCACGGGTGCAACTGGCATCAACGGCACAACTGGTGAAACTGGAGTCACCGGAGCGACCGGCACGACCGGCGAAACCGGCGCCACCGGCGCGACGGGTGCAACCGGCGTCACCGGCACGACTGGCAACACAGGCACAACCGGTACAACCGGCACTACAGGTGCAACTGGCGCCACCGGCGAAACCGGTGCAACCGGCACGACCGGCGAAACCGGAGCAACTGGCGCGACCGGTGCAACTGGAGCCACTGGCGCGACCGGCGAAACCGGCGAAACGGGTGCAACCGGAGCCACCGGAGCCACCGGTGAAACTGGCGAAACCGGCGTAACCGGCACCGCCGGTGCCACCGGCATAACCGGCACCACCGGCGTAACGGGCGCAACAGGCGCGACCGGCACTAACGGCGCCGCCGGCGCGACCGGACCGACCGGCGTAACTGGCGCCACCGGCGAAACCGGTGCAACTGGCGCAACTGGCGTAACCGGCACCACCGGCGTAACGGGCGCAACAGGCGCTACCGGCGCCACCGGCGCGACCGGACCGACCGGCGTAACTGGCGCCACCGGCATAACCGGCGCCACCGGCGAAACCGGCACCACCGGCGAAACCGGCGAAACCGGCGAAACCGGCGCTACCGGCGCCACCGGCATAACCGGCGCAACCGGCGAAACCGGCGCAACCGGCGCCACCGGCACCACCGGCGCCACCGGCGAGACCGGCGCAACTGGCGCCACCGGCATAACCGGCGCCACCGGCGCTACCGGAGCAACTGGCGCCACCGGCACCACCGGCGCCACCGGCGCCACCGGCACCACCGGCGCGACTGGCGCCACCGGCGCGACCGGCACTACCGGAGCAACCGGCACCACCGGCGCGACCGGTGCCACCGGCGCGACCGGCACTACCGGAGCAACCGGCACCACCGGCGCAACCGGCACCACCGGCGAAACCGGTGCGACCGGCACCACCGGCGCGACCGGCACCACCGGCGCAACTGGCGCTACCGGCGCAACTGGCGCCACCGGCACCACCGGAGCAACTGGCGTTACCGGCTCTACCGGTTCCACCGGTACGATCTCTACCGACGGCTTCTCAGGCTTCATTCCGAACCTCGCTTCGATCACGGCGAGTTCGCAGCTGACCGGGTTCACGGTGGCGAGTCCTTATTTCACGACCGCAGGGTTTAATCCGACGACCGGCAACTATACGGTGCCCACGACGGGTCAATACGCCATAAAAGCTACCATTAACTACAGCACCACGGCTGCGCTGACCATATCGCTGGGAGCGGGCGTGAACCCTTCTTTTTTCATCAGACGGACCTCGCCCACAGCGACGACGTTGATTACCGGATTATTTCCGATCCTGAACGTTAATATTGCGCTTCTCCTTACGCTAAGAGCGATCCTCGGCAGCGGCACGGTCACGTTGGCCGGGGACGTGCAGCTTAACGCAGGAGACGTGATCGGCTTGTTCTATGACGCCAACGGGTTGACGGCGTCGTTGAATCTAGGCGGTTCGACGGCCGGGATCGTATGGTCCATGCATCGATTGACCTAAATTGGAATGTCTGTCTTCTAAAAACCTGACGGCGCGCACAGCGTCGTCAGGTTCTTTGACACAAATTATTTATATTCGATGGAAGGGAGTGCAGGAAATATGTCGAACTATGTAGTATTCATCCTTCAGCAACTAGACTCGGTAAGTGTGGTGTAAAATGAAAAATAAGCGTAACCGGTATTTCTCCAGACCCTCGTTCGCGGCTATCGAAAAGCAGCGGCAGGTGCAGTACGTACGATGGTTCATATGGACGTACTGGCTTGTGATCGGCGCACATTTCTTCGCCCAGCTGTTTTCGTATCTTTTCCTTCCTTACGAGGCAAGTGCGAATGAGTTTTATTTACATATTCTGCTTTACCCCACGCTGCTCATGAGCGGTGTCACAGCATGCGCCCACTTCATTCTTTTCAAGGCCGGACGTTATTCCTTTTATTCGATTTTTTTCGCGGGAACGATTATCTCGATGATTATCGTCCATTTAAATATGGACATACGAATTATCGCCGCGATCATGCTGCTGCCGGTATTTGCCTCGATTTTGTTTTTCAGGTTGAACATGACCTGGTTTACGGCAGTCCTGCAGGCCGCGGGGTTCGGAGCTTTATACCAGTGGGATGCAGGGTTCCGTTCTTTTGTTACCGCTTTTGACTTGATTGCCATCATTCTGTTTTTCGTGCTCAGCACGGTTGCCGCCAGTTATATCATTATCAGCGGACGCGATCTCGTTTTCGATCTTGAAGCCGCGATGATCGCCCAACAACAGCTGCTGGTGGAAAATACGGTCATGTCGCAGCGCTCCAAGACGGACGCATTGACGAACCTGTACAACCATATGTCCTTCCATGAATTTTACGATAAGGCGATGGAATTCGCGGACAGAGGCGCGCCTTTTCATCTGGCTCTGATCGATATCGACAACTTTAAGTCGATTAACGATACATTCGGCCACCGCGTCGGCGATACCATTCTTGCGAATGTCGCGCGCGTGATCAAGGATCGCATATCGCCGGCCGACATCGCGTCTCGCTACGGCGGCGAGGAGTTCGCCTTGTTGTTGTTCGAGCAATCGTTCGAGGAGGCGCATACTTTGGTCGACGGGATCCGGTCGGAGCTCGCGAAGTCGCATCATCCCGAATTGGACGGCAGAGCCGTGACGGTGAGCGTCGGATTAAAAAGCTACGCGAACCCTTACACCAAAGAGAAGCTGTTTGAGGATGTGGACGCGCTGCTGTACCAAGCCAAGCGTACGGGAAAAAACAAGATCGCGTCGGTGGCTTTGACCGTCTGATCGTTTGTAGCCGAACGTCGTTAGCTTTTCGTTTTTAACAGTCCTTCGTCTTGAATGATGACATGGACTTTGAATTGGATTTTCATAAAGGGATAATATTTCGTTCTCCACGCTTGCAAGTCGTCCCGGGAGAGCTTGCCCCGGAAAAGCTGCCCCAAACCTAAAATGTCCGCTTCTTTCGTCTGAGCGTCTTTGAGCATAGCTTGAAAACGCGCCGATAACTCCTCGTCGATTTCCCGTTTGATCTCGGATTCGGAAGGATCGCCCACGGTTTCCAGAACGGTTACTTTCAAATGCAGCAAACTGCTCATGGTCGCTTGGCCTTCGCGCAGCTTGCTGCTGTTCGTCAATCTGTCGGATTCTATTTTTACCGTCGCGTGATGCATGACCTCGATCTTGCCTTGCGTCCCGGCTCCCTTGAACAGATTGTACAGCAGCGCCTCCTCCGAATCGATGGTGCCCACCATTTTGCCGTTTTTGATAACCGCCGCGCCGTTGCTTTCGATCGCCGTCGTCCTGCCGGGCTTGATGGTGGGAATGACGACGTCCCGCGTGTACGAGTCCATGCTGCGGAACACTTCCCAGATTCGGGTCTGCACGACCTCCGGCGACCATCCCGCGTTTTTTTCGAAAAAATCGTACATCTCCGTTCCGCCGATTTTAGAGGAAGCGCTCAGCTTCTCGAAAAGCGGCTCCAGCATTCCGTCGCTTATCGCAGTGAACGTTTTGTTCGGGATATCCCGCGACCGCATGAAGCTCTCAATGCTTTGCCCCAATCCCTTTTCCGCTACGGATTGTTCGAAGACGATGACCTTCAAATGGAGCAAGTCGACCTTGTTCTCCATGTTTTTATTGATCTCGTCCAATATTTCATTGATAGTGCTGCCGGATTCGGAAATGATTTTAGCGCTCGTTTCGGTAGTGCGGGCATCCGGCACGAGCAGCAGTACTTTATACGTTTGACCGGTCTGTTTGACGCCCATAACGACCGGCAGAGAGCGGTGATTGATATCTTTAATATCCCAACAACCGGTCAAGGCCGTCGTTCCGGCGACGATCAGCGCAACAAGCGTCAGGCGGGCGAGTCGCATTTTCATGATTCGACCGCCTCTTTCCGGCGTCGGCTAAAGCCGAGCGCGAAGGTGACCAGCGGAATAACGAAGGCTGCGTATAAGCGCAGGTACGTATTCCACCAGAACATCTGCTCGACGGCGCTCCAATTCGGGACCGATAGGCATACGATGAATACGAAAACCGCCAACAGCGCGCTAGCGACCGGCGCTTTTACGGCAGGCAAGACGCATCGGAGCAGCAGCAGCATTTCCCACATGACCAAGGCCAGGAACAATATAACGAAGCATAGAAGACTGATCATGAAAAACATCGTCACTCTGTCGAACATCAGCCAGCTGACGTCCACCGTATCCACGGCCATGATAAACGGAAAAGGGAACTTGGAAGCCGTATTTTCGCCGAACGTCAAGAGCGGCACATATACCGATATGAGAAAAAACGGAAGCAGCACGAAGCTGAACAAAACGATCTTGCGGCGCTGGTAAGGAACATGAGCGGGGATAAAGCCCAAAAACAAAAATCCCCCGACAAAAGCGAACATGCTCTGCAAATACGGACGGTGGAGTACGTAGGAGAAACTAGCGGCCTTGCGGTCTATGAGAGGCAGCAGGTAATGCCAGTCCGCGTTTTGAAACGATAGTACGATGACCAGAATTAAAAAGGGGAAAAACAACAGCGCAACGAGCATGGCCGTTCTAAATAGCGACTCGACGCCCCATAAGGAAATCAGGGTACTCACCGCGAGAAATAGCAGCATGATCGTCCAAAGCGGGGTATTGCCCAGAAAGATCACGGTGACGATCTCCGCGTATGCGCGAACCGTGATGATGATCATCATGACAAAGTAAAGGGCTAGCGGCAGCAGCAGCAGAAAGGCAAATATGTTGCCGGCGTCTTGAAATAAGTCGATGACGTTTCGCGGCGCGCAATAGCTTAAGCCTTTCGTGTAGATGGCGATCATACCGATATGGACGATAAACCCAAGCAGCACGGCGCTCCAATGTCCGACGGAGAGGCTGGCGATGATATCGGCGGGATAGAGGAAAAAGATCAGGCCCATATGCGTGATCAGACACATGACGATGACCTGCCGGCTTTTATCCATAGCGGCGTCCTGCTTTCCAGCGAGATAAGTAAGGGATGCCGAAGGTACTGACATGCCCCAGATAAGCGCAGATGACGACAATGCCTACGAACAAGCCCAATACGCCGAACATCGCCGACAGAACCAGCAGCAAATACTTGTAGAGCCGAATGGACGTAGCGTTCTGAAAGCCGATAACCGTAAAGTTGGCGATCGTAGAGGCAGCCAAAATAATGATGAGAACGTTACTGACGAGATTGGCCTGAACGACGGCCTGTCCTAAGATGATGCCGCCTACCATCGTAATGGTCGGGCCGATCGTTTTGGGCAGACGGATGGTGGATTCGAGCGTCAGTTCGAGGATCAGCAGCAAGAGCAGCGTTTCGACGAGCGCCGGATAGGGGACGCCCTCGCGGCTGCCGGCGATCGACAGGGCAATCTCGATTCGCAGCACTTCGGGATTCACCGACACCAGCGCTACGTATAAACCGGGCAGCAGCACATTGGCCAGTACGCCGAGAACGCGCAAGACCTGAAAGGATATTCTGAAAAACGCAGGGAAATTGCGATCGCTTTGCGAGACGAACAAATCGGAAACCAGACTCGGCAGCATCAGCGCAAACGGAAACCGGTCAAGCAGCAATACGGCCTTGCCTTTGTTCAACGCGGAGGCTGCTTCCTGGGGGAGCTCGGTCGTATTGTAACGGGTGATCAGCGTCCACTTTGAAAATCCAAGCAGATCTGACAAAGCCTCCAGATCGGGAATGTCACGCTCCGGCGAGGCTTCGATTTTTTGCACGATGGCTTGCATGAGCCGATCGGGAACCTGTCCCTCTACATAGAGAAGAACCGTCCTTCTGCGCTGTTCTCGTCCCGGCACATAAGAGCGAATCCGCAGCTTGTCCGAGGACAAGTGTTTTTTAATGAGTCCGATGTTCGTATCCAGATCTTCGTTGAAGGCGCTGATGGCGCCCCGAAGCACGTTCTCCGTCGTCGGAGCCTCAATGGGGCGGGACAACGTCCGCCTGACCGGGACCAGCCTTATGCACCGATCGCCCGCGTTCGAATAAACAAGGAGATTGCCTTCGGCGATCGCGTTCAGCAGTTCTTGTTCGCTCGGATCGTTCATGGGAATGCCGATTCCGCTCTCCAGAGCGAACAGCGGTTTATCCGCAGAGGCGGCATTCAAGGATAATTGCCTTAATAATTCGAGCGTTTGCGGCAGATCGATCTGAGAATTGTAACCGGCCAGTACGACCGGTTGATAGGCCAAAACGGTTTTGTGCAGGAACAGATCCGAATCCAATTCCTGTCTCGACATCAAAAAAGCCGGCAGATTCATGCGTCACGCCCCTCGCGATCATTTTCCATTATCCCCTTAGAGGGACCGGGTAAACGCTCGATAATGAATAAGGGGGCGCTGACGCATTGCGACTGCCTAAGCGTTAGTGGTGAGAATGATGATTGGTAGGGGCTGACGATGCTCTGCGCTGCCTGAACAATGCGAAGCCAACGTAAATCCAAGCAGCGAAGGCGGCTGCTGCGACGGTCAATGATGCGATGGCGTAGCGCTTATAGGTAGGCGAACGATCGAAGTGCGTATGCCCGAGCCGTTTCTCCGCCTCTTTCATCAGCGCGAGCTGAAGCTCAGGGTTATTGCTCATACCGCCCGCGTTCAATCGGAAACCGTTTGTTTGTCCCGGCTTGTTCAGGCCGCTCTTGACGGTCAGCGTCACGTCGATGCCGCGCTTGCGGCAGATCTGCAGCAGCGGATCGGAGAAAGCGCCGTACGGGAAGGCGAGTACGCGATTGTCTTCGCCAAGCTCCTGCTTCAGCACGTCGTTAGCCTGCTTCAGGTCTGCATCCACCCTCTTTTCATACTCGGACTGCGTCTCTCTGCGTCCTTTTTCCTTCAAATATAGTCGGCTGGAGAGGGCGGGCTCCGGGTGCTTGCCTCGCGCGTCCGTCGGCGCGTAATAATGAAGATTGTACGTATGGCTGTAAAAGTCGATGCCGCTGCGGTGCATTTCTTTAACCTGGTCCCAGTTCAGCTTCTCTACGCCAGGCATCTTCGGATTGCCGATCGTGCCTACGATGAGGAAGCTTGCAGCCGGCGCCCCGTACCTCTTCAGCAGCGGATAAGCGTATTTATAAAAGGACGCGTAGCCATCGTCGAACGTCAACAGAACGGCATTTTCGGGCACGGGCCGGTCGCGAAGGATAAAGTCGCGGTACTGACTCATCGTGATCCAGTGAAAATTGTTGTCCTTCATTAGTTGAAGCTGACGCTCGAAGTTGCTTGCGGACAGCGAATGTACGTCCGTCGGATCCGGCGAGACGTCATGATACATGAGCACGATCACGCGATTGCGATAAAAATGTCCGTCGGGTTGCGCATGGCCTGCCTTCAGGCCGGGATAGGGCGAATAATCGGCATTCGCATGTTCCCCAGCGACGACCGCAGTGCCTGCAGCACCGTAGAACGTACGTTGGATATATGGAAATCGGCTATGGTAGGCTTGAACGAAGAATAGACTAAACATGGCGATCGACAGAACCAGGACGACCGACAATGCGAAAAATCGTGCTTTTAAACGCATGGTGCATCTCCTCGCGTAACCGGCCGCTTGCGTGATTGCGCCCGATTGATGGGTACCCGTATAAGACGACAAACCTCGCCGATAAGTTACCGAAAAAAAAGCTTTACTTTTGTTGAACAGGCCTATATAATCTAATTTATCGTCTTGCGGAAGTAACAAGACAAGACAGATATGCGGTCGTGGCGGAATTGGCAGACGCGCTGGATTCAGGTTCCAGTGGGCTAACCCCCCGTGGAGGTTCGAGTCCTCTCGACCGCACCACTTTAACGATGAATAAGCTCTTGAATTGTCCTTGTGACGGTTCAAGAGCTTTTTTGTTTTGTTTATCAGGACGGCTCCATACCGACGCGGGAGGCGATCTACGCGACGGTCCATTCGGTGCCGGTCTCGAGAAGCGCGGCTGCGGTCTGCATTCGAATACGGTTCAAATATTGCAGCGACTTCGTGCGGAGCGCGGCCCTTCGGCTTTGTAGCCTGGTGGGGACAATGCGTCTGGCTAAGTATATCCACCGCAGTACTCTATCCCATTAAGATCATTACGATTTAAAGTTTGAATTCATCAATTGGATTTATTAATTAGTCAATCGCTTCCATGGAGACGTACAATGGAATAAAACCTACTGAAATAATAGGAATATAGGGTGAATAGGAGAGAATCGAAATGGCGGATCGCAGGCAGATCAAGTTCGGCGCGGCGCTCACGGCGTGGGCGGCAATGTGAGCGGGTGGAGACATCCTAAGATTCAATCGGATTCATTTTTTTTCGAAGCCGTTCCCGGCGGGCTGGAAGACTTCGTTGACCTGGTCGTTCCAATCTTGCAGGAGCGCGGCTTGTTCCGCACGGAATACGAGAGCGACACGCTGCGCGGCAATCTCGGCCTGCCCTTCCGGGAAAACCGGTTTGTGAAGGAGAGGGCCGGTATCGGAAGCTGACAAACGAAGGAAAAGGCACTGCGACACCGGCGCTCCAGCAGGCGTATGGGAGAGCGATAACGAACAGGAGGCGTCGCATTGCCCGATTGGAAACACAACATGTATCTGCTTTGGTGCGGCCTGTTTATCAACGGCATGGCGGCCACGCTGTCCACGCCCTTTTACCCATTGTTTCTGCGACAGGATCTTGGCGTAGCTCAGCATGTCGAGACGTGGGCCGGCGCCGCGATCTCGATCAGCTTCCTGGTGAGCGGCTTATGCGCGCCGTTCTGGGGCTCGCTCTCGGATCGCTTCGGCAGCAAGCCGATGCTGATCCGTTCTGGAATCGGGCTTGGTCTCGCTTATTTCGCCAACATCTTCGTCTTCGATCTGATCTCGTTCCTGGCCGTTCGCGTCTTCCAGGGTATCATGGCGGGCTTCTATCCGGCATCCATGACGCTGGTCGGGACCAATACGCCGGAGAAACATGTCGGGTACGCGCTCGGCGTCATGTCGACCTCCACTGCAGCAGGGAGCATCATCGGACCGCTGGCCGGCGGCTTGATCAGTACATGGATCGGACTACGGGGATGCTTCATCCTCTCCGGTGCGCTTATGATCCTATCCGCGTTGGCCGTCATGGGAGTCCGGGAAGCCAATCGACGTCGCGATACAGTCCGAACGACCATTCGGCAAAACTTGCGGCAGGCGGCGAAGACGCCGATGCTGCTTCGTATTTACGGCATCATCGTTGTCGTCACGGTGTCGACCTACATGCTGGAGCCGCTTCTGTCTCTCTATGTCGTCGAACTCGGCGCGGACGAGAGCAATGCGATGCTTAGCTCGGGAATCGCATTTTCCGCGGTCGGATTGGCCACGGTAATGACCGGTGCTTTCTGGGGACGAATGGGCGGGCGCTGGGGCTTGGGGAAAACGCTCATCGTCGGCCTTGTCGGCGGCGGGATCGGAAGCCTGCTGCAGCTGCTTGTTCCCGGCGTCGCGGCCTTCACCGGCCTGCGCTTCGGCTACGGGCTTTTTTATGCGGCCGTCTTCCCGTCGCTGAACGCGCTGATCGTGCGATTCGCCGACAGCGAATTCCGGGGAAGAGCCGTGAGCCTGAGCCAATCGGCGAATATGCTCGGCTTCGTGCTCGGGCCGCTGCTCGGCGGCATCGTGGGCAGCGCCTTTGGCATCTCGCTCGTCTTCGCGTTGACCGGAGGCGTCCTGCTTGGCGCGGCCTGGTTCATCCATGCCAGCGGATTCGATCGGGCTGCGGCCGCGCGGACGGGCAGAGCCGCAGGGGAGCCTGCGAATGCTGCCAATCCAACGTAGCTTCGCAATAAAACAAGGCCAGCCCAATTGTCATGAAAATGACGATTGGGCTATTCGCCAGCAAACATGACCAAGTGGCCGGCCTCAACAGCAGCGCCCAAGAGACGCTGTACAGAGCTACTTTGCGGAACAGCGCCGCCAATCGAGCCCAAGTGACGCTGTACAGAGTTTCTTTGTGGAACAGCGTTGTCAATTGAGCTCAAGAGACGCTGTACAGAGCTACTTTGCGGAACAGCGCCGCCAATCGAGCCCAAGTGACGCTGTACAGAGTTTCTTTGTGGAACAGCGTTGTCAATTGAGCTCAAGAGACGCTGTACAGAGCTACTTTGCGGAACAGCGTTGTCAATCGAACCCTAGAGACGCTGTACAGAGCTACTTTGCGGAACCGCGTCGTCAATCGAACCCAAGAGACGCTGTACAGAGTTACTTTGCGGAACAGCGTTGTCAATTGAGCTCAAGAGACGTTGTACAGAGCTACTTCGCGAAACCGCACCGCCAATCGAGCCTCTTGGGCTTGTATGGCGCATCGTCAGAAGGCAATCAACATTTTAAAGCGGTCGCGCTCGAACGCCCGAGCATTTAGGTTATCCAGCCCCGCATCCGGCGGCATCTTACATTTTAATCGACCCGCTGGAGATGCCTTCGACGAAGTTGCGCATCAGCAGCGAGAACAGCAGCAGCAGCGGAATGGCGGCGAGCAGGTAAGCGGCCATCATGCCGCCGTAGTCGCTGAGACCGTAGTTGCCAGCAGCGGCCTCGAACGCGACGAGCGCCATCGTGACCGTCTGATGGGCGCGATTGAGCAGCAGCGAAGGCAGCAGGTAGTCGTTCCACAGGCCGGTGATATTGATGATAGCGACCGTGGTGCAGATCGGGACGGAGAGCGGCAGCACGATGGTCGAGAAGATGCGGATATTGCCGGCGCCGTCGATGCGGGCCGCCTCGAAAATCTCGTCCGGCAGCTGTTCGAAAAACGTCTTAAGGACAAAAATGCTGAATGCCTGCCCGCCGGCGATATACGGAAGGATTAGCGCCAGATAGCTGTCGCTTAAGCCGAGCTTTTTGATCTGCAAATATAGCGGGATCAGCGTCAGAAAGCCCGGAATCAGCAGCAGGCCGAATACCAGCAGGAACAGCGTGTTTTTGAGCGGGAAGCGAAGCTTGGAAAACGAGTAGGCGCTCATCGCGGAGAAAGCGACGATGGCCACGACGCTGGCCGCAATGATGAGGGACGTATTGTACAGCGACAGGCTGATTTTCTCCCAGGCGACGCTGTAATTGCTCCATTGCAGCGCCTGGGGGAAGGACAGCGTGCTGGAGGCGAATTCGAGCGGCGTCTTGACGGAGTTTTCGAGAATAAAGTAAATGGGCAGCAGGTTGAACACAAGCAGCAGCAGCAGCAACAATTGCCCCGCTCCTGGCAGGCGGAGAGCGCGCATCGGTTGGACCTCCTGTCCTCAGGATTCGGATTTGACCAGCTTCATGTTGACAAGGGTCAACAGCAGGATGATGACGAACATAACGAGCGCGATCGACATGCCGTAGCCGAACTCGCCGTTGACGGTCGAGACGTTGTACATATGCAGAATCGGCACGTAAGTGGAGTAGCCCGGACCGCCGTTCGTCATGATGAGCGGGGGAATGATATTCTGCAGGCTGCCGATCAAGGTCAATATGATAATCAGCCGCAGTTGCGGGAAGGAAGAAGGGATGTCGATCCGCCATACGCGTTTCCAGCCCGTCGCGCCTTCCAGCTTGGCCGCCTCCAACACCTCGGTGGAGATGCTCTGCAGTCCGGAGTAGAAGATGAGGAGATTAAAGGCGCTGATCCACGGGAATCCCATCAAAATGATCGAATAGAGCGCGATATTCGGATTGCCGAGCCAGAGCTGCTGCAGCGAACCGAGTCCGATCAACTCCAGCAGTTGATTAAGGGCGCCGTCTCCCTGGTACAAAAACCGCCACAGCAAAATGGTGACGATGCCGGGAATAACGATCGGTACGACGAACAGCGTCCGGTAAATGTATTGTGCGCGCTCGCGCTTCAGCTGGAAGATCAGCTCCGCGACGAGAAACGGCGGCACGACGGCCAGCACGATCGACAGGACGACCCAGATCAAGGCGTTGATCGTGGATTGCCGCAGCACCTCGTCGCCGATCAGGCGGACGAAGTTGTCCAGTCCGATATAGCGCGGCGCATTGAAGCCGTCCCAATCGGTGAAGGCGCCGATCAGCGCCTGGTATACCGGGTAGTACATAAACCAGATCAGGAAAACAAAAGTCGGCAAAATAAAGGCGTATCCGGTCAGCGCGGTTTTCAGCTTTGCTTTTCCGGTCATGCGGCATTCTTCCTTTCATGGCTTCAGGGGAAGAAAAAAGGGGAGCGCTGTGAAGCGGCGGCCCCCTTTTCTCTGCATCCGCGCAGCGCCTTAGTATTTTCCCAGATCGACGCTGTTTTTGGATTGGTATTCCTTGATTGCCGCGTCCAGCTCTTTTTGCACGTCGGAGGTGGCTTTGGCGAGATCGATGTTGCCGCTCAAGTAGAGGTTGAAGATACGCTGCATATTTTTGCTCAAGTTCGGCGAGGAGTCACCGACGCCGAGCGCCTTCAATTCATTGGACGCCTGGTTGGCGAGCTCGGTCATGCTCTCCGCGGGCTTCGTATCCGGCCAGGTCGGAACGAAGGTGCCGTGCTCGTTGACGATGCGTTCGAGGTTGGCCGGCGTGCCGACGAATTGCAGCCAGTCGATGACGGCGGCTTGCTTGCCGGCTTCCTTCATCGTGGCGTTGGCTTGCTTGGTCGCTACGGCAAATTGGAAGGCTGCGTTGGGACCGCCGACCGCGCCGGAGGCGTCGGTGCCGGTCGTGTAAGGCGTATCCGCCTGCGTCAGCACCGGGAAGTTGAAGGAGCCAAGCTCAAAGCCGACTTTGGCGTCTTTTGCGTTTTCCGGGAGCCAGCTGCCGTCGTAGAATATAGCGGTTTTGCCGGCCAAGAAGTCGTTGCGGGCGTTGTTGCCGACGACGCCGGGTTCGGACGACACATAGTCGGGCTTCCAGTTGTCGGTCAACGTTTTGAACAACGGCCACCACCCCATGAAGCGCGGGTCGGACGTGTTCAGCAGGCCCTTGGCGATCGCGACGCTCTGGTCCAGCGAGGAGACGCCGGGGTTCTGGTCGAAGCCGGCGATTTGCTCGAACTCCTTGTCGTAGAAGTCGGACAGAAAGTGCCGCTGGAACCAGCCGTAGTCCGGCGCTTGCGACATCGCCGCGATGCCGGCGTCCTTCAGCTTCTTGGTCGTCTCGACCAGCTCCGACCAGCTGGACGGCGGCTGGGAGATGCCCGCTTTGGCGAACAAGTCCTTGTTGTAGAAAAACGCGGTCGCGACATAGTCTCCGTTGATGTTGTAGCTCTTGCCGTCCGGAGACTTCGTCTCGTTCACGACGGTGGCGTTCATCGCCTCGCCCCAAGTGGCTTTGCCTGGAATATACGGGTTCGGCTGGCTAAAGTAGGGGGTCAAGTCCTCCGCGATGCCCTTGGGGAACGTGCTGTTCAAATCCCCCCATTGGCCCCAGTAGACGTCGAACAGCTCGCCGGCGGCGGCCTTGACCCGCACCGTTTGCGTATAGTCCTTGAATTCCTCGTCGACGAACGCGATCTTGATGCCGGGATGCGCCGCTTCGTATTCGCCGGCGACATCCTGCAGTGCCGTCTGCTGCTTCAGGCCGGCGATGTTTTTAGAGTTGGGGGTGTAGACCTGGGCGTAAATCGTGATTGTGCCCTTCCAGCCCCCGGCTTCGCCGGAAGCGCTGCCGGCCGTACTGCCGGCGGTACCGCTCGCTGCCGGTGCCGTCGAAGCGGCTTGTCCATCTTCGGCGTTGTTGCCGCCGCATGCGCTGAGCACGAGCCCCAGCGCAACCAAGGCTGCGGAGGTTTTGGCGAAATGGTTCGTCTTCATGGACATCCCCCTCGAATGCTATTGTTTTGAAAGCGCGATCATTCCTGACTTCATCTTAGTTCAGGCCGGCTGCGCTCGGTAGTGGGAGAGATTTTACTTTCGGATGAATTTTTTTACCTTGCCGAGCTCAGTAACCGTGCCGCCTTTTGTACTCGGTGGGGGAGTACGAGGTGTATTCCTTGAATACGCGGTAAAAGTGCTTGAGGTCGGCATAGCCGATCAGCTCGCTGATCTCCTGGAGATTGCGCTCGCCCCCCTCGATCAGCGTCTTGGCCCGCTCCATGCGGCATTCCTTGAGGAACACGACAAAGTTCCTTCCCGTCTCGTATTTGAAGCGGCGGCTGAAATAACTGGCGTTCATGCCGAAGCGGTCGGCGACGGACTGGAGGCTGACGCCATCGGCGAGCGATTCCAATACATATTGCTGAACCTGCTGCAGCAGCGGAGCGTCCCGCTCGCTCTGCTCCTGGGCGATCGTATGGGCGACCTGGCGTAGCAGCGTGCCGATCATGCCCATCAGAGTATCGCGCGTCACCGCCGTCTCTGCCGCCTGCAGCCAGTCCTCCAGCGTCCTGCCGCTGATCGCGTACAGATCCAGATCCATCAGCCGCAGCTGTGCCCCAAGACGCAGCAAATAATGGGTCGTCATCCGGCGCAGCTCGACCGGCATCATCCGGTCGGCGCCGGTCAGCCTTTCGAGGATCGCCAGGGCTTCCTCGGCGTCGCCGAGCAGCAGCTGCGCAAGCGACAGCTCGATCTGCTCCGCCGGGCCTGAGGACAGATTCATTTTTTGGTCGTCGCGCAGCTCAGGCAGCGACAACAGCTGACCGCCGCCGCATACGAGCCTGTAGGTGACGGCTAGCGAGGCGTCGCGATAAGCGCTTGAAGCTGCCGCGAAAGGATGCAGTCCGCTCATGCCGATCGTCGCGTCGCGGCCGAAGCTCTGCCCGATCGCCTGCTTAAGTGCTTCGGCCCGGCCGCGGGCTTCGGAGACGAAGGCGGCATCGCCGGCCGTCCTGCTCATCAGGACGACGACCTGGCCGATATGATCCTGCAGCACATAGCAGTGCGGGTCTCCGGCACACCACTCCTGTACGAACTTGGTCAGCGCATAGCGGAACAGCTCCTCGTCGGAAGGGCGGAATCGCTGCGGCTCGATCCAGTCGGGACTGACGGCAAGGACGATCAGCTCGCGGCCGCCGCGATCGCCGAGCGGCGCGTATCCGGCCTCGACGAGCAGCTGGACCAGCTCCTGATCGTCCTGTCCGAAGAGGAAATGCTGGTAGTAAAGCTTTTCTGCGAACGGCGCGGCTTTTTTGAGCGACAATTGCAGGGCGTCCAGTCTGGCCCGCTCGCTGCGTCCATGATCGATCGCCTGCGCGATCTTGTCCAGCGTCTGCAGCAGTTCGGCGCGATCGAGCGGCTTGGTGATGAAAGCCTCCACGCCATGGTCTATCGCCTGCTTGGCGAGCTGGAACTCCTGATAGGCGGTCAGCAAAATCCGGTGGATATGCGGTGCCTCCGCCGCGATCCGCTCGCAGCATTCGATGCCGGTCAGTCCGGGCATCCGGTAGTCGAGGATGACCAGATCGGGCTGCAGCCGGACGATTTCCCGCATGGCGGCTTCGCCGTCCTCGGCTTCGCCGACGAGCTCCCACTGCGGCGCGAAGCGCTGCAAAATTTTGCGGATGCCTTGACGAATCGAGGATTCGTCATCCGCGATGATAACGCGATACATAGCGTTCGACCTCGCTTTCGCTTGCAATTAGGGGCAGCAGCAGAATAACCTCCGTCCCGTGACCAGGCCGGCTGTCGATGTGCATCGCGTTAGGTAGACCGAAATACAGCTGGATCCGGGCCGCTACGTTGACCAGTCCGATGCTGCCGCCTTCATGCAGCGGCTTCAGCGTCTCCGCGCCGGTCTGTCGCTGCAGCTCCAGCAGGCGGTCGATCGGGATGCCCAGCCCGTCGTCCGCCACCACAATCTTGACGCCGTCGGGCTCGGCCGTGATGCTGACGCTCAGCTTGCCTTTGCCCTGCTTCATCTCCAGTCCGTGGTAGAACGCATTTTCGATCAGAGGCTGCACGAGCAGCCTCGGTATATAACTCGACAAGAGCGCTTCCTCGATGCGAACCGTGATATCGAAGCGTCCGCCGTAGCGATTTTCCTGAATCAAGAAGTAGTTGATCAGATAATCCTTTTCTTCCTGCAGCGTAATGAAGTCGCTGCCGGACTGAAGGGACGACCGGACGAGCTTACCGAGCGCCGTGATCATGTCGACGGTGTCGTCGGCTTCGTCGAGCTCCGCCCTCATTTTAATCGTCTCCAGCGTATTGAAAAGAAAATGGGGATTGATCTGCGATCTTAGCGCCTGCAGCTCGCTTTCCTTGCGTACGATCTCCGCTTGGTACAGATGGCGAATGGTCTCGTCCAGTCTTTTGCTCATTCGAATGAAGCTGCGGATCAACTGCCCGAGCTCGTTGCGCGGCGGGTTGTCGTATTCGATCTGGAAGTCTTCGCGCTCGACACGCTTGATAAGCGAGATCAGCCGATAGATGGGTTTGGTCATGCTGTAGGAAATGCCCGTGGATACCGCCAGAGCGATCGCGATACAGACGAGTCCGATCAGCAGCATGGAGTTGCGGACCGACGCGATGCCGGATACGATGCGGGATACGGGGACGTAGCCGACGACGGTCCACCCCATCTTGCCGACGGGATGCTGGACGACGATCGTTTTCCGTTTGTCCAGGTCGATGATCTGCGGTCCGGCGCTGCCGGCTTGAAGACCTGAGACGTAAGCCAGCAGCTCGGGCTTCACCGGATCGTCGGCGTACACGACCTGCTTGTCCTCGTCCATTACGAAAAAGGATCCGTTTTTCTCGCTGTTGACGCGGCTCACGATGCGCTCAATGTCCTCCAGGGTAAAATCGACCTGAAAATAACCGGCGGTTTTCAGCAGGGTGGTGGCGTAATAGATTCTGCGGATCAGGGAGAAGACCTGGAGCGGTTCGCCGTTTTGGACGAGCTGATTGGCTTCGGGCCTGTGAAGGCTCATGGTGGTCACGATTGCGTCGGAGCCGTCGAAGGCCTCGTACCACGGCATTTGCTCAATGGAAAGGCCGGGCTGAAAGCTGAGGCTGTAAATGCGTCTTGCGCCTTCGCCCGGCTTGCTGAAGTAAGTAATATTTTCGATGCTGCCCCGCTGCGACTGCCAGAAGCTGAAGTTTTGTTCGAGCGTCTGCTTGATATCTTTGTTCGTCTGCTCCTCGTTCGATAACGGAATCGTCAGCATATCCTGCAGTTCGCGATTGAAGTAGGGCATAAGCGTGAACTGCTCAAGCTCGCGGATGTACATCTCGATATTCGACGACGTGCTCACGGCGACTTGCTGTACGAAATCGCTTACCTTATTCTCCATGGCCTGGCTGTAAAGCCGGTAGGCGCCCAGACCGAGCACGGACATGGGAAGCACGATGAAGATGACGTAGGTCAGCACCAGCTTCTGCTTGAACGCCAATATTCTCTTCAATGCGCTCCCCGTCCTTTCGTTCGATGGCGCTTCTACCGCCCTGCGATAGTTGTATGTTATAGGGGAATGGTCCAAATCTCAATAGGCGCGAACAATCCGTAGGACAGCAAGTCGTAATTGTCCGCCGGCGGCGGCCCCTCGAGCGGCGAGCGCTTCCAGGCGCCTGGCCAGGCCGTATTGCGCAGTTTGGCGGCGTCGAGATGCGGTCCCAGCAGATTGCGGAAGGTGCCGCTGATCCGGCAATCGAGCGTGTGGGCGGCGCCCGGACGCACGAGGGAGGTCAGCTCCAGCTCGTCGCCTCGCTCCAAGCCCAGCAGACCGGCTTGCTTGCCGTCCAACCGCGCGGAGAGTACGGCGCCATTCCAGGACGGCGCGGTCAAAAAGACGCGCCCGGCCTCTGAAGGAAGGGTGAACGTATAGCGGTAGCGCACGGCGTCCGAGTAGAATGGGTAGCCCTGGTCCAGCCATGCACCCTGTCCGATCGGCCTGCCAGCCTCCAGCCGCCAGCCGCCCTGCGGATTCGGCGCGACCGTGAACTGTCCGAACAGATAAAGCGGCTCCAGCTCCATCCAGATCGAGAACGGCCGGCCCTCCAGCCGAATCGTGTTGCGCCCCGGCTGCAGCGTATGCGTAATGTCGACGGCCCCCATATGGCGGTCCAGCCGCGAGGTACCCGGGGCGGCTTCGACAGGGACGCCGTTGACGGAGATCCGATAGCAAGCGGGCCGCTCCAGCTCAAGACGCACCGGACCGATCTCGTCCGGACTGTCGACGTGGAAGTGATAATCGGCAGTTATTCCGCTCCGCTCGTCGAAGGCGTCATTGCGGTCCAATAGCCGCCGCTTGAACTGGACGGCATTGTCCCACGGATTGTTGTCGAAGCCGTGATGCTCGAATGCGAATCGGGCTGCGTGAACCGTATGCATGCCGAGATACTGCTTGGTGCCGGCGTACAGGTCGCAGTGGAGAATCGGGAGCACATTGTCCCGCTCCGGCACGATTTCCGGCGCGGACAGCGCGACCGGCAAGCGCGTCGGTGCGGCAGTTTGGCGCGGAGGCGCTTGCGGCGCACCGTGCGCCGTGTCCGGCGGCGTGTTTGCGTTCCCCGTGCTTACGGTCTCCGTGTTTGCGTTCCGGATGCCCCTGGATCCCGCCAGGTCCGCGATGTCGCCGTCGGCCGCAACGTTCGCAAAGCCAAACGCGTCGTCTTCTTGCGCCGTATCCTCAAAGACGCGCAGCAGCATCGATCCCGATGCGTTCAGCGACAACGCGATCGTCAAGCGGCCGTCGTCGTCCGGCGACAATCCGAGCGCTGTCGCCGTGCCGTCCAGCGGAGTCCACATTTCGGCCCGCCGGCCGCGCAGCGTCGCCTCGCCGTCGAAGCGGGTGCTGCGGGAGTTGGCTATAAAGTATACGGATGAGCCGTCGCCCAACTCTCGGCGCAGATGCGCGATTCCGCTCGGCGGCGCCGATTCTTCGCTCGCGAGACGGATGCGCGGCGCTGCGAAGGCCGACAGCAGCGCGAGCTGTCCCGCCGGATCTGCCGCCGAATGCCAGCCGGGATGGCGGGCGAGCTCCGCAGCGTCCTCGCAGCGTGCGCCGTCGACCCGTTCCGGCGCCCGGCCCGCCGCAACGACGATGCCGCCGTCTTCCAGGAATCGGCGCAGAAGCGCGACGGTCGAAGCCTTCATGTGCGTCATTGCCGCGGGGACGATGACGATCTCGTAGCGGCCTTGTCCCACGCGAAGGCTGGACGCCTCGACGTCGGCATGTCCCTCCATGATGTATTCGTCGCACAGATCGTAGTCCCATTGCCCGTCGGATAACGATTGCACGAGCTCCAACATGTCGACGATGCCTTGCTGGTAGACGGAATCCCCGTCGACAGCCTCGGCCGTCACGACGAAGCTGGACGTCGTCGGGTTGAGCAGGGCGATCCGGTTGACCGTCCGTCCCTGGGACAGCGCGTATGACAGCCGGCCGAAATAGTCGTTCAGCTGCGTATATTCGTCCCACCAGGGCTGGCGCCAATCGAACGACTGGGGGTGGTCCCGCTTTCTCGCGCCGACGATCGTGCCGTAGGTCAGATGCTGGTTAAGGAAGTTAATGCCGTGCACGTACAGCCAGTCGCCGATTCGCTTGTAGTCCTCGAACGAAGAGTCCCAGCCGCCGGCGCCGTAAGCCTCGCACAGCACCCGCTCCTTGCCGAACTGATTGGCTGCGCTGTGCGCCTCGCGCACGGTCAACAGCGCCGCGGGATCGTTGTAAGCGCCCTGCGCGCGCTGCGAGTCGCCCGGCGGTGCGAACGGCAAGAACGTGGTGCTTGCCGCGTCGGCGCGGAGCAGCTTGGTCTCGAGCAGGTCGATGGCCGGCCAATGCATGTACGCGTAGAGCGACATGACGGCCGGGGACGTGCGGTGAAACGGATGAGGCCATTGATGCTCGATGTAGTGACCCGTATAGGCGATGCCGTTCGCTTCGCACCACTCGGAGATCGGTCGCACCGAGTTATTCACCCAGAGCTCGCGGATCGTTTCAAAATAATCGAACCGCACCTTCGGCGCATCGACGGCGGGCGCTGCCTCGCCGCCTATCGCGGCATCGCGGAACAAATAGGGCAAATAATCGCGTAGATCGTAGCCGTTGCGTCGCTCGAACTCGCCCGCGAACCAGAAGGAGAACGGCAGCGGCGAGCCGTGCTCGAACAAATTGCCGGGCGAGATCTCGGGCTCGTCGGTGAACAGCGCGGGGATCAGCGAGCCGAACCGGTCGCCGAAGCGCTCGCGATACGCCTCGTGCGTGACGGCGAGAAAGCGCGCCGTCACCTCCGGCCGCAGCAGGTCCGCATAGGCGAAGCCGCCGAGCCAGTTGTTGGTCATCGGCGTTCCGAGCTCGAATACCCAGAAGCGGTCGCCGTGCGCTTGCCAATCCATCATCGGCAGCAGCGTGACGTCGCGCACGATCTCCCAGGCCGGCATCCGGTCGGGCGTCGACCGCACCGCAAACGCCTTGATCGGGTGGCCGGGACGGTTCAGCATCGGCGACGAATTTTCCAGCTTGCGCGCGACCTCGTCGGGACCGTATTCGTGGAACAGCACGGAGTTGGCGAGACAGTCGGGCAGCTCAGAAGGTACATGTCCGCCGGCGAAGCCGGAGGGATAGGAATTTTCGTCGTAAATGTACAGCTTCAGGCCTAGCAGGGACGCTTCCTCGAGCGCCTCGCCCCAGCGTTCGAACCACGTCTCCGACAAATATTCGGTCATCAGTCCGGGACGCGGGTGGACAAAGGCGCCGCCAAAGCCGTGCGATGCGAGCTCGCGCAGCTGGAAGCGAATCGCTTCGGGCTCCATGTCATCGTTCCAAACCCAGAGCGGGGCGGGGCGGTAGATGGCGGCGGGATCGGCGAAGCCCGCCCGGAGCTTATCGGCTGGTGCAGAAGATATGGCGGATGAAGCAGATGTAATCATGCGGATGCAACCTCCTTGGCTATGTTCCAGCCCAGTTTACCCTGCGGAATGCCGGCTGTCTTTGCAGCCGCGCCGGGAATGAGGTGCATTTTTGACAGGTGATGCTTTATAATACGCCCATAACGGGAAGGAGCGCCGCGGATGCAACCGACAAAAGGAGTACAGCCGATCGACCTGGCGTCGATCCGGCCGATCGTTCACTTCGCCGAGCGCGCCGTGCAGGAGCCGGCTTTCGTCTGGGGGCCGCGCGTCATCCCCGATTGCCAGCTGCTCTTCGTACTGTTCGGACGCGTGGAGCTAACGCTTGGCCGGCATCGTTATTCGCTGTCTCAGGGCAGCTGCGCCTACTACGGCGGCGGAAGTCCGCACCGCATCGAGACGGCGGCGAACGAGCCGACTGGCTTCTACAGCATTCATTTCGACTGGGACGGCGGAACGCCCGTCTCCGTGCATCCCGCGTCCGCCATACGCGCGTGCGACGAAGCGGAGCGCGATGAGCCGCCGGTCGAATACAGGATCGACGCCGGCGAGGGCCGCCCGCCGCTCGCGCTGGCGCATGTGCTGCACGCGCCCGAGCTCGAGCCGCTGTTCCGGCCGATCGTCGACGAATACCGGGAGCAGCGTCCGGGCTGCGAGGCCGCGATGCGCGGCAATATGACAGCGCTGTTGGTCGCGCTTGTGCGGCGGCAGCTGCAAGAGCGCCCCGATCCGTCCGCGAGGCGTATCGCGCCCGCGCTTGCGGCGATTGCCCGCGAACCGGCGCGCAGCTTGTCGAGCCGGGAGCTGGCGCAGTTATGCGGCTACCATCCGACGTACTTTGCCGAGATTTTCAGAGAGGCGACGGGGCTTGGTCCCAAGGAATATACAAGGCGCGAGCGCATCGCGCGGGCCAAGCGGCTGCTGCTGACGGGGGAGCGGATAACCGACATCGCGGAGTCGCTCGGCTACGGAGACGTGCATTATTTCTCGCGGAGCTTCCGCGAGGCGACGGGCTTGTCGCCGTCGGCGTTCCGCCTGCGACCCGAGCCTGAGCTGCAGGATGGACTGGCGCAGCGCGACGAAACCTGGCGGTGAAAGCCCGGCCTCGGGTTAGGAGTAGTAGGCGGCTATGGTGTATTCGCAGTTAGACAAGCGCGTTATCGGCATGCCGGTGCTTTTCGGAAGTGTGACGGATCAAAAGCCTGCATTTGTACATGTATTTTCTATCGACTCGCCACCTTTGATGAAATGTCTGCAAATGTGCAGGTAAATTCACGGTACATGCCGGAAAACTGGCTGATTGAGGAAAATACCTGCATTTTCGCATCTTTTTGATCCTTCGGGGGCGATACCGGCAAAAAAAGATGTATATCTGCAGGCTTTGCGGCGAAAGAACGACGCGGGCGACGATCGGCCAATCTATCGAAGCGGCCCATCGGGGCGGCCCATCTGAGCCCATCGAAGCCCCATCGAAGCCCTATCGAAGCCCCATCGAAGCCCCATCGAAGCCCCATCGAAGCCCCATCGAAGCCCCATCGAAGCCCCACATGGGCCCAACCGGAGCCCTATCGAAGCCCTATCGAAGCCCCATCGAAGCCCCACATGGGGCCACCGGAGCCCTATCGAAGCCCCATCGAAGCCCCGTTGAAGCCCCATCGAAGCCTCATCGAAGCCTCATCGAAGCCTCATCGAAGCCTCATCGAAGCCTCATCGAAGCCCCATCGAAGCCCCGTTGAAGCCCCATCGAAGCCCCATCGAAGCCCCATCGAAGCCCCATCGAAGCCTCATCGAAGCCTTATCGAAGCACCGTCGGAGCCCCACTGAAGCCTCATCGAAGCCTCATCGAAGCCTCATCGAAGCCCCATCGGAATCTCGCCGAAGCCCAGCGGATCCCTCCCATCTGAGCCGCATCGGAGCAGCCCGGCGGAGCGGCTAACGGATGAATCGTCGATAACCATTTTTTCTGATGGCACGGAAACGGAAGAAATCGAGAGTAAAGGAAGGTTTGGAGCGGAAAAGCGGAGGCGAAGCGGAATAAATGGGCCGATTCGGATGAACAGAAGGAAAATTGGCGGTTGAGATATGCTCGTTCAATTAATTATCATAATGATATTATTAAAATGATAATATAATAAACGGAGGTATTCTCCATGTTCGGATTCCGATTCGTCAAGTTCCAGCCCAGCGAGTACGTGATGAAGGTGCGCAGCGGCAAGGTCGTCAAAGAAGGGCTCGGGCTGTCTTTTTACTACTATGCGCCCGCAACGACGGCCGTGGTCATGCCCGTATCGTCAACCGAGGCGCCGTTCATGTTCGAGGAGATCACCCGGGATTTCCAGAGCGTGACGGTCCAGGGGCAGCTAACGTTCCGGATCGCGGACTTCCGGCAAACGTCCCGCATGCTGGATTACACGTACAATTTGCGCAAAAAGACGTATTTGTCCGACGATCCGGCCAAGCTCGGCCAACGCGTCATCGGATTGGTCAAGGTACTTGTCAAGCGTCATCTCGAGCGAATGCCGCTGCGGGACGCGATACAGTCCGGCGATCGGCTGGCCGCCGCCATTCGCGAGGAACTAGGGGCAAGTCCGGAGCTGGCGAAGCTGGGCATCGAAGCGATGGGCGCTTCGATCTTGGCGGTGCTGCCGAACAAGGAGACGATGCGGGCGCTGGAGGCGCAGGCCAGAGAGGAAATTCTGCGTCGAGCCGACGAAGCGGTGTACGAGCGGCGCAACGCCTCGATCGAGCAAGAGCGGATCGTGCGCGAGAACGAGCTCAGCACGGAGATCGCCGTCGAAGCCAAAAAGAAGCAAATCCGCGAGAGCCAGCTGGCTGCGGAGCGTCTCGTTCAGCAGAAGCGAAACGAGATGCAGCAGGAGCAGCTGCAGTTCGATACGGCGTACGAGGAAGAGCGCAAGACGCTGCTCGAGCGCTCGGCCGGCAACAGGCAGTCCGAGGCGGATGCGAAGGCCTACGAGCTCACCGCAGTCATGAATGCGCTTGGCGGCGCGGATAACCAGGTGCTGCAGTCGCTGACCCGCGCGGGCATGAATCCGGGCCAGTTGATCGCGATCGCCTTTCAGGATCTGGCCGGTCAGGCGGACAAGATCGGGCAGTTGAATATAACGCCCGATCTGCTGCAAGGCTTGCTTCAAGGCGGCGAGGCGAAGGTGGCAGGCAGGAAGGAGAGATAATCGATGGGCGAAGCGAGAGCTATTCGGCTGGTGCTCGTCAAGCGGCGCACGCGTCTTGAGGAGCTGATCGTCAGGTACAATTCCGTCCGGCAGGCGCAGTTCGTCATCGAATCGATGGGCGAGGACTTTTCCGACTACTTGGCCGAAGACGAAGTCTATCGCGGCGCGCTCGCAAGGACCCGGCAAGCTCTGAGCGAATTGGGCATCGTGCAGCTGCTGGATCGGACCTACGTTCCCAATTATTTGTTCGGACCTTCCGATACGGTCGTGGCGCTTGGCCAGGATGGATTAGTGGCGGGTACGCTGAAGTATCTGGACGGCCAGCCGCTCATCGGCGTCAATCCGGATCCGCGGCGCTGGGACGGGATTCTTCTTCCGTTTCAAGTGGGCGACGTGCCGAAAATCGTAACGGATACCGCCGCCGGGCGGCGCCTGGTGCGGGAGGTGACGCTGGCGAAGGCGGTGCTGTGCGACGGACAGACGCTATACGCCGTCAACGATTTTTACGTCGGACGCAGGACGCATGTATCGGCCCGCTACCGGATCGCCGCGGGCGGACGGGAAGAGCAGCAATCGTCGAGTGGCATCATCGTATCGACGGGCGTAGGCGCCACTGGGTGGCTCAAGAGCGTGCTGGCGGGAGCGACGGGTATCGCGAGGCAAGCCGGAATCGCCGGAGGCGGACTTGCAGTCGAACGAGCGGATGTCGATGCCCAGCGGCTTGAATGGGAAAGCGACTGGCTCCGGTTCGCGGTCCGGGAGCCGTTTCCGAGCCGGACAACCGGTACCGGGCTCGTGTATGGCCGCATCGAGCGCGGTCAAGCGCTCGAAGTGGTGTCGCAGATGCCCGAGGACGGCGTCATCTTCAGTGACGGCGTCGAAGAAGATTACCTGGAATTCCGTTCGGGACTACGGGCGTCGATAGGCGTAGCGGAGAAGAAGGGGCGACTGGTCGTATAGGCCTATGCTGACGCTAATCGTTCAAGTCGCGTTCTCCGATAAATAGGCTATATGAAGCGATAGAGGTGACGCGGGCGTGGCGGTATTTTTGGTCAACCATGTGCAGGCCGGCATGAAGGTCGGCATCGACATATTCTCGGACAGCGGGATCAAGCTCCTGGCCAAGGGCACGACGATTACGGAGCAGCATATTCAGATGCTGCGGAGCCATAAGATCCGGGAGATCGATATCGACGGCGAAGCGCCCGGGGGAGACTACGATTCGGACAAATCCCGTCAGATGGATCCTGCCCAACGGGCGCTTGAAGAGAAAGCGAAACTCAGGCAGCTGATGAAGCATATTCCGTTATTTTCGAGCCTGGCACCCGAGCATATCGCGCTGCTCGCCGACCGGATGGAAAAGCGGGAGCAGGACGCCCAGACGATTTTGTTCAGGGAGAACGATCCGGGAGATTCGTTTTTTATCGTCCTGTCGGGGACGGTCAAGATCTACAGGACGAGCCCGGAAGGCGAAGAGAAAATATTGGCCGTGTTCAACGCGGGAGACAGCTTCGGCGAGCTGTCGCTGATCGACGGGAAGCCGCGTTCCGCGACGGCCCAGACGCTCGATAACGCCGAGCTGGTCGTGATGTCCCGGGAGCATTTCCTGGATATGCTAAAAAGCCACTTCGATCTGAATCTCGTCATCATGGCCGAGATCGTGCAGCGCATGCGCGATACCAACGACCAGGTATCCGACCTCATGTTCTTCGACGTACGAACGAGGGTGATCAAGAGCATGGTCAAGCTGGCGAACCGGTTCGGCGAGCGGAGCGATCATACGATCGTCGTCCAGATGCCGCTCGACAGGCACGAGCTGTCTCAAATGGCAGGCGTAACGATCAAGGAGCTGAACGAGGTGCTCTACGACCTCGAGGACCGGCAGCTCGTCAAAATGTACGCGAGCTACTTCGAGCTGAATCTCATCAAGCTGCGTTCGCTGCTTCGTTAATATATATAAGGGAATACATACGGAAATACGCATACGGACCGCGGCCTGGCATGAGCGAGGCTTGTGCGGTCTTTCTTTTTGCGGGCGATTTAAGAAATATTTAATATCCGTCCCCCGGATTGTTTAAAATGTTTGTCCTATGCTGTAGTCCGGGAATAAAAGGGGGACGGAAAAATGAAATCGCGATTGCTGCTTCTGCTGCTCATCGTCGGATTCGTAGCGGCCGCCATCGAGCACAAGGCCGATCTCGTTCGCGCGGCGGACGCGATTCTGGGCCATCCGCCCAAGACGCAGGCTGAACGACCCGAGTCCGCGGATGCCGGCACGGCCCCGGACTCCATATCCGCCGGTGCTGCCGGCCAAGAAGCCGAAGAAGCAGGTCAGCCCGCCGGTACCGCGCCGAGCGAAGAGGACGCGGCCGCAAGCAAGGGCCTGGTACTCGCAGCCGACCGCCTGCACAGTACCCATGCCATTCTCGTCCGCTTGGACGACGGGCATGTGCTAATGGACAAAAATATCGAGGAACGGGTCTATCCTGCCTCGCTCACGAAGATCATGACGGCGATCGTCGCTATCGAGCGCATTCCCGATCTTAAGAAAACCGCGAAGCTCGATCCGGACATGTTCGAGACGCTGCGCAAGCAGAACGCCTCGATGGCGGGCTTTCTCCCGGGCGAGCGCGTGAGCGGGACCGACCTGCTGTACGGCGCGATGCTCCCTTCGGGCGCGGACGGCAGCGTCGGGCTCGCGATGCGCGTCGCCGGCTCGGAGGCGAAGTTCGCGGCGCTCATGAACGCCAAGGCCAAAGCGCTCGGCATGACGGGTACGCACTTCGTCAACGCGACGGGACTGCACGATCCCAAGCATTATTCGACGGTCAAGGATCTGTCCCTATTGCTCGCTTATGCGCTGAAAAACGAGACGTTCCGCGAGGTGTTCACCGCCTCGCGGCACGCGACGGAGCCGACGGACCTGCATCCGGACGGCATCACGCTGCGCAGCTCGATGTTCAAGGAGCTCGGCGAGTCCGGCCTCGACGGCGCGGAGATTCTGGGCGGCAAGACCGGCTACACCGAGAAGGCAGGACTATGTCTCGCCAGCCTGGGCCGGTTGGACGGCAAAGAGTATATTCTCGTCACGACCGGCGCCGCCGGAGATCGCAAAACGACGGCGGCATACGACATCGCGGATGCGGTCAGCGTCTATAGCGAATTAGGCAACGCGCTATAGGATCCGCTACAATGTAGGTTGTGAAGGAGCGCGATAATACATGAACCCCACCACCATATTGATCGCGGACGACGAAAAGGAAATCGCGGATCTGATATCGCTGCATCTGCAGAAGGAAGGCTACCGGATCCTGCTCGCGCACGACGGCAAAGAAGCGGTCCGCGCCATCGAGACGCAAGCGATCGATCTCGCGGTCCTGGATATCATGATGCCCGAGCTAGACGGGTTCGAGGTCGTGAGGCAGATTCGCGAGCGGCATCGGCTGCCCGTTCTTTTCGTGAGCGCCAAGACTTCGGATTTTGACAAAATTTCGGGCCTCGTCATAGGGGCGGACGATTATATGACCAAGCCGTTTAATCCGATGGAGCTGGTCGCGCGCGTGCAGGCGCTGCTGCGGCGTTCGACGCGGCTCAATCAAGCGAGGGCGGACGAGCCCCATGCGATCGAATCGGGCGGACTCGCCATCGTGCCGGATCAGCGCCGCGTCACCATCTACGGCGACCCGGTCGAGCTGACGCCCAAGGAATTCGACATTTTATGCCTGCTCGCGAGCCACCCGCGCAAGGTTTTCGGCGTCGAGCAGATTTTCCAGCAGGTGTGGGGCGAAGCCTACTACGAGGTCGGCAACAACACGGTCATGGTCCATATCCGGACGCTGCGCAAGAAGCTGGGCGAGGACAAAAACAAAGACAAGTGGATCAAGACGATCTGGGGAGTGGGATATACGTTTAATGGTTAGCGGCATCAGCTTTCGGTCGAAAATGATCCTGCTGCTCGGACTCAGCTTGCTGACGTCCGGCATCATCACGTATCTCGCCTATCGGGCCTTGCAGTCTTATTATCGCCAGAATGCTTATTATGGCGATTCTTTGAACGCGTTCCGCAACATTATGCGCAGCATCGGCGATATCAACGTGTTTTTGATCATCTTTATCCCGTTGTCCGTGCTGTTTTTCTTTTTGTACACCAAGCCCTACGCCACGTACTTCAACCGGATATCGAGCGGCATCCACCGCTTGGCCGTCGGCGATTTCGACACGCCTGTCCGCATCTCCTCGCAGGACGAGTTCCAGACGATCGCGGAGGACATCAATATGGCGAGCGACAAGCTCCGCCAGGCGATCGCGCGCGGGGACTTCGCCGAGACGAGCAAGGACCAGCTGGTGCTCAATCTTGCGCACGACCTGCGTACGCCGCTCACTTCCGTCATCGGCTACCTGAATTACATTTTGCAGGCAGGGGACCTGAGCGACGAACAGATCCGGCATTTTACGGCGATTGCTTATACGAAGTCCCAGCGGCTCGAGAAGCTGATCGACGAGCTGTTCGAGATCACGCGGATGAATTACGGCATGCTGCCGGTCAAGCGCGAGCCGATCAATCTCGGCGAGCTGCTCGTCCAGCTGGGCGAGGAACTGTTCCCGATCTTCGAGAAAAACGGGCTGACGCTCCGCTCGGAAGTGATCACCGACCTGAACATTCAGGGAGACGGGGAGCTGCTCGCGCGCGTATTCGAAAATCTGCTCAGCAACGCCGCCCGCTACGGGGCAGACGGGCGCTACATCGACGTTCGCGGCGAATGGGACGACGGGGAGGCGGTCATTCGCGTCGACAATTACGGCGACCGCATACCCGAGGAGGAGCTGCCGCATTTGTTCGAGATGTTCTTCACGGGCGACCGCGCGCGCGTGCAGCGCGAGGGGGGCACGGGCATCGGGCTCTATATCGTCAAAAACATCGTGGAGCGGCATGGCGGCACGGTTCAGGCGGAGAGCGGAGCGGTACTGACGCGGTTTACGGTGCGGCTGCCGGTGACGTGAGCGGATTACGGCAGACATGCGCGAGCGGCGTGTTCGCCGGCAATGCGTCGCCAAAGGCGGTATTATCCAATTATCCGTTTAGACCCCAAAATCCATATCCGGATACACGTACGGATCCTTCGCCGGATCGATTTTGGTTGCCGCATCCGCCTTGAGCAGCAGCACTTCGGCGCCGTCGATCGTCGTCTTGGCGAACGTGCCCGAGACGGTCATCCAGTCGTCGCTGGCGTACTTCGCCGCATCGGGCGATTCGACGACGATGCCGTAAGGGATCGCGTCGGCCGCGCAGCACTGGATCGCGAACCTGCCGAGCACGAACTGTCCTTGTCCAATCGTATCGTCCCGATAGACAAAGCCAGATACCTCCGCGCGGCGTCCTGCGAATGAATCGGGAAAAAAATTAAGCGTCGTCAGTGTTTCGAGATAACGCGAATCTTTGATCTCGATCTCCGGCTTGGCATAAAGCAGCTTGCCGTAATCCGCGTACGGCTTGGTGAGCGAATCGTGCGGGAACAGCCGGTCCAGCTCGTCGGCGCCAGGCGGCGCGGAGATTGATGCCGAATCGGTATTTTTCGCGTGCGCGGCGGCCCCACCGCCCAGATTCATGCCCTTCTGGGCGGCCATTGCGCTGCCGATCGTCGTGTCCGGCGTCAGAAAAAACAAGGCGAGCGGCAGCGCGAACAGGACGACGGCGCGAAGCTGGCGCAGCCAGGAGCCTGACGGTGCCGGCGCATGGCCGCAAGCTTCCCCGCAGCCGGATTCGCGCTGGCCGTCCCATTCCTTGAGCGCCTGATAGACAAGCGCGGCTGCGATCAGATATAGGGCGGCAGCGGCTAGCTTTGTGTATACGGCCATGCGAGGCGAGATATATAGACCCAGGTGGCCGACCGCGGACAGTCTTGCCACATAGAGTCCGATGCCAGCGAGTACGACGGCGCGCGCCAGATGACGGGCGATCATTTTTCGGTTCGTTCGTTGCGTCATTAAGTCATCCCCTTTATCCAATCAGTTCGCAGCGCTGCTGAGCAGCCATCCTGCGAGCAGCGACGCGGCGAGTACGACCGCCGTTACGAGCAGGAGGAGGCGCAGCACGAAGCGGGCTTTGAATGCGGACAACAGCATCAGCGTGTTTTTGAAGTCGACCATCGGCCCGTAGACGAGAAAGGCGAGCAGCGCGCCGGCGGGAAAGACGCCGGAGAAGGAGGCGGCGACGAATGCGTCCGACGTCGAGCAAAGCGAGATTACGTAGGCGAAGCCCATCATGAACAGGTGCGAGCCGAAGACGCCGCCGCCCAGCTCGACCAATTCTCCGCGGCTGACGAAGGTTTGGATGACTGCGGTCAGGAAAGCGCCGAGCATCAGAAATTTCCCCATTTCGAAAAATTCGTCGGCCGCATGCGAGCAGAAGGAGAGTAAACGGGACGAGGGTACGCGATGCGACGCATGCTGGTTATGATCCGCGGCATCGGCATGCAGGCTCGCAGCATCCGGTTTCAATGGATTGGCGGCCTTGCCGCGTGCGCGAGACAGCAGCAGGCCGACGGCGGCCGCCGCGGCGAAGCCGAGTACGGTCCGATACAGCGCCATCTCGGGGGTTGTGCGGAACGCGCTGTACGTCGCAAGCACCGTGACCGGATTGACGATGGGCGCCGCCAGAATATAGGTCATGCCGATATAGGCCGGCATCCCTTTGCGGAGCAGCCTGCGCACGACCGGGACCATCCCGCACTCGCACACGGGCAGCACGACGCCGAGCAGACCGGCGCATAGCACGCCGAGCAGGGGGTTCCTCGGGATGAGACGGGCGAGCGCCGTCTCGGGGACGAAAAAGTGCAGCGCCGTCGAGACGAGGACGCCGAGCAGCACGAACGGGAGGGCCTCCAGGAAGAGGCTGACGAACACCGTTTTGACCGATTGCCATTGATCTGCGCCGATGCCGGAGAAGAAGGCCGGCCATGGCATTTGCCGCTCCGTTGCTATCAAATAGAGCAGCGCCAGCGTCAACGCCGCCGATAGAGTTAACGTCCATTTGTAAGCTGCATTCGTCATGCTTTTTCACCTCGTCCACCGAAATCGATCGTGCTTCCTGCTATCAGCGTATGCGATTCTCTGTTGAAAAGAACGCATATTCCGCTAGTTTTTGAGACTAATAGATGGCGTCGTCGTTACGTTTGGAATTTTTACTTGCGTTTGCTAAACGTAATAATTACAATATGGAGACGGCGTGAACCAAATACATAACAAGTCGTATTTTTTAATCGCGTTATCGTAATAATTACAAATAGACGAAACGAGGAATGACGAACATGAACAAGACGATGAAAAAAACGCTCGCGATATCGGCGAGCTTGGCGCTGCTGCTGGCGGCTTGCGGCAAAAACGAGGAGAACGGCGCAAGCGAAGCGAGCGGAGCGAACGCCAAACTGAGCGTGGTGACGACCTTTTATCCGATGTACGAATTCAGCAGGCAGGTCGCGGGCGATCTTGCGAACGTCGCCCTGCTGATCCCGGCCGGATCGGAACCGCATGATTGGGAGCCTAGCGCGCAGGATATGGCAAAGGTGAAGGAAGCGGACGTGTTCGTCTACAACGGGATCGTCGAAGGCTGGGTCGATGCGGCGCTCACGAGCGCGCCGAACGACAAGCGTGTCGTCGTGCGGGCGAGCGAAGGACTGACGACGCTGGAGGGAACGGCGGAGGAAGAAGAGGAAGACGCGGGAGAAGAAGCGGGAGAAGAAGCGCACGAGCACGATCATGCGCATGAGCACGCGGAGGACCCGCACGTCTGGCTCGATCCGGGCTTGGCGCAGCGGGAGGTCGCCGCGATCGAAGCCGCGTTCGAGAAGGCGGATCCGTCGAACAAGGATACGTACAAAAAAAACGCCGATGCATACATTGCCCAATTGAAGGCGTTGGATGAGGATTACCGGGCGGGACTGACGGATGTCAAGACAAAGTCGTTCGTGACGCAGCACGCGGCCTTCGGTTACTTGGCCCAGGCCTACGGCCTGCAGCAGGTGCCGATCGCGGGATTGTCGCCCGAGCAGGAGCCGTCTCCCGGCAAGATGGCCGAGATCGTAGAGTTCGCGAAGGCGCATCAAGTGAAGACGATTTTCTTCGAGACGCTGGTCGATCCCCAGGTCGCGCAGACCGTCGCTGACGAGATCGGCGCGAAGACGGACGTGCTGAATCCGCTGGAGGGGCTGACGGACGAGGAAAAGAAAGACGGACTCGACTACATCGGCATCATGAAAAAGAACCTCGAAGCGCTGGTGAAGGCGTTAAACGCGTAAAAAAGCGAAAAGTCGGAATATCGGCGGCAACAAACCGGGATGAGGCAGATGCAAACGCTGCTTCTTCCCGTTTTTTTTGTGAACCGCGACAATCAGGGACCGGCGCGCTAAACCTTTCCTCTTTGGGGAGGGTGCTGCGGACCCGCGTTCCGCTATTCTCCTCCAATCACCCATTTTTTCCGTTCCGAGGACACAGGTTCCGCTAATCGCCGTTTTCGGTGTGCAAAAGCCCCGCTTTTCTGCAAATAACGGCTCCTCGGTCCGAAACCCCCGCCCCGTGCACGCAAATCTCAAAATAACGGCTGCTGAGTCCGTAGCAACGCCGAAGTGCCAAAAGTGGAGTTACTGGCGGTGGCGCTACTCATAGTAGGCACAGGAAAGGCGCTAGTGGAGCGGCGATCTGGGCGGCAGTGTTACCCGATTGCGGGCTGTCGGATTGTGGGCTGTTGAGCAACGTGATGCAGGGTTGCGATGTTACTGAGTGACAGTGTTGCGGACCTACGATCCTCTATTTTTCTCCAATCGCCCGTTTATCCTGTTCCGCGGACACAGGTTCCGTTATTCGCCGTTTTCGGTGTGCAAAAGCCCCGCTTTTCTGCAAATAACGGCTCCTCGGTCCGAAACATCCGTCCCATGCGCGCAAACTCGAAAATAACGGCTGCTGAGTCCGATAGCAACGCCGAAGCGCCAAAAGTGGAGTTACTCTCGGTGGCGCTACTCATAGTAGGCACAGGAAAGGCGCTTGTGAAGCGGCGATATTGGTCGTCCTCCCGGACAAACCGCCCAAAAAAAGGATTGACAAATTGCCCATGGGTAATTATTTTGTATATAACAACAAAAGTTTCCCGTAGGAAACAAAATTGTTGTCGTACAAGTAATTGCCGTACGCACAATTGCCGCACAGTTTGACGTAAAGGTTTTGCCGCAGGAGGAACGACCATTACGGGGAGGACCGCAATGCTGACCAAAAGGCTGGAGAGAGTTGCAATGGTATTGTTGTTTTTAGCGATTTTCGTTCTGATCAACACCGCTTGCGCGAATGGCGGGAAGTCGGATGTCGAGGGCGGGCAGTCCGGCAAAATCCGAATCGTGGCCACGATCGCGCAGATCGCGGAGCCGCTTGCCGTCATCGGCGGCGACAGGGTCGAAGTCGACAGTCTGATGGGGCCGGGCGTGGATCCTCATCTGTACGCGGCGACGCAAGGAGACATCAAGAAGCTGCAGAGCGGCGACATCGTGTTTTACAGCGGACTTCATCTTGAAGCGAATATGGTGAAGGTGTTCGAGCAGATCGGCAAGGAGCGTCCGGTGCTGGCGATCGGGGAGACGCTGCCTAAGGAACGGCTGCTGAAGGATCCGAAGGGCGCGACCGATCCGCACATTTGGTTCGACATCGATCTGTGGAAGCAAGCGCTGGGGGCGGCGACGGAGGAGCTGAAGAAATATTCCGCGGCCGATGCGGCGTATTTCGAGGCGAACAAAACCGAATATTTCAAAAAGCTCGACGAACTGAAGGCGGAAGCGCTGGAAAAGCTCGAGCGCATTCCGGAGGAGCGGCGGGTGCTCGTCACGGCGCACGACGCGTTCGGCTACTTCGGGCGCCTGCTCGGGCTGCAGGTCGTCGGCCTGCAGGGGCTCAGCACGGAAGACGAGATCGGCCTGTCCGACATCGAGGACACGATCGACCTGCTGGTCGATCGCGGCGTACCTGCCGTTTTCGTGGAGAGCAGCATCAATCCCGCGTCGATCGAAGCGGTCATCGAAGGGGCCAAGAAGCGGGGCCTTAACGTGCAGCTCGGCGGTCAACTGTATTCGGACGCGATGGGAGACGGGGGCACGGAGGAAGGCACCTACCTCGGCATGTACCGGCACAACGTGAACACGATCGGCGAGGCGCTTGCCTCGAAGGAGGGTTGATATGGCGACGGTGCTCGAGGTAACGGACCTGAACGCTGCGTACCGGAAAAACGCGGTGCTGGAAAGGGTGACTTTTGAAATCGGGCCGGGTACGTTGACGGCGATCGTCGGACCGAACGGCGCGGGCAAGTCGACGCTGCTCAAGACGCTGCTGGATCAGCATCCGCGGCTTTCGGGCGAAGTTGCGTTTTTCGGATCGGATTTCCGAAAGGTCAAGTCCCGCATCGGCTACGTGCCGCAGCGAGGCTCGGTGGATTGGGATTTCCCGACCGACGCGCTGGACGTGGTGACGATGGGATTGTACGGCAAGATCGGATGGCTGCGACGACCTGGCCGGACGCACAAGGAGCAAGCGATGCGCGCGCTAACCGAGATGGGCATGGCGGATTATGCGGGCCGCCAGATCAGCCAGCTCTCCGGCGGACAGCAGCAGCGGGTGTTCCTGGCGCGGGCGCTCGCGCAGGATGCCGATCTCTATATGCTCGACGAACCGCTGGCGGGCGTTGACGCCGTGACGGAGCGGGTGATTATGGATACGCTGCAGCGGCTCAAGCGGCAGGGCAAGACGGTGATGGTCGTCCATCACGACCTGCAGACGGTGGAGGATTACTTTGACCGGGTGCTGCTGCTGAACCGGACGGTCGTCGCCCACGGCACGACGGCGGAGGCTTTTACCCGCGAGTCGCTCAGCGCGGCCTACGGCGGCATGCTTCGCTGGCTGGAGGGGAAATCTGGATGAATACGCTGCTCTCGCACAACGCGCAGTGGGTGCTCCTTAGCACGCTGATCCTCGGGATGGCGGCGGGCATCATCGGGAGCCTCGCGTATTGGAAACGGCAGAGCCTGATGAGCGACGCTTTGTCGCATGCCGCGCTGCCAGGCGTGATCGTCGGCTTCGTGCTGATCGGCACCAAAAACCTGCCCGTCATGATCGCAGGAGCCGCCGTCAGCGCGCTGCTCGGCGCGCTCCTGATCGATTGGATCCGTTCGTCGACCCGCATCAAGGAAGATGCCGCGATGGGCATCGTATTATCGGTCTTTTTCGGCCTCGGCATCATGCTGCTGACATTCGTGAACCGAACTGCAGGCGGCAGCCAGAGCGGGCTCGACAGTTTTATCTTCGGTCAGGCCGCTTCCATGGTGTCGGACGACGTCAAGCTGATGGCGGGAACTGCGGCAGTCGTCCTGCTCGTCGCGCTGCTCGGGTACAAGGAGTGGAAGCTGTTCCTGTTCGATCCCGCCTACGCCGCGGGACTCGGATTGTCCGTGCGCTTGATGAACGGGATCTACCTGGCGGTTCTGGTGCTTGTCATCGTCGTCGGCATCCAGGCGGCGGGCGTCGTGTTGATGGCGGCCCTGTTGATCATCCCCGCAGTCAGCGCCCGTTACTGGACCCACTCGTTTAAATGGACGGTCGGTCTGTCGGCGGCGTTCGGAGGCGGCGCCGGCGCCGCGGGGACCTTGCTCAGCGCCATGGGCGCAGGCTGGCCGACGGGACCGTTTATCGTGCTGGCGGCATCGGCGACATTCGCGGTATCGTTGTTTTTCGGTGCGAGCAAGGGCTTGCTCGTTTTATACCTCGGACAGCGTGCGAGCAGGCGGCGGCTGTCGTCACAGACAGCCGGTCCGATCGCGGCGAGCGAGGGGGCGGGACGATGAGCTATTCCGGTTGGATTCTCCTGACCGCTTCCCTTGTCGGTGTCTCTTGCGGATTGATCGGCGTGCTGCTCATCCTGCGCCGCATGGCGATGATGGCCGACGCGATCAGCCACACGGTGCTGCTGGGCATCGTAGTAGCCTACATGGTCACGCGCGAGCTAAGCGGCGTGCACATGCTGATCGGGGCGGTGTGCGCCGGGTTGCTGACGGCCGTGCTGGTGCAATGGTTCCAGTCTCGCGGCGTACAGCAGGAGGCGTCGATCGGCATCGTGTTCACGACGTTGTTCGCGGTCGGCGTCGTGCTGATCGCCACGCAGGTCGGCAACGCGCACCTCGACGTCAAGCATACGCTGATGGGCGAGATTACCTTTATTCCTTGGGAAACGATGACGCTCCCGCTCGTCGGCGAAGTGCCCGAGGCGGTCGCGCTGCTATCGCTTGTGCTTGCGGTCGCCCTTGCCGCGATAATCGCATTCTATAAAGAATGGAAAATTACGTCGTTCGACCCCGCGCTGGCCGCAAGTCTCGGCATTCCCGCCGTACTGATGCACTATGCGTTCATGTCGCTCGTGTCGGTGACGACGGTCGCTTCGTTCGACGCGGTCGGCGCGATCATGGTCGTCGCGATGCTTATCACGCCGGCTTCCGCCGCTTACCTGTGGACCGACCGATTGTCCGTTATGCTGGCGCTGGGCGCCGCCTTCGGCGCTTTGTCCGCCTGGATCGGCTACGGGATCGCAACCTGGCTCGATACGTCGATCTCGGGTTCGATGGCGTTCGCCACGGGCCTCTTGTTCGCGGCGAGCTTCCTTGGCTCCCCTCGTTACGGCGCGTTATCCCGGCTACGGAGGGTGAGGGCTTCCAAGCGCGAGCCGATGGCGGCAGAAGGCGCGGATTGACCCCGTATGACAACGAAAATGTACCGCGGCTGCGGCGCGTCGGCAAGATGACGCCACGCAGCCTTTTTCATTCTACTAAAATGCATTGACACTCAAATTGAACGCTCCTATAATGCTTAATATTGAGAATCATTTTCAAATAGCTTGGAACCAGGCTTATGGAGGCGACCACATACATTGAAGCGGCATAGACGGCCTTCCGCAAGGACCCTTTTCGCAAGGATCGTATTGCTTGCCATGCTCGGGTGGGCGCTCGCGCCGTTCGCACCCCTGTTCGCTGCGACCGATTCGACGCATGCTGCCGATGCGTCCTTGCAGGCGGAAGCGCTTGTCTCGCACCTGGATGCCGGCGACACCGATGCGGCCGCGCAGGATCTGGCTGCGATCAAGAAATGGTGGGCGAAGGACAAGATCGCCGTTAAGCAGCAGTCGCTGGATCTTGCGCTGGAGATCGACGGCCAGATCGCTGCCCTGTCGCTCGCGATGCTAAGCGGGAAGATGGACGAGGCCTCGTCGCAGGCCGGCAATCTAAGGTTTTCAGTGATCAATCTGCAGGACGGCGCCTACGCCGACAACAGCGGGAAAAGCCAGATGACGCTATCGACCTACATCCTCAAGCTTCGCGAGGCCGGCAACCTGGCCAAGAAGCAGGACTGGGAAGCGGCGGGGCAACGGGTCAAACAGCTGCAGCAGCAATGGCTATCCGTCGAAGGCGACGTCGTGAGCCAATCGCAGCGAGTTTACAACGACACCGAACGCGATCTGGTGATGCTGGACGGCTACTTGAGCAATCCCGATCAAAGAGCGCTTGCCGCTCCCGTGATCGACCGGTTGATCGAAGGGCTGGCGCCGCTCGCCGATGCGAAGTATTCGTGGTGGGACGCGGCGCTTATCCCGATTCGCGAAGGGCTGGAGGGGCTGCTCGTCGTCGGCGCGCTGCTCATGTACGCCAAGCGGGCGGGCTCCAAGCCTGCAAAGCGCTGGGTCGTCGGCGGCTCCGTCACCGGTCTCCTAGCGAGCATCGCCGCGGGGTTCGCGGTCGTGCTGCTGCTGTCCTCGAGCGCGTTCGGCCACAACAATCTGCTCATCAACGGTTGGACGGGCGTATGCGCCAGCGTGATGCTGCTCTACGTCAGCTACTGGCTGCACCGCCATTCGGACACCAAGCGCTTTAACCGGCTGCTCGCCGAGCGGAGTACGCGCGCGCTATCCGGCGGGCATATGTTTTCGCTCGCGCTGCTCTCCTTTTTCGCGATCGTACGCGAGGGACTCGAGACCGTCATTTTCCTGATCGGCATGTCCGGGAAAATGTCCGCGGCGGAGCTGGTCGCCGGCATCGCTGCCGGGTTTCTCGTTTTGTCGGCGGTCGCGTTCGTTATCGTCAAGGCCGGATCGCGCTTGCCGATTCGTCCGTTTTTTCTCGGATCGAGCCTTATCGTGTTCTATCTTTGCTTCAAATTCATGGGCTCCGGCATTCACAGCCTGCAGATGGCCGGCGTGCTGCCGTCTACGGTGAACGAAGCGCTGCCCGATTTTTCGACGCTCAGCCTGTATCCCTCGTGGTACAGCACCTTGCCGCAGCTCGTTTTCCTGGCTTGCGGCTGCGCCGCGGTCGTTTGGTCCTTGCTGAAGAGCAGGCGCCGTCGCGATGTCCCTCTTTCCTAAGTTTGAAAAAACCTAATTTTGCGCGTAGCGCCAGATGACTGGAGATCGTTATAATGATGAAGAAAACGTCTATTGGTATTGTTACTATCGCAGGCATGCTGGCATTGTCCGCCTGCAACAGCGGGTCGAACAACGACGGCGCATCCGCTTCGGCTTCCGTTCCGGCCTCGACAGCGGCCGCTTCTCCGGTCTCGGCTTCGGCAAGCGCCGACGGATCCAGCGCGATTCAGACGGGTACCGCTCAAATGCTCGGTCAAACCAAGCAGCTGCAAGGCCTTATCGAGAAGAACGATGCGGACGGCGTCAAAACCCTCGGCAAGACGATTAACGAAACTTGGCTCTCGTTCGAAAACGCCGTGCGTCAAACGTTCCCGCTCGAGTATACGGACGTGGAAAAGTACGAAATGCCGATCTTCTCCGCTTCGGCGTACGACAAGATCGACTTCGACGCGCTCAAGGCCAACGCCGACGGCCTCGTCGACGCGCTCACGAAGCTGCAAAACGCCAAGCCTTCGACGGCCAGCTCGTCCGAGCTGCTGATTGAAGCCGTTAAAAAATATCAGCAATACGTCGTCGACCAGACGAACAAGCTGACCGATCAGACGCAAGTATTCGTCGACGCCGTCAAGGCGGGCGACATCGATAAATCCAAGGCAGAATACGTTAAGGCGCGCGTCTATTACGAGAGCATCGAGCCGATCGCCGAGAGCTTCGGCGACCTCGATCCCAAGATCGACGCCCGGCTGGCCGACGTGGACGATCCGAGCACCTGGACCGGCTTCCACGAGATCGAGCAGGCGCTGTGGGTCGACAACTCGCTGGCAGGTCAGGAGAAATTCGCAGACCAGCTGATAACCGACGTTAAGGCGCTGCAGGCCGAGGTTCAAAAGCTTCAGCTCGAGCCCAAGACGGTCGTCGCCGGCGCGATGGAGCTGCTGAACGAAGCGGCTACCTCCAAGATTACCGGCGAAGAAGAGCTTTATTCGCATATCGATCTCGTCGACCTCGCTTCGAATGTCGACGGCTCGAAGACGGTCTACCTGTCGATTATTCCGGCGCTCAACGAGAGCAACGTCGAATTGGCCGACAAGCTCGACCAAGCATTTCAGGAGATGGAAAAGGCGCTGTCCGGCTTCATCAAAGACGGCCAGTACGTTGCCTATACCGAGTTGACGACGGATCAGATCCGCGATATCAGCGACCGCCTCAGCGCGCTGTCCGAACTGATGTCGCAAACCGCCGCCATCCTCTAAATCACGGAGGGAGCCCAGACTTATTATGGAACCGAACCGGACGGGCATGACGCGCAAGGATTTTCTGAAGCTGTCGGCCACCGTCGGTGCCGGAATCGCGATCGGTGCCTCGGGCATCGGCGCGATTCTTGGCATTCCCAAGCCCCAGGCGGACAGCTCCAAGGCTTCCGCCCAATCGGAAGAAGACATCATTCCGATGTACGCCGACCATCAGCCGGGCATCGTCACGCCGCAGCAGACGTATTTGTATCTGGCGGCGTTCGACATTACGACCGGCAGCAAAAAAGATCTGATCGCGATGCTCAAGGATTGGACCCGGTTTTGCGATCTGAGCGCGAAGGGCGGTACGATGAGCCTGGGCGACAATCCGCTCGTGCCGCCGACCGATACGGGAGAGACGCTTGAGCTTCCGCCGTCCAGACTGACGGTTACGATTGGCTTCGGTCCTTCGTTTTTCGTCCGGGACGGCGTCAATCGCTTCGGAGCGGCAGGCGGCATGCCGCTGCATCTCAAGGATATCCCGCGTATGGCCCGCGACAATATCGACTCGAGCATCTCGGGCGGAGACATCTGCCTGCAAATATGCGCGGACGATCAGCAGGTCGCCTTTCACGCAGTCCGCAACCTGATCCGGTTGTCGACCGGCCGCGCCTCGCTCAAGTGGATGCAGGAAGGCTTTGCGAGCGGGACGCCGGGCAAGACGCCGCGCAATCTGTTCGGCTTCAAGGACGGCACGGCCAATCAACTGCACGACTCCGCGCAGGGATATGACGACGTCGTATGGGCGGGGAGCGACGAGCCGGCATGGATGCGCGGCGGCTCCTATCTGGCGTACCGCAAGATCCAGATGAAGCTGGAGAGCTGGGATCGCACGTCGCTCTCCGATCAGGAAGCGACCTTCGGCAGAAGCAAAGTATCCGGCGCGGCATTCGGCGCGAAGGGAGAATTCGATGCCGTCGACGCTGTTAAGCTGCCTGAGCAATCGCACGTGCGATTGGCCAAGGAGAGCAAGCAGCAGATTCACCGGCGCGCATACTCCTATACGGACAAAGTAGATCCACGGACAGGCAACGTCGATGCGGGGCTTTTGTTCATCAGCTACCAACGGGACCCCGACACGCAATTTCTGCCGATGCTCCGCTTGATGCAGAAGAGCGACGCCTTGAACGCTTATGTTTCCCACGTGGCCAGCGCGATGTTCGCCTGCCCTGCGGGCTTGCAGCCCGGCCTCTATTTTGGCCAGCGCGTGCTTGAGGGCTAAGGTTGTATTTGAAAAAAATGAGATAAGCTTAATAGAACAGGACGAGGCGGGCGCATTTCCTGCTTCGTTTTGTTTGCGTTAGCGGCTTAGTCCGCGGGCTATGGCAATGAGACACCGGATAGAGCTACATTCGCGAAAGTGCGCCGCAACGCAGGCGTAAATCATTTCGGGCCTGCCGCTTTTTCGATTCGAAGGCGCCGGCGGCGCGTTGCCTTGTGGTATGATGATAGGCAAACCGGACCCTTGCAGGAAGGATAACGATGCCATGACGCTTCAACAACTGCGCTATGTCATCGAGGTCGCGAACCGCGGCTCGATGAACGAAGCCGCCAAGCGCCTTTTCATCTCTCAGCCCAGTCTCTCGAACGCGATCAAGGATCTGGAGGAAGAGATCCGCATCACGATTTTCGAACGCACGAACAAAGGCATCACGTTGTCGAAGGCCGGCGCCGAGTTTCTAGGCTATGCGCGTCAAGTGATCGAGCAGGCCGAGCTACTGGAAAACCGCTATCTGGGCGCGAAGCCGGCGCCGCAGCATTTCTCCGTGTCGACGCAGCACTATGCGTTCGCCGTCAACGCGTTCGTCCAGCTTGTCCGCGAGCACGGTCAGGACGAATACGAGCTGGCGCTTCGGGAGACCAAGACCCACGAGATCATCCAGGACGTCAAAAGCCAGCGCAGCGAGATCGGCATCCTGTACATCAACGAGTTCAACGCCAAGGTGATCACGCGGCTGCTGCGCGATGCGAACCTGAAGTTTACGAGCCTGTTTACCGCCAAAGCGCATATTTTCGTCAGCGTGAACAACCCCCTTGCGAGGCATCCCGTGGTGACGATCGACCAGCTCGACGACTATCCGTATCTGCACTTCGAGCAGGGCGAGTACAATTCGTTCCATTTTTCCGAGGAGATTCTGAGTACGCTGTCGCACAAAAAAAGCATCAAGGTGAATGACCGGGCAACCCTGTTTAACTTGCTCATCGGACTAAACGGCTACACCATCTCGACGGGCGTGCTGAGCGCGGATCTCAACGGCAACGAGATCATCCCGGTGCCGCTCGCGAGCGAAGAGACGCTGCATGTCGGCTGGATCAGCCACCAGAACGCCGCGCTATCGAAGCTGGGCATGGCTTACGTCGAGGCGCTGCAGCAAGCGATCGCGGTTGAGTGAGCCCGCGTCGGTCTTTGATATAGCCAGCGGCTATAGCCGGTCATAGTATTTTGAAGTTACGCTATATCAACAACCCTGTGCTATCTTTCAATTAGCAGTCAAAGCGAGTGCCGGATCGACCGGCGCGGACGCTTTGCTCCATATTTGGAAGGCAGAGGAGAAGGCATATATGAAGAGCGGCAATCTGGGGTATCCCCGCATCGGGCAAGACCGCGAATGGAAAAAAGCGCTGGAAGCTTATTGGGCAGGCAAGCTGGACGAGGGGACGCTGCATGCGACGCTGAAGGAGATCCGCCTGGATAACCTGAAAAAGCAGCGGGACCAGGGGATCGACGTTATCCCCGTCGGAGAATTTACTTACTACGACCATATTCTGGACACGTCTGCGATGTTCGGCATCGTGCCCGAGCGGTTCGGCTACGGGGGCGGCGAAGTCGATCTGCCGACCTACTACGCGATAGCGCGCGGCAATCGCGAGTCGGCGGCGAGCGAGATGACCAAGTGGTTCAACACGAACTACCACTATATCGTGCCGGAGCTTGGCGCAGGCGTCAGCCCGCAGTTGACGGTCAACCGCCCGCTTGCGGCCTATCGCGAAGCCAAGGCGGAGCTGGGAATCGAAGGCCGCCCGGTCATCGTCGGACCGTATACGTACTTGAAGCTGTCCAAAGGTTATGCCGCCGGCGAGCTGGACACGTGGATCGATCGTCTCCTGCCGTTGTATGCGCAGGTGCTGCGCGAGCTCGAAGCCGAAGGCGTCGCTTGGGTGCAGGTGGACGAGCCGATTCTGGCCACGAGCTTGACGGAGGACGACCTGTCCCGCGTAAGGCGCATCTATGAAGCGTTGACTGGCGAAGCGCCGGGAATTTCCATCATGCTGCAAACGTACTTTGAGTCGGTTGACGCTTACGGCTTCGTCGTCTCGCTGCCTGTTCACGGTATCGGGCTCGACTTCGTACACGACGGCGGCCGCAACCTCGCGGCGGTACGCGAGCAGGGCTTCCCGGCCGACAAGACGCTCGGCGCGGGCCTGATCGACGGCCGCGCCATTTGGAAAGCCGATCTGCGCGGCAAATGGGCGACGCTCGGCGCGCTCCGCGGCGCCGTCGCGGCGGAACGGATCGTCGTACAGCCGTCCTCGAGCCTGCTGCACGTGCCGGTCAGCGCGGCGCGCGAGACCGCGCTGCCGGCGGAGCTGCAAGGCGCGCTTGCCTTTGCCGACGAGAAGCTCGCGGAGCTCGTCCTGCTCGCCAAGGCCGGACGCCAAGGCGTCGAAGCGATCGCAGCCGATCTGGAAGCGTCCGAACGCAGCCGCGACGCGCTGCAGCGCTCCTCCGCGCGTACCAACGGGCGCGTCCGTGCGCGCATGGCATCCCTGGCGTCGGAGCCGGCGGCGCGCGCGAGCGTCTTCGAATCCCGCCGCTCGGTCCAGGATGCCAAATGGCAGCTGCCGCCGCTGCCGACGACGACGATCGGCAGCTTCCCGCAGACGCCGGAAGTACGCGGCGCGCGGCAGAAGTGGCGCAAGGGCGAGCTGTCGCCTGCGAGCTACGAATCCTTCATTCAAGCGCAGATCCGCGAGTGGATCGACATTCAGAACGAGATCGGGCTTGACGTGCTGGTGCATGGCGAGTTCGAACGCACCGACATGGTGGAGTTTTTCGGCGAGAAGCTTGCAGGGTTCGCCTTCACGGCGAAGGGCTGGGTGCAGTCCTACGGCTCCCGCTGCGTGAAGCCGCCGGTTATTTACGGCGACGTGGAGCTGCCGGAACCGATGACCGTCGCCGAGACCGTCTACGCGCAGTCGCTGACATCGAAGCCCGTGAAGGGCATGCTGACCGGTCCGATCACGATCCTGAACTGGTCGTTCGTCCGCGACGACAAGACGCGCGAGGAAGTCGCTTACCAGATCGCGTTGGCGCTCCGGGACGAGGTCGAGGCGCTTGAGGCTGCGGGCATCGGCATGATCCAGGTCGACGAGCCGGCGCTCCGCGAAGGCCTGCCGCTGAAGCGCGAGCAATGGGCGCACTATCTGGATTGGGCAGTGCGCGCGTTCCGCTTGTCGACTTCGACGGTGAAGGACGAGACGCAGATTCACACGCATATGTGCTACAGCGAGTTCCACGATATTATCGAATCCATAAGCGCGCTAGATGCGGACGTGATCTCCATCGAGACGTCGCGCAGCCACGGCGAGTTGATCGGCATTTTCGAGGAGCATACGTACGACAAGGGCATCGGGCTCGGCGTCTACGATATTCACAGTCCTCGCGTGCCATCGTCGGACGAGATGACGCAGATGATCGACCGCGCGCTTCGCGTGCTCGATCCGGGTTTGTTCTGGATCAATCCCGACTGCGGCCTCAAGACGCGCGGACGCAAGGAGACGGTCGAGTCGCTGCGCAACATGGTAGAGGCGACAGAAGCCGCCCGCGAACGGTACGCGGTCAAGCAGGGATAAGAACTGCGGAGCGTTTTAGAACTTATATCATATATATATATATATAAAGAAAGATAATCGAGGGAGCGCGATGGCGCTCTCTTTTTTACATGCAAGAATACATTTCGCGGCCGTTCGTTGACAATGTAAGACGCCATCCTCTCGAAAGTTAGACGGTTTAAAAAACTGCATTTGTACATGTATTTTCTGCCGATGCGCGACACGTGATGGAATGGGGCTGTCCCAAAAGCCCTTTGAAGTTGAAGCAACAAGCTGAAATGAAGCCGAAATAGCCAAACGGGACGAAGCAGGGGAGTTTCCTGCTTCGTCCCGTTTGCGTTTTTGGTCGATGGCGACTTTT
>NZ_JBHRYU010000016.1:0-166223 GCF_042649185.1 Cohnella sp. GCM10012308
CCTACGTGTTACTCACCCGTCCGCCGCTAACTCAGTATGTAGCAAGCTACAAACTAAATCCGCTCGACTTGCATGTATTAGGCACGCCGCCAGCGTTCGTCCTGAGCCAGGATCAAACTCTCCATAATAGCGTTTTTGACGAAAGACGTTTCGTTAGAAACGACGATAGTCGAAAGACGCACAGGTAGTTCGACTTGCTCATGATAAAGCTGGTATAACTTTTGCTTCCGCCCGAAGGCTTCAGCGTCCGTTTGTTTTAACGCTCGATGTTCAGTTTTCAAGGAGCAATCTCTAACCGTTTGTTTCCCTTGCCTGTCCGCCTCGTTTTGTGAGGCAGGAATTAGATCATATCAATTACGGATGAATCTTGCAACAATCAAAATCTTCCAAATCATAATATTGTATTTTGATTCATCAAGAAGTCACCTCCTATTAAGATTCCAACGTCTATCTATACGCAGAACAAAACGATTCTGCCGATTAATATTGTTCGCTCTCGGGATGAGTTCGTGAGACTGAATTTAAAAAGCCGCTCCCCATTTGAAGGGAGCGACTCATAATGCCGAGCCTTAAAGCTAACTTTTAATTCATTAAGCTTGGATCTATGAAACCTTCCCAAGCAATGACCGATTGCGCATAATTGTCGATTACATTGGCCGCAGACTTAATAGATGTCTTATCGAAGCTGTCCAATTCTCTAAAATCTTTATCTCTTGCTGTCGTCGAACTCTTAGCATAATCTTGATCGTATAAATAAGCCAAAGATTCGTTAAAGCTAACATCCGTTTCTTTAAAGTAATTTATGTACGTATTAATTGTAGCATCGTCATCCGGTTCCAATGACTGCAAAGAAGAGCGGATCTTTTCCAAGTCCTCAAGTATATAGTATAGATCCTGGAAACCTAAATCCTTCTTTGTTAACTGCTCTCTTTGGATCTCTTTTAATTGAGTCAATACTAAATTGATTTTTTCCAGCGAAGCATTTTTCTTCTTCTCGGGAGCTGCATTGGTTGTTGAACTTGTACCAGAATTAACAGCAGCGTCTGTTTTAGTAGCGATCGGTATACTGTCATGTTGTTGGTTACATGCACTAAGAACAGAAAGAGATAATACAAAAATTAAAACCAATCGCTTTTTCCCGTTCAATTGCCGCCCCTCCATAATACGTACTGCACGCATCAAATACATCTTCAACCTCGATGATTATATTCAATTTTTTCCACATTAGTCAAGATCTCAAGCAACCATTCAACCATACTAGAATACGAATTCGGGAGAGAAACCTTGCAGTTAATAAAAAAGAGCATGGGGACGACTCTCCCCCTGCTCTTCGTATATTCTCCAGACGTCTCAACAAAGTCATGCTAACTATAACAGTGATAAAGTGTATCCGAATGAGAAGCTGATCTCCTGATAAGGAAAGTTGCCGACTTTCGACACTGAATCACGCGCCGCTCCAAACCGACGGATCGTGATGGAAGGAAGGAATCTGCTCCGGCCCCTCGTACGCGGAATATCCGCCGTCGACGTACAGAACCGTTCCCGTAATGAACTCCGCTTTGGAAGAGCACAGAAACAGAGCGGCGTCGGCTATATTCTCAGGTGTCCCGAGTCGCGCCTGCGGCGTTCTCCGCACCATATCGTCTTCCTTCAGGATTCCTGCGAGGAACGCCTGATTTAATCCGTCCGTTCGGATGTATCCGGGAGCGACGGCATTCACGCGAACCCCGTCGAGCGCCCATTCGCAGGCGAGCGTCCTGGTAAAGCTGTCCACCGCCGCTTTGGAAGAAGCGTACGGAAGACGCTTGCTGACGCCGCCCCCGCCTAGAATGGAGGAGATATTGACCACCGTTCCCGCCCGCTGCTTCAACATCAATTTACCGGCTGCCCTCGCGCACAGAAACATCGATTTGACGTTCGTATCATAAATAAAATCCCATTCTTCTTCGGTAAAACTAACGGTCGGTTTGCGGATCGTCGTGCCGACATTGTTGATTAGAACATCAAGCCGGTTATACGTCCGACGGATCTCCGCAAACAGACGTTCCACATCCGCGCCGGACGATACATCGGTCCGGATGCTTATGGCCTTGCCTCCCATGGCTTCAATCTCGCGCGCGACGCTTTCCGCAGCGCCGCCGTCAATATCCGAGATCACGACGGAAGCGCCTTCCTTGGCGAACGCGAATGCAGTGGCTTTCCCGATCCCGTTGCCGGAGCCGGTTACTAGAACGACTCGATCTGCAAACTCCACCTTAATCATCCTTTCGATGCGATTGACAAGTCCTTTATGTTCTGAGAAAAAACCGCGTGCTGGAGCCGCCATCGACGGTCAACACTTGTCCGGTAACGAAGTTCGCGTCCGCGGATGCGAAAAACCCCACGACCTTGGCCACATCTTCCGGATATCCGATCCTGCCGAGCGGGATCTGTTCGCCGATGGCTGCCGGATCGTGTCCCGGTTGGCCGTGAAATTTCTCCACGTCCGTAGCGCCCGGCGCGATCGCATTGACCTGAATGTTGTATTGCGCGAGGTCTAGCGCAAGCTGGCGGGTCAAGGCATTGATCCCGCCCTTGGAAGCGGCATATGCCGAATACTTCGGCATCGTCGTGTTCGCATGAACGGAGCTGATGAAAATGATCTTGCCTCCGCCCTTCTTGACCATATCCCTCGCGCAGGCTTGAGCGCAAAAGAAGCCGCCCTTCAGATTCGTGTCCAGCACCTCGTCCCAACGTTCTTCCGTGACTTCAAAAAAGTCGTACGTCGGATCGACGGCCGAGTTGTTGACCAAAATATCGATGCCGCCCCATTGCTCGCGAATGGCTTCCACCATCTCGCCGATCTGCTTGAAGTCGGAGAGGTCCGCGCGATGGAGCAGCGCTTTTCCGCCCGATGACCGGATCGTCTCCGCCGTTTGGATGGCCTGCTGCTCGCTGCTGCGATAATGGACGACGACATCGGCTCCTTCCTTAGCCAATTCAATGGCAATGCCGCGTCCGATTCCTCTGCCTGCTCCCGTGACGAGCGCGATTTTTCCTTGCAGCCTCATAGGTAAGCGCCTCTTTCTGAACCGGAATTATTCATGGACCGTCACGTACGACTTGCCCCACTCCCGAAGGCGCAGGTCGTATACGGGGTTGGCGCCTTCCTCCGGATGCGTGGGCCATACCGTGAAAATGACGAGCTCTTCCGTATCGCTCTTGTTGGCGATGGCGTGGTATGAGCCGCCCGGAATGAACGCGACGTCGCCTGGCAGCAGATCGTACTCCTGCCCATCCAGACGTACCATGCCCTGGCCTTTAATCACCAGGTAAAATTCATCATATTCGGCCGGGTGATTATGATCGGCATGGCTCGCTCCCGGCGCCACGATTCCCATATTGATCTGGGCGTTATGCGTATCTGAATTCGTTCGGTCGATGAGCATTTTGGAAGAATACGTTTCGTCGACGAACAACGTCTTCACTTCGGCTGCGCGGATCACATTTCCTTTACGCATGAGACAATCACTCCTTGTCAGATGTTATTTCGTATATTCTTCATTGAATTTTGTTGACGATCGAAGGGACAGGCCTGCCCTCCAGGCAGTCTATGATGCGCATGGCAAGCAGATCTCTCAAGCGGTTTTCGGATTGCTCGGAATACCAGGCCGCATGACCCGTGACGATTGCCTTAGGATGCTGGAGCAAGGGATGATCCCGCTGCGGTGGCTCCGTCTCCATAACGTCCAGCGCGGCAAAGGACACGACGCCTTCGTCCAACGCGGCGAGCAAGTCGCCTTCGTCGATGATCGGCCCCCGCGAGACGTTGATAATGGCCGGCTGCTTCAGCATGCGGGCGAACGTATCGGCGCAGAACATGCGACGGGTTTGTTCCGTCAACGGACAATGGATCGTGATAATGTCGGACTGCGCAAGCAGCTCGTCGAACCCGGTCATTTCCGCGTTGCGAGGCAGCTCCGCACGAGCGAGATAAGGATCGTGAATCAGGATCTTGCAGCCGAAAGGAGCCAACATCTCGATCACCTTCATGCCGATCCGCCCTGTCCCGACGACGCCGAGCGTCGTCTCTTTGATCGCGCGAATCGGTTTAAGCGCTTGCACTTTGCCCCAGTCGCCTTTTCTTGGCAACGACGTTGCCGTCGGCAACTTCCGGTTGACGGCAAAGATGAAGCTGACCGCATGCTCCGCGACTTCGTCGACGCAATAGTCCGGCACGTTAATAACCGGAATTCGACGTCTGGATGCGGCTTCGAGATCAATATTGTCGACGCCCACGCCGTACCGTCCGATCGCTTTTAAGCCTGGCAGGCGGTCCAATAAAGCATCCGTTACCTGTTCGAGATTTACGATCAGCCCTACGATATCCGTTAGCGAAGCCGCAAGATCCATTGGATCGTCGCATTCATAATAATCGGCTTGATAGCCGGCCGGCTCGAACAACTCCCGTTCCCTGCGGTCTCCGAAAATACCCGCGCCCAATATCGCAAGCTTTCTCACTCCCCGCTCTCTCCTCCCCGCAACGTTAACAAGCGCGCGCTATACGCAAATCAAATCTGTACGCACAACAAATATACAACATAATTATTTTGTATACAATATTTATTTAAGGTATTCATAATATCTACGTTGAATTCAAGACTATAAAAGAAGTACAATCACAATTAAGATGAGAAGTTCCGACCGGGAGTGGATGAGAGAAATGAACAAACTGGACGATCCGCTTGCGCGTTCGATTCAAGCGAAGGAAATCGTGAAGCGGCTGAGAACCGACATTATTCTCGGCGAGTACAAATCGGGGTCCCGATTGATCGAATCGAAAGTCGCCGACCGGCTCGGCTGCAGCCGGGCGCCGATCCGAACGGCTTTTCAATTGCTGTCGCAGGAAGGGCTGGTGCTGAATCTCTCGAACGGCGGCACCGAGGTGATCGGCTTCACGTCCAAGCAGGCTCATGATTTATTCGAGCTGCGCTTGCTGCTCGAACGAAAAGCGCTCGAACAAATATTGGCGAGTCGTTCCTTTCAATTCCGTCCCCTTTTCGAAGCCATGGAGGACTTGGAACGATGTCTGTCCATTCCCGACAATGCGCCGTCTAGCGCGGAGACCTCCGTTCTCGACATCCAGTTCCACCGCAGCCTGGTGATGATGGCGGAGAACAGCCCCCTTCTGGCGGCATGGAATACGATGGCGAACGTGTTCCAGGCCATATTGGAAATCACGAATATGACCAGCGCGACCTACCGGCAATTTTACGATAGTCATCGCCGGTTGGCAGATCTGGTCATTCAGAGGAATCCCGATTCGTTGGACGAGCTGACGCTTCATATCTCGAATGCCAAAGAGATCATCATCGCCCGGCTTGAACAGAACATGAAGCCCTGACCCATCGCCGCAACGATTACTCTTGCGCGGCTACAGGAAACGGCTCCTTTTGCGGTAAGCGCCGGGCTGCATGCCCGTATGCTTTTTGAACCATTTACAAAAATGATGCACGCTTCCGAACTTCATCCGTTCGGCGATCGCGGTGGAGCTAAGCTCCGTCTCCTCGAGAAGCTGCCGGGCTTTGGCCAACCTGGCCTGGTTATGATAGTCTCGCGGCGTCTGCCCGAAGCATTGCTTAAATAATCGGGAGACATAATCGTGGCTAAAGGGCAGCCCGTCCGTCAGCCAATCGGTCCGGTAGCTCTCCATCGTATGGCTCTCCAGGCTTTCTTTCACGCGGAGGATTCGCTTGTCTTGAGGCAATGCAGGCGGCGGCTCCTCGATCACCCATCGCGCGACTCTGGCCAACAGCTCGGTGAGCAGTCCTCTCAACACCATTGCGCCTATCGCCCGGTTACCCCGATACTCCTCGACCAATCGCTCGAAGTATGGCAGCGGCCAAGCGCCCGTCTCCATTCTCGGGGGAAACGGTACGGGGACATCGGGGTTTATTTGTTCGAAGCGATCCCAATCCACGTTTTGAATCATTCGCAGAACGTCGTCCAGGCCGGAATGACCTGAATAACCGAAGTGCAATCCGTACAACACCAGCGGATCGTCTTCGCTCGAACAGAACCAGTGGGGCTGCCCCGGACCGTAAGTGAACAAACAACCGGCATAAACGCGGAACGACTGGTTGCCGATTCTCGCATTGCCTTTCCCGCTCCTCACGTAGATCCATTGATAATCCCCGATGATCCGAGGTCCGAAGGATTCGCCCGGAACGCCGACCCAACGGTTCGCAAAATGAACGACCGGCTGCGCGTTTTCGATGGCCTTGATGAATGCTTCCAAATCGTAAGTCCTCCCTTGATTCCATTCCGGTAAATGACAATCCTGTCCGCTGCCATCTAAATGATTTTCGCAAATCGGATGGTATGATGACAACAATACGAGAGGGGGAAACGCAAATGATGAATCCCGTAATGGACAATGATCGAAAGCCAGTCTCAGGTACGTTCTCGGACGCCGTCCCGCTTCTTGACCAGCCCGATCGATTGCGCCCCAGAGCGAACGAAGATGGCGTTCTGTTCTTCAAAGGCCTTCTCCCGCGGGCCCGCGTACTCGAAGTCCGCCGTCAAGTCATGGACATCCTGGACAGCTTCGGCGTGATGAATCCGCAGCATCCGATCATGGAAGGCATGGCCGATGTCGAAGCCGTCAACCGTTACACCTCCGATGAGCTGCAATGGAACGGCGTAGGCGTCACGTTCGAGATGTACCACCGGATTCAAAAGCTTGAAGCGTTCCATGCCATGGCCCACGCTCCGGAAATTCTGGCGGTATTCTCTGCCCTCTTCCAAGAAACGCCGTTTCCGCATCCTAGGAATATCGGCCGGGTCATGCTCCCGCATCGCGATGCGAAAATCACGCCTTCGCACCAGGACTTCCTGCATATCCAGGGCGCGTCGAACACCTGGACCTGCTGGATGCCGCTGGGCGACGTATCGAGAGAACTGGGCGGCCTGGCCGTGCTTAAAGGAAGCCATCAGGCAGGCCTGCTCGGCGTATCGAGCAATCCTGGAGCCGGCGGTCTGGAGTCGATCCTGTGCGGACTCGATTACGAGTGGCAGACGGTCGATTACGAGGCTGGAGACGTGCTCGTCTTTCACAGCCACACCGTTCATAAATCGATGCCGAACCAAATCCCCGGTCAGATCCGGCTATCGTGCGATTACCGCTATCAGCCGGCAAGCGAAGTCATTGAGCCCGCTTCATTGAAGCCCCATGGTCCGTTTGATTGGGATGAACTCTATGCGGACTGGACGAATGAGGAGCTCAAGTATTATTGGAAAAGCAAGGAATTCCGGTTTACGGAATTCGATCATTCCATCCGATGGCAAAAAGAAAAAATATGCTGATGGAAGAGAAGCTGCGAACCGGATCTTCGGCGTCGCAGCTTCTGTTTGCTATTATAGCAGAATCGGCGCCAGTACCGGCGTCAATGCATCGGCGATCCGCATGAAGCCAAGGTCGGTCGGGTGGACGCCGTCTACCGTGCATTCGTTCCAGAGCTCCCCGAGCAGCTGAGCCCCGTCGTAAAAGTGAACGAAGCGATCGCCCTGCCGCCGAAGCTCCTCCACCCACTCTTTTTGATAATCCCGCCTCGCGATTCGATCCAGACAGGATGCCGTCTGCGTATGCTCGTAGCCATAAGGAATCCGCGATACCACGAGGATCGGTACGCTTGTATGCCGGCTGCGCAGTATGCGAATAAATTCGGGCATCGTCCGGATCAGATTGTCGATATTCGGATTGTTGGCGTCATAATCGAGGACGATGCAGCCCGGATCGTCGATCTCGGACATGAATCTCGCAATCTCGGGGTCGCCTTGGCCGTTGCCGGAAAAACCGAGGTTGATAAATTCCCGGTCGAATCTGCGGCTCAGGATGTTGGTGTAAGACATCCCCGGTCGCGATGCGCAGCCTCCCTGCGTAATCGACGTTCCGTAAAGCACGACCTTGCGATCCGAGGCGTAGGCCGGATACGCGCTGATACCGGCACCCGGATTTACGCCGATACGAACTTCATGCACGCCCTGGAACAACGGAAAGTTCAACGTGACGCAGCGCTGCGCAGCCTCCAGGCCTTCAAAAAAAACATACTCGTATTGATCGGCATCGTGCGAAAATCTCGTCGTTCCGAAATACCGCTGCGCGCCGGGCGCTCCTAAATAACAGTCGAATCCGTTCACCGCCGTCGCGGGGATATGCTCCGCGGTGTTCGGAGCGAAGAGCTTGACCTGAATGGCGAGCTTGGTCGCATTCGTCCGGAAACGGATCTGGCCCCCTGACGTATGGTTCGCCAGCTCATCCAGGATCTCGCGAATCGCGCCAGGCGCGACGGTCGGCAGCCGGCGATATTTGCGCTCCTTGGTCAGCCAGGCAAAGCCGGCGATCTGAAAAGGAGGCTCATCTGGTGCGTGCCATATGAGTTGTTCCAGTTACACCATCCCCTTTTCTCCGGACAACCGTAGCAGCAGCTTCAATTCCTGCGGCGGATTCTGAAGACGGAGCTGCGTACCGCTCCAGGTTCCGTTCCATTCCGTAGCCAGGCCTTCGCGAATTTGATCGTCTCCAGCAGGCCGTTCAACCTCTCTTATTCCGTAGCCATCCTTTAAAACGAACGTTGCTTCGATCGCCTGAATTCCCTTCGGAAGCCGAACCTCGACTTGGAGCGCGTCAAACGAGCTTCTGGTCACCTTAAAGGAAAGCTCGCCCAAATAGGTCCCTACCCGGTTCGCTTCAATCCGCTTCCCGGGCTCCAGCCAATCGGCAGGCGCGCAGGGCAGCAGCTTAAGCGTACGATCTTCCAAAAGGTAGAGCGAATTCATAATCATCTCCATCACGCGGCCGTTGCCGCTACCGTTCGGCTGCCAGGGCGACAACCAAGGCAGCTGCGGACAGAAGCGTTCATGGACGTGAAGGGTATCCAGCGTCGTCGAAAAAGCCATGGTCGAATAAAAATAGCGCAGCGCCTTCTCCCGTTCTCCGCGCAGGCTCCATACCCGATGCCAGATTCGCTCTGCCTGGTTGACGTAGTACAAATCGATCGCCGAGCCTGCATATTGCTCCTGAAGCTTGCCGAGCGCCGCATCCTCCATCCCGGGCAGCTTCACCGCGAACAAGTCGCCCATGGAGAAATAGCTGCGCATATAATACTCGATCTCCGGCACAAGCGAATCTTCGGCGGAGAGAATCCCCGTGTCCAATAAGCAGGCAGGACCGTCGATCGCATATACGGCTTTCTTTTCGCCCGGCCCGGTATACGCTTCATTGGAGATCCAGCGGATCTGCTCGCCCGGGGGATGCGGATAGGTGGCCTGCAGGACCGCCGCTTCCAGACATTCCCGGTAATCCTTGGACGCCGCCGCGTATTTTGCCGCGTCTGCATATCCCCATTCCTGGAGAGCAAGGGTCATCATGTGCAAGCCATGCCACGTATGCGCGTCCGAGAAAAAGAAATGCCCCTGATCCGGCCAATCGTGAACGCGTCCTTTCGGCAGCAGGCCGTAGTGCGCCACTCTTGTGCCGTCTTCCCGGACGATTTTAGTCGCGCTGCGTTCCCGCTCGATCCATTCGCAGGCTTGAACGATCGCCGGCAGATGCTCGCCGAACCACGATCGGTCCTTGGACGTCAAATAGTAATCCGCCAGTATCCCGAGCACTGCTCCCGTCTCGCACATCCAGAAAATATGCGCGCGAAAGGATCCCTCGGGAGACAAGATGTCCCCGGCAGGTCCTTTGCTGCCGGTCTGCGTGCTTAAAAAATACTGCAGCGTTTTTTTAACCGTATCCCCGTATCCAAGCCGATTCAACATTTTCAAATAACCGGATACTTCCCAGGAATACACGGTCATATATTCGTTGAACCCGCCTTGTCCGGGCAACGCGGAGCCATCCGCTCTTTCCGCGATCAACTGCAAGGCGTTGGCTTGGGCCGTATCGAATATATCCTGAATAATCGGCTCCGGCACATGAATGCCCGCTTTACCGGATAAGGCCGCATTCCAGACTTGCCTGCTTCGTTCGATGGCCGCTGCTTCATCTAATCGAATTTCATTTTGAATGAAAGCAAGGTCATTCGTTCTTCCGGTCACCGTGTCAAAAATTTCGATATGAATCTTTTTAGACTCACCCGGAGAAAGCTCCATTTTAAACTGAAGGATATTGGCGAATTCGCCGGCTTGTGCCGCATACGCCGCGCTCGTGCCAGGCGCCGCCTCATACCGCACGATCGCATCGCCTTGCCGATCGACAAGAAGCCCGCTTAAGGCATCGATGGCCCTATGCTCGAGCTCCATTCCGTTCAGCCAAGGCGCAAAAACCTGGTCGTAAGGGACATAATCTTCGTTGATATCGACATAAAAGTTCTCATGCATGTCTTCGACGCTCGCAAAATACCAATCCGCCGATCTGGCGAGGGTCGGATGCAAATTGGTAATGGAAAGATAAAGATGTACGCGCGCGCCTCCATCCGGCTCCGGTACGGTCAAGCTCGTTAATCGATGATCAAAGCCGGCTTGCGGCAGCGAGGAGAACAAGATCGGTTCCTTGGGCGACAAGTACGTTTGCTCCACCTTGCGGAAATCGAAAAATTGCGGATCCCCGCCCGCAGAAGCGCTTACGAAAAAGCCGTGTCCTCTTCGGAGCTGGCCTTTACGCGCGAGCGCATCCTTAAGGATTAACGTCAGATCAGGCCTAACCTCTACCAATGTATCTGCCAAAGGGGGATGAATAAAAATACGTTTGGAACGGGTTCTGGGATACCGGCCGGCTATTTGAGACCAACTGGGTTCATTAAGATGCGGAAGCGTCATTACATCTCCCTCCCGAGGGTGGTTTGCGAATACCGGATTAAATTGAGAAGCAGCCGGTCCGCTGCCGGATGACGATCGATATGGGCCAGAACGTTCAATGCATTCAAGAAAAACCGGCCCTCTTCAGTCTGGTAATGAGCGATTAACAGACTCGACTCGTAACCGCGAGGAATCCGATAGTGTCCCGTGTTGAAGCCGGCGCAAATCGTTTCGTAGGGCGTATCTTGTCCCAAGAATATCTCATGCGAGATCACTTGACCGTAATAGTCCATATCGAGAATGCCAGGCCCTTGCAGACCGTCGAATACGACATGCCGGTTGGCCACGCATTCCTTATGATAGATCGATTCTTTGATGCTCTTGCAAGTGCCCTTATTCGTCAGAGGCAGCCATTGGATAGCCGATTCGTTGTCGATAAACAGCATCGGGTCCGCAAAAAGAACGGCTGCGCCATTTTTCATGCGTTGTTTAAGAAGCATCCAGGTTTCTTCGTTCGAGGCATCGACCGGATTGCCGACAATGATGACTTCCTGGTTTGGACTTTCTCCCGCCTGAAGCGGTACGCAATTCAACCCGCGATCAATGAGCCATTTCTCTACAGCCTCATCGATCCCCCAAAGCGTCACTTGTCCGTTGCTTAGCGGATAAGCTTTCGGATCGGTCATCTGAAATTTCACCGTGCCTCCCGAAGGCGCGCCGCCTCGTTCCAGATTAGCCGCAAACGTATAACTTCCTTGCAGGCCGTCGATTTTGATCGTCTCTTTGATGACGGGGACCGCAAATGGCATGCTCTTCGGGATCGTGAACGTAACTACTTTTTCCCAAACCGTGCCTGTCGGTCCGAAAACCTTGAATCGAGCCGGGTATTCCCCTGGTGCCAGCGCATCCTCCGTGGCCAGAACCGCTTCGACCGTAATCTCCCGGCCGCAATAGCCATGCATGGCATCCACGAACAAGCACCACCTGAGCGGGGCAAACCCGTCGCTAACCGCATCGAACATCGCCGGCTTCCATTCGCGCCACAAGGTCCACATACCTTCGCCGCACATGCCGTGATCGAGCATCCCCGTTAAGTTGTATCCGCATAGACTAGGATTGGAGCGAATCAGATCGAAGCCGAACGTGCGTTGGCGAGCGTTCAATCGCTGGCTGTCGCGGAGCATGTCCTCCGGGAACGGATAAGCGTCGTCCAGACCGAGCCGTTTCCAATCCGCATACAAGGACTCGCTTTGTTCCTGCAGCCAAGAAGCGTCTTCCAGATCGGTCCGGGCTTGCGCTTGCTCGAAGCGCCTCCATTCATTAATGACGTTAAATAGGCTGCCGATTCCGTATTCCGAAAGATAAACCGGCTTGGTGCCGTTCCCCAGCTGGCGAAGGAAGCTGTTCGTCTCGGCGGATTGCGGCGTCGGCGGATAAAAATGAAATTCGCCGCAGCCATCGGCGGACGGGCGATCGAACTTGAGCGTCGGCGCGTCGGGCGCTTCGATCCCCCAGCAATACTCCCATTCGTCGCCGCCGGGATTGCTTGCCGAGCCGATGCTGAACCGAAAGTCAAAGCGGCCGCTATTGAGAAGCGCCAGCCGGGACGTGTCGTATCGACGCAGGGTCGGCAGAAAGGCAACCGCCCGCTCGAAGACGGGCCCGTCGTACGTTTCGTTCAATAAACTCCACGCCGCGATGCAAGGGTGATTGCGGTCGCGTTTGATCATTTCGATATTGCTGTGGTCGTAACGCTTCCCGACTTCTTCGGAATAAGGAAGCGTCGGATATTTAGGGTCGCTCGTGAAATTCAAGCACCAGTTTGCCATCGTCTCCTGGAAAACCAGCAATCCGATCTCATCGCAAAGATCGAGCTGTTCCGGCGAAGCGACGCCTGCAATAAACCGAACCGCGTTAAATCCGGCAGCTTTCAAATAAAACATATCTTTGCGAAGATGATCGGACAAGGTCTGTACGTGCATCGTAACGGGCGTCGCATTCATCGTATGCGTGCTTTTCAGGAAGATCCGCTTGCCGTTTAAGTGAAAGAAACCGTCCACGATCCGAAAATCCCGGAATCCGAAACGTACGGATTGCCTGTGCGGGCGTTGCCCGGCCGCGTGAATCTCGATTGTCAATTGATAAAGAAAAGGGTCTTCGAGTCGCCACAATCGCGGATTCGGGATCGTCAAGGTCATCTCATGAACGGACTCGCCGCTAATCGCGTTCACGTTAACGCGTTCGGCTTGAATCGTGTCCCCGGATCCATTCGTTCGTGCGACAGAGCCATTCAAGTCAGCGGTCGTTGCTGCGCTAAGGCTGTTGCGCACAGTTGTCGTGATTTTTACGATGCCCGTATTCATATCCGGCTGCACGAAAACGTCCGCGACATAGACGGCAGGCACCGTCCTCAAATCCACGTGCCCTTTGATTCCGCCATGGTTGAAGTCCCCGCCGGCCGATGCGACTTCATTTTTGTTGCGATGCGGCACCTGGCCAAGTACGATGCCGTCAATCGGCTCATTGGTCGGATTCAGCACGCGAACGGCCAACAAGTTCCCGCCTTCGGCGAACCATATATCCGTGACGTCGAACTCGAAGGGCGTCTCCCCGCCTTCGAAGGAGCCGGCGCGCTTGCCGTTCACCCATACGTCGGCGAGATAATCCACCGCGCCGAAACGGAGGATGGTTCGCTCTCCAGCGGAGCGAGCGCAATCGTCGTCGATCGTTTTCCAATACCACGCAACGCCATGGTATCCGGGAAACACTTGCTGGATGGCGCCTGGTACTGGAGCGGGTTGCGCTTCGAAACGAATGCAATCGAACCACCGCTCCTCGATGCCTTTATTTTCCCGGTCGACGAGAAGCTCCCAGGTTCCGTTTAACGATAGGATGCTGCCTTTTTGGCCCGTTGCGGTCATGGTCATGCGTTACGCCTCCAATTGCCCTGTCCCTATGGAATTAAACCGCGTCCGAAAATGGTATTCGCCGGACCCGACCTGGACGACTCGCCTCTGCCCGATAATGCCTAGATCGATCATGGACGCGTCAGTCCGGTCAATCCTCTCGCCATGCAATGGCACGCCGCTCTCATAAACTTGCTCCCCGTCGATGAACGGAATATGGATGTCCGCTTTCGTATTCGGCGGGATCGTCACCTGAAGTTCGGCGAAGCCGCCTTCGATCGACCAGCGACTACGGATCGTGCCGTAACTGCTCTCATATTCGCAATCGACGGAAGCGAGTCTATCGTTCAAGAAGGGACGAATTTGAATATGCTTGTATCCGGGCGTCCCGGAAGCCTTGTCGATTCCGCCCATATAACGGAACATCCACTCCCCTACGGCGCCAAGCGCATAGTGGTTAAAGGAATTCATGCCCGGCGTCTGGAAGCCTTTCTCCTCGGTCCAGCCGTCCCAGCGCTCCCAGATCGTCGTCGCTCCGTTGTTAATGGAGTACAGCCACGAAGGATACGTTTCTTGAAGAAGCAGACGGTACGCAGCCTCCTCATAGCCTGCTTCGCACAGCACGGGCAGCAGATATTTAATGCCGTGAATTCCTGTTGTAATATGCCAGCCGCGTTGCTCGATATCCGAGATCAGATGGGCGGCGGCCTTCGATCTCCCTTCCTCGGGAAGCAGCTCCATGAACAACGCCATCGCATAACCGGTTTGCGTCTCCCCTGCGATTCGTCCGTCTGTCCCGACGAAGGCTTCGTTAAATCGGGATCGGACTTGCTCGAAAAGTTCGGCGTACGAGGCGGCTTGTTCCTTTTTCCCGACCGCCTCCGACATGGCCGCCATAAGCTTGGCGCAATAAGCGAAGTAGGCGGTTGCGAACAAGTCCATCGGCGTGCTCGCGTTGAGGGACAACCAGTCTCCGTAATACTGGGTATCCGTGCGCAGCAAGCTCGGATTCATCTTGATCAGGAAGTCCATCCAGGCGGCCATCGCCTCGTAATGGTCCTCGACGATCCTTCGATCCTCATAGACGCTGTACATCGTCCAAGGGATAATGACGCCTGCGTCGGCCCAGCCTGCGGAAGCGACGAACGTGCACCAATCCGAAAATCCTTTGAGAAATGGCGCCGTATCCGTAAAAGCGCCCGTCTTCCGCTGCGCATCCACGATATCGGTCATATATTTCGCGAAAAAACCCGCTACGTCCATGTTATACGAGGCGGTACGGGAGAAGATCTGCGCATCTCCGGTCCACCCCATCCGCTCGTCTCGCTGCGGACAATCCGTGGGAACGCTAATAAAGTTAGCGCGCTGCGTCCAATAGATATTGCTGAACAACTGATTGACGCCCGCATCGGAAGTGACGAGCTTGCCGGTTTTCTTCATCGCATTGTGGATGACGCGGCCGGTGACTCTTGTCACTTTTACGTCGGCGGGAGCGGTAATCTCTGCGTATCTGAATCCGTGGAAGGTGAACTTGGGCTCGTAGCTTTCTAACCCCTCGCCTTTGAGGATATAGGTGTCTGTTTGTTTGGCCGTCCGCAAATTATCCGTGTAGATGGAGCCATCCTGGTCTAATATTTCCGCATAGCGTAAAGTAACTTTGGATCCCCGATCGCCGGTCAATTCGATTCGCGTCCACCCGACCATATTCTGGCCGAGATCGATGAGCTGCGCGCCCGACGCCAGCTTCCGCTCCGCAATCGGCTTTTTTTCCTCCATCACTCGGATCGGCGGGCTCGCCTGGGCCGTGATCCACCCTTTAAAATCGCCATATACATGGGGACTGCGCCATGCCGAATCGTCGAAGCCCGCTTCATTCCACCCGGCGTGCTCCAATCTGGCGTCGTAGCTCTCCCCCATTAGAAAATCCGAAAACAAAATCGGTCCTTTGCTCTCTTTCCACGAGGCATCCGAGACGATCGTGTCTTCGGTTCCGTCTTCGTAGCGGATGGCCATCTGCAGCATAAAACGAAGCGCTTCGCCATAGAGATTTTTCCCGTACCAGGCGATATGGCCGCTGTACCAACCCTCGCCGACAATACTGCCGACGGCATTCGAGCCCTCGTGCAGCATTCCGGTGACATCGTAAGTCCTGTAATGCACCCGGGTCTGATAATCGGTCCATTCCGGCGCAAAGTAGTCCTCGCCGACGCGGCTGCCATTGATGCTGAGCTCGATCGCGCCGAAGGCCGTCGCGAATAGCGTCGCGCTTCGCACCGGCTTTTCGATCGTAAAGGATTTGCGGAAGAAGCTGGCTTCGCGATTGCCTTCGACTGGTTTGAAAACCTCGCCGATCCAATTCGCCTTCCAGTCGCTTATGCGCAGCAGCCCCATGGACCACTCGCTTATTTCGCTCCAACCGGACGGATGGTCATCCCGGTCCCACACGCGAACCTTCCAATAATAGCGTTCGTTGGACAATAGCGTAGGCCCGTCATAGGACACGAATACGGATTGCTCCGAATTCACCTTCCCCGAATCCCATACGATTGCGGACGCGTCAACAAGCTGCTGACGATCGGAGGAGACGAGGATTTGATAAGCGGATTGGAGAAATCCCCTCGACTTTGTTTCGATCATCCAACTCAGCCTAGGGCGCGGCGTGTCGATGCCCAGCGGATTGTACAAGTATTCCGTCTTGAGATTCGTCAGGATGACGCTGTTCATGAGTCCGCCTCCAATCATTAGAGCAATTGTCCGATCCGCGGCTGGAATTGCGGGTCCTGCGGATCGTAGAATACCATCTCGCGTTCGAAGTCCGTACCGAAATGGTTCAGCTTCGTTATGTCCAGATCGATGCCGAAGCCCGGGCGGTCGGGAACCGTTATTTTCCCGTCGTTGAACACCAGCTCCTCGCGCAGCAGATCGCCCTTCATAAACTTAAGATGGGTATCGTTGGCGAACGGGAAGTTCCGCGACGATGCGACCATGTGCACGTTGCCGAGCGTGCCGATGCCCGTCTCCGCCCAACTGCCCGTGGCGCACCAGACGCCTGCGTGGTTGGCCAGATCGACGATCTGCCTGGCCTTCAATATGCCGCCCGCCTCGGACGGATAGACGAGGAAGCAGGCGCAGGCGCGCTTGTCGATCAGCCGCAAGGCATCCTCGTAAGTGGCGCAGCCTTCGTCCGCGATGATCGGCACGTCGACGGCGCGCGCGACGGCGGCCATGCCGTCCACGTCGTCGAAGCGCGTCGGCTGCTCGACCATTTGCAGATCGTATTTCTCCATCTTGCGGATCGCCTTGATCGCCGTCGGCACGCTCCAGTTCTGGTTGGCGTCGATGCGGATCTTCATCGCGGGACCGACCGCTTCGCGCACGGCTTTGACCCGCTTCGTATCCAGGTCGATGTCGCGCCCGACCTTCAGCTTAAGTTCCGTGTAGCCCGCGGCAGCGAACTTGCGCGCTTCTTCGGCGTTGACTTCGGGCTTGTCGATAAAAATGTAGCCCGAGAACGCCACTTCCTGCTTCACCTTGCCGCCCAACAGGTTGTAGACGGGCGTGTTCAGGATTTTGCCGCGCAGGTCGAGCAGCGCCATCTCGATGCCCGCCAGGCCGTAGTTGCCGATCTGCTTCCAGTTGACGCAATATTCCTCGAGCCGGTGGAGGATCGATTCCAGCTCCATCGGATCGCGGCCGATGACGAACGGGGCGAACTCCTTGTCCACGACGGATTGGATGACCGGTATCGTCGGTCCGACCGACTCGCCGATCCCGATCAAGCCTTCGTCCGTCTCGATCTGCACGATCAGCGAAGGCGCGCTGTACCTTGTGCCTCCGGACCATTTTTCGCCTTTAAAAAAGGGGATTTTAATTGCTTTCGTATGGACGGCGACGATTTTCATTGCGAATTCCTCCTATTCGTGATTAACGATTATTTTAATTGCTTCATCCGGTTCGTTCCGCGCGAATTCGATCGCTCGGTCCAGCTCGTCGAAGCTGTAATGATGCGTAATCATCGGACTCACCTTCACGCTGCCGGAGGCGATCATCTCGATGACCCGCGGCCATACTTGCGGCGCGTTCGTCGAGCCCAATAGCGTTAGTTCCTTCAGCACCGCTGCCTGAATGTCCGCCTGGACGGGTTGGCCCGGCAATCCGAAGAGCAGCAGCCGTCCCCCTCTTCGGAGCAGCTCGATCCCGAGCTTCAAGGAAGCCTCGTTGCCTGCAGCATCGATGACGATATGCTGGGTTTCCGCCGCCGGAAGCGGATCCTCGGCATCCGGGGCTTCCGACCGCAGGTTGACCGCGGCGTCCGCGCCAAGCTTGCGACCGAGCGCAAGACGATTGTCGCGCATGCCGATCAGCGTGACCATGCTTGCGCCCGCCGCTTTTAACAGCTGCACATAGTAGAGGCCGGTCGGACCGTCCCCGATCACGGCGGCATGCTGTCCAAGGCGAATATCCAGTTTATCGATGCCGCCCAGGCAGCAATGGAGCGTCTCCGCCTGGGTCGCTTCCTCCAGGCTGAAGTTGTCGGGCAGCCGGTACAGATTGGCGGCGGGGACGTTTAGATACTCCTGCCAGCCGCCCGGGAATTGCAGTCCGATCTCTCCTGCTTCCGCGCAGCGGTGCTTGTTGCCGCTGCGGCATTCATGGCATACGCCGCAGCCGATGAGCGGATCGATGCAGACGCGGTCGCCCGGCTGCCAACCGGTTACGCCTTCGCCGACGCGCTCCACGACGCCGGCCAGCTCATGGCCGAGCGCCAGCGGCGGCGTGCCGAAGCCGGCGTGGCCGCTCATGATATGCAGATCCGTGCCGCAAATGCCGATCGACAGGATGCGGATCTCGACTTGGCCGCTGCGCGGTTCTTCGCGCCCGATATCGCTTGGCGCCATCGCATTGAAGCCCGTCCATTGCCATATCTTCTTTTGCATCTGCAGCACCCTCCTTCTCTTAAAGCGCGATCGCCGTATCGTAAGTCGTTAAGATGCCCGCATCGTCAACAATTGCAAAGGACAGGGGCGCGAGCTGAACGGGATACTGGCGGTCATCCCATTGAACGATTCCCCGGTTTTCCGTTTCCAGCAGATTAAACAAAATACACTTGCCGCCGTCCTTGAGCCATACCAGGCCGATCTGGTTCCCCTCCGCGAGCCGCGGGAAGTCCCAGGAGCCTGGGGCAACCAGCCGTTGCAGCGAAGAAAGCTGCGCTGCGGAAGGTCTTGCCGCCGCTTGTTGATCCCAAACGACAATGTTGGTCGCGGCAAGCTGCAGCTTTTCCAGTAGATCCTTGTTTTTTATCGCTGCCGCTTGGTCAAATACGACTTGCTTATAACTTGGCAGCTGCGCCAGCCATTGTTCGCTCAACCGGTAATCTCCGAAAAATAACAGCAGCTCTCCGTCTACTCCGCCCTGGTCCGCGCGAACGGCCTTGACCGGCAATCCCGCCAGCAGCGGCAGGCTCGTCGGAACGAATGCTTCCGCGAATGCGCCGTGCGTGCCGTATGCCAGGTGAACCGGAAAAGCTCTCGGCACGTCGGCGGTCGCTTGGTCCAACGCCCGCAATACCGGCAGCGCGTCCGCGATCGCATGCCAGTAGCTCGCGTCAAGCACCCATGTACCGCTCATGAACAGCACGTTCTCAATGCCTGCCGTAATGGCCAGCTTCGCTTTGTAGACCAGATTGTGCTCCTTTAACGAGCGCGGCGGAAAAATCGTCGATTCGCTGTACGCGAATTTCTTATCGATAAAGCTCAGGTGATACAAAATGCCGAGCAGCTCTTCGGCTTTGGCATGAGGGGCCGTGAATCGCGTATCGTTGAACTGGTACTCTCCCACCCGGAACAGCGTGTCGGGAATTTGCTCGCGAATCGATGGAATGTCGATCCCGTGCCGCTCGTCTCCGAAATGCATCACCATAATGCCGGGCTGAACGCCTTCGATATCCGTTGCCTTTACGACGTCCGTCACTTTGACGCACTGGAACGCGACCCAATCCTTCATGATGGCCGTGTTGTTCTTTTGCGTCATTTCGACCAGCAACGATTCCCTTGTCTCCTGCCGATCGTAGGTGCGATTGAATTCCGCCACGCAAGCATCGCAATAGCAACCTTCAATAAATTCGTTGAAATTGCCGGCTCGCAGATCGTCGTCCAGGAATACTTCCTTGAAGCCCGCGTCGCGGAGCAGCATGGCCGCCTTCCCGTTGTCCTCGATCAGACACTTATCGATGGCTCCGCAATAATAGACGGTCTCGCCTTGGATATCGACCCGATAGTGCCAATGCTTGGGGATCTCCAGATCCAGGTCGGGATCGTCCGGGTTCAGCGCGTTGCCCGGGTGGCCGATCGGGATCGTGACCGCGCCGACCTCAAGGCCGTGCAGCTCCGCGAACGCCTTGGCCTGCTTCAGCTCCTCGAGGTCGACCATCTTGCCCGAGAAAAATCCGGCGATCCAAATCTTCTCGATGCCGGCGTTCTTGATGTTCGCGATCAGGTCATCCCGCGTTGACGTGTCCAACAATGGCTCATGCGCCATGCTGTATTGCAGCTTCATATTTATCGCTCCTGCCAGTTCAATTTTAAGGAAGTCATTTGAAAAATGACGCTATGCCCTTCACCAGGTGAGGCGATTGGTTTGGTAGCGGCCGAAATGGTCGCATCGCCTTCACTAGAAGAGGCGATGAGCTTGGTAGCGGCCGAAATGGTCGCATCGCCTTCACTAGAAGAGGCGATGGGCTTGGTAGCGGCCGAAATGGTCGCATCGCCTTCACTAGAAGAGGCGATGGGCTTGGTAGCGGCCGAAATGGTAGCATCGCCTTCACTAGATGAGGCGATGGGCTTGGTAGCGGCCGAAATGGTCGCATCGCCTGCACTAGGAGAGGCGATTGGCTTGGTAGCGACCGAAATGGTCGCATCGCCTTCACTAGAAGAGGCGATGGGCTTGGTAGCGGTCGAAATGGTCGCATCGCCTTCACTAGAAGAGGCGAGGGGCTTGGTAGCGGCCGAAATGGTCGCATCGCCTGCACCAGGACAGGCGATTGATACATACCAGCTGCACTTCGCTAGCTACTTCACAGTAACATCCCTCATATCCCTGTCAGGCAGCGGCGGGAATGCCGCGTGAGGCTCCGACTGGTACCAAAATGCCGTGGATGCCACGTCATCCTGCAGGTGCAAAAATTTTTGTTTGTCCTCGGCATTCAACTGCCAGCCTAACGGCTGAACGGTGGCCTTAAAGTCCGCTGCGAAGAAAATCGGATCGCAGCGAGCAATTATCGCCTAATGGCAGCAGGCGCGGACTTCCCGTAAGCTTCTGCTCAATAGGGATTCGACGGCATCATTTCCCAGACCTCAATTGTCTCGAAGGAAGCCGTGCCTCCCTCGCTGAACAGATAGACGCCCGTGCTGTCCAATCTCTCCGGGTACACCCGTCTTGCGATCGCTTGCCGCTCGTTGGCGAAAATCTCGATCACGCCTCTGTCGATATAAACCGTTAATTCGAGTTGCTCGGCATCTTTCAATTGAAAAGGAGCGGCCTCCCTCGCCTTCCAGCCGCCCGCGCCGCTGCGCGTCGAATCGAATACGAGCGCCTTCGTTTCGGCATCGTAATACAGCAGCGCGACTTCCTCCTCGTCAGGGGAAGTTCGCACCTTCAGCCCCGTTCTACGGGCGGACCCGGGCGCGATCGTCAGCTTTATTTCGGAAGACAAGCCGTTTATGCCATCCAGCTCCAGCTTGTCGCCATCGGAGAGCGCGACGGCCGGGAATTGCTTGGCGTTATATCTCAGCATGGCAAGCTCGTCTACCGGCGCCATCCGCAACGTATGGTCTTCACCCAGCCAGACGGTTCTAGGCAGGCTGTACACGCCCGACCACCCGAAGCTTGACTCGTCTTCCAGATTGTCGATGATCCACACCCATACGATCTGCCGGCCCTTATCGTCCATCAATGCTTCGGGAGCGGCGAACGCCCTGTCCACCCATGTCATGCGCCCATGACTTTCCGGCAGGAACCTATTCTCGCTGTATTCGCCGATATAATATTGGCAGCCCTTATTATGCGAAATGAACAGCTGCAGGTATTTGCCGCTTGGCGCCCCGCCTTGTCCGGACAGAGGCAGCGGGAAAAAGCTCGCGCACATATCGTCTTCCGATTCCTGCGTCCATTTGTTCGTGCGGTCCCGTTCGTAAAAACGGTCGACGTACGTCCATTTCTTCAGATCCGTCGATTGGAATAAATCCGTCCAATCTCCCCTCGCTTCGAGCGGAGAATCTTCGCTTCTTCCGTATTTGCCGAGCACGCACAGATTCCCGGTTTGCATATAATAGACGCCGTCTTTTTTCCAAATATTGCTCGGATCGCAGCTCCCCGCATATACGTGCTCGCCGTTTTTGCCGACGACTTCCGTTATGCCGTTTACCGTGCTCTGGATCGCCAGCGTATCGAACTTTTCCCATTGCTCATAGTGACGGTCCGAGCTTCTTGCGATTCCGACGCCGCCGCCGGCCATCGTCTCTATATTGGTCGCGAGGCTCGAATAAGAGATGTACGCGGTGCCGTCCTCATCGACGAAGGCGCCCCCGCTAAACGCGCCGTTATCCCCGTCGCTTGGAACCAGCGCGTCCGGATGATGGCGCCAATGAACCAGATTGTGGCTCGAAATATGTCCCCAATTAAAAGCGCCGGTCGCGCTCGTGCAGTTTTCATAGAGATACATGAGATGATATCTGCCGTTCGCGTAAAAAGCGCCGTTGGGATCGCCCGGCAAGCCGAAGCCTTCGGGCATGGCAAAGTGATAGCCTGGGCGGTAACGGTCGGCAAGAAGCAGCAGCCTGAAATCTTTCACTGTCCGGATCGATTCTTTTATCGTTTTATGGTCCATAGCCGGCACCTCCAGCCTGTTCGTAACCGCAACTTGCGCCTATAAGAGAATTTTTAAGATCGCGCTGCTGAATACGCGGTCGAAGAGTCCCCAATTCTGATCGACAAGCCCATAGGGATGGTTGACCATATTGCCTTTAAGTTCCGTTATGAAATACTTGCCGAACGTATGAAGGTTTTTGAAGTAGCTGTAGCCTCCGACAAAAGCCACCTCGTATTCGGCAGCCAAGCCGCGATAGAGGTCGTGGTAGTGTTGAAAATGGCTAGATGATCCGTTTCTGGAGAAAAGCGGGTTGGCGCCGTTATTCGTAAGGACAATGCAAGGAATGCCGGCCTCCCGGATGCCCTGCAAAATATAACGGGCGGCTTCTTCCGTCTCCTCGGGACGGCCGTAGCATACATCGTTTATGAAATACTCCATCACGATCAAGTCCGGCGCAACGCTCAACACTTCGTGATGGAAGCGGTGCCTGCCATGTCGCATCTCCTCTCCGCCATAGGCAATGACCGAAGTCGAGATTTTTGTCTTCGGATAGGCTTGCCTCAGCGCGCGAACGACTTGCGCGGGCCATAGTCCGTGACGCGCGTTGCTGGCGCCGAACAAAGCGATGCGTACCGGCCTGCCTGAAGCCGCCTTCTCCCTGAAGCCGTCCAGATGACTGCGCTGCTCCAGGGGAATAACGTCCAGCGGATCGCTCCCGTCAAGCGCATGTTTGCGATCGAATATCATTTCCGGATATGCCGTGACCTTGTAGGTGCCGGACAAATCAACCGCTGTATTCGAACCCGGTAGCGAAAAATCCAGCTCCAGCCCCCAACTGACCGGATACCGGTAAGCGGATTGCAGCAGCAGCGGCAGCTTCCGGCCGTGCGGCAGCGCCTTGGCCTCCGTCCAACGAAGCGTATCCGGCGTCAAGGTGCGGTTCGTTCCATAATCCTCTCCCGTTGCCCCGATCCGGACCTGCAATTTTCCTTCGGCATCGCCTTCCGCCGCATGAACCTCGACGATGTAGGTTCGTTCCACCATGTCCTCGTACCGTCCCGTGAGAACAGGCAGCGAATCCGGCGACCGGGAAGAAGGCAAGCGCTCCGCGGCGATCAGGCTGCCGCCGCCATAAATGCAGGATTGCCCCCAGCCCGTGAACACATGGGCCAGTACGAAACCCGTTTCTACCTCCGGCGGCTCGGGCAGCAGCAGCTCGCGGGATTCCGGTGCTTCGCTGTCGCCTTCGACGACGTGTATTGTCCCATCCTCGAGCAGCACGATGGCGTCGTATCTGCATAGCCATACGGCGTAGTCGAGGGACAGCTCCTGATCGACGACGATCTCCCCAAGCGGGTGTCGCTTGACGGTGCCCCAGTAGCTGTCTTGCGTATAATCGACGTCCGGAACGTAACGCTTCCCCCGGTCTTTCGAATACACCTGCAGCGAGCCCGGAACCATTCGCTGGTAAGGCATCCCAGCGGTGCCGCGAACGTTTTCGCCGTTCCAGCCGCTTGGAGAAGTCGCGCTCTCGCCTGCAATCCGATAGCGTTGGTCGTTAAACCGCCTTTGCCCGGCTACGCGAATACATACCGTAGCGGCTTCGGCCAGCTCGATGACCCGGTTGCCGGTCGCGATGCGTCCGGGTTCGACGATGACGTTCATGGACGCCGGCATCGTAGGAATGACCGCAAGGCCCGAATAGTTTGTTTTCATTTATGGTCGCTCCCCGCTCCTGAGGTCGTTACTCTCTTTTGGTCAGCAATATCATTTGAGAGGTTAATGCCGTATCCAGCTCGATCGCAAGACCTTCTCTCGACAAGGCATAACCGCCGACAACGAACTCGCTTCCTTCCGGCTCGATCCGCACGCGATAGCTCGCGCCCTTATCGAGGCCTTTGAAGTTCAACGTGTAGCGGTCTTCATCCGCGTTAACGAGCCTGAACACGGTCGCTACGGCTTTTGTCCTGTCCTCGGAAACGTACTCCAGCGCGGCCCAGCCCGTACCGTCGGCGCCAGGGATAACCGGCGTGTGATGGTACACTTTAGCCGTTCTGTGGAAGGTGCGGATGAAATCCTTATAAATGCCGATATATTTTTTGGCGCAAGCCATCGTGGACGGAGTCGCTTCCGCAATAGATGGCGCGATCCCGCACAGCATCGGGTGTCCCATCATAATCACGTGCATCTGAGAATCCAGATTCCCTTCCATTCCCGGCGAGTACGACCTGTTGATGAATTCGGGCGGCAGTGCCATGCTCATGCCGTTCAGGATCCGCACCGTGCGCGGCATTTTGAACCAATCGGATACCCATGTCGTGGTGAACCGGCTGACGATGCCGATATCCGTCCGTCCGCCGCCGCTCGCGCAATTCTCCAGCTGCAGATTCGGAAACTGCCTGCCAACCCGGTCGAAAATCTCGTAAATGGCCTCATTATGCTTCCAATGCGTATTCTCATTCCGGCCGTCATGAAGGTTAAAGCCCCCATCGTGAGAGCTTGAATTGTAATCGAGGCGGAACATATCCAGTTGGTATTTTTCGACGAGCCGCACGATCTCGGAAGCGACGTAGTCCTTCACTTCCGGCTTCGCAAGATCGAGCACTCTAGGGAAGGTGCTGCCGTATTTCGTTAAAAACCAATCGGGATGCGCTTCGGCGAGCTTCGATTTCGAGCCTGCAGTTTCGATTTCGACCCACAATCCGCATTTCAAACCCTTTGATCGCGCATAGTCGTAGACGGGAAACAGATCGTTCGGAAGGATGTCGGCCGCGTACCAATCGCCCGTCGTATTGCCCCAGTCGGCGCCCGCCGTTCCATTGTTGCCGTACCATCCGGCATCGATCATAAATAGCTCTGCGCCAATCTCCGCCGCGAGGTCTACCTCTTCTTTAAGTCCCGCTTCGCTCATCTCCGGCTGCTTGTAGCCTGGAACCATATAACCGGCTTGGTTATAAATGACGGGCTGCAAGCCGTCTCCGACCTGCCGCAGGACGGATTGCCGCAAATACGCATGCAGGCGCTGGACTGCCGTATCCAGGTCGGCATGGCTCATCCCGAAATGCATATCCGGCGCCGCGATCGCCTCGCCCGGCGCGATCAGTCTGGCGGGCGACGGCGTAACCGGTTGAACCTCGAAGTTCAAGTTAATCTTGTTCGGAAGACGGCTGTCATTAAAATAGTCGGCGAAAAAGGATGTCTTCCAGTTGGAGGACCAGCCCATTTGACAGACGAAATAGCCGCCGTTGATATTGTTGCGCAATATAAAGAAAGGGCTGCTGTGCCCGCTCATGCCGAATGTCGAGTTAAAGAAGATGCCGGTATTGACGGGAATGTCCTGCCAGGCAAAGTTTCCCTCATTCGCCCAATACAAATCCTTGAATCGCCCGACGGAATAAGGCGAGACCGTGTCGTCGCGCAGATTATCGGCGATGTTATCCGTAACGTTCCAAATACATCCCTTAAACGGGATGACGTTCGTAAGCCCCAATGCCGTCTTTTCCGAAAGATTCACGATCTCCAAGGTTCTTTTGAAAAATCCGAAACCGCAGCAACTCGTTATTACTTTTAACTTAATAGGCTTCACTGCATGCTTTAACGTTAACGTTCCTGTCGTGTTCCCCAGCTCATCCCGATCCGATGCGAAGTCGGAAAATTCCCATCCGTAATACAATGATTCTCCGTCGATCGTCAGGTCGAAGGCGGGTTTATCCTTTAAGTCGGTATATTCATAAATGGTCGTCCCGTTATCTTGAAACCCTGCGAACAGCAATCTGCCATCCATTAGCTTTTCTGTGTAAATCGACAGCTCCGACTTGTACTGGAAGCGCATGTTGTCAAGATCGGCGACGATCGATGTCGAATTTGCGGACACTTTAATTCCCTCCCGTTGATTTCCTGAGCTATGCTGGGCCAGTAGAAAAGGGACCACCTGAAGGCAGTCCCTCTTCAATTGCGTCAATCCGAATCCTATTCCAGGTTGTTCTCTTTAACGAACGCTTTGGCGTCATCGATGAGCTGGTGGAATTCGGCATAAGCTTTGTCTACGCCCATCGCTTTAAAATCATCGATGGCTTTGTTCTGCGCGGCTTCGAAGGCTGCGTCGTCCTTCGCCATAATATATTTCGCAACGTTCGCCAGGAAGTACGTTTCTGCCTTCGTCATCACTTGTTGATTCGGCTGGGACAATTGTTTTACGAACGCAGTGAAAGCAAAGTATTTCGAATCGGTAACGGCTTTTCCGTCTTTAATCAGCTTGTCGTATACTTGCCCCGGGTACAGTTCCGCCCCGAATTGCTGAGCCAGTTCCTTTTCGGCAGGCGTAACCGTAGACGGATCGATAACCAGCTTCAGGTCAAGCGGATAGCCGTCTTCTGCCGGCCATGCTTCATGTAGATTGGACAATTTGTTCAGCGTCGTCGTACCTACGCTTTTCAGATAGTCGCTGTATCCAGGGTCGGAAGGCTTCGCCATCTTGCCGATCAATTGCGGCTTGCCGTCTACGACATCCCAATCTACGCCTTTGACGCCGGTGAACAGCAATCTTCCGCCTTCGTCCCCGCTAAGGAAATTAAACAACTCCATCGTGCGCTCCGGATATTTATTCGCCTTGGTGATGGCGCGGGCCGGTCCGAGAAGATTGCCGCCCGGCGCGTCTTTCGGATACAACGCCATGTAGCCTGGGAACGGACCGGGCAATTGCAGCAGTTCCGCATCGGCTACGCCGGTATTGGCGACTAGATCGGCGCCGCCCATCCAGAAGCTTGCCGCCGAGTTATACACTTGGCCGTTGTTCAGCTTGGCGATGTATTGATCGATTTTTTGCGTGAACCCTTCCGGATCGAAGATGCCCATGCGGTATGCTTTATTGAAGAACTTGATGCCGTTCCAGAATACGCCGTCTTTTTGCAGGAAGTTGTCTTGAACGTCTCCGTTTACTGCGCCGATGGAAGTATCGAACGACCAGTTGTTATATCCCATCGAGAACGGATAAGAGATAATGTAAGGGAACATGTCGCCGCCGGCCCATGCCGAGAACGCATAGGCTTTCTTGCCGTCCTTCGTTGTCGGGAACTTGTCTTGAATTTCTTTATTCACTTTTAAGAAATCGTCTTCATTCGTCATCGCCGGAGCGCCGATCGCTTTATACAAATCCCATCTTGTATAGAATCCGGCAAGCGCGCTGCTAAGAGGGACAGGAGTGTCGCTGGCTTTATTCACCCGAACGGGCAGGAAATAAACTTTTCCGGTGTTGTTGCTTGCCGACGCTTTCATAATTTCCAGCGCTTGCGGCGTGTTTTTCTTAATATTCGGACCGTACTTATCGATCAAGTCGTCCAATGGAATAACCTGACCGCTCTGAATCAAGGAGTCTACCAAGTCGGAGATCCCGGCAGTCGATAGGATATCAGGCAAGTCGCCGCCGGCAACGAGCGTTTTCGCTTTTACGGCGTCGCCCGTGATTAGATCCAGCGTAATACCCAGTTTTTCCTGAATAACCTTGGCAATGGATGTATTCCATACGCCATTCAAGCTCGCATCCGAACCGCCAATGAATACTTTTAACGTAATCGGATCTCTTGGAAGATCGGTTCCGGCCGAAGGGTCGGCTGCCGGGCTTGATGCAGCTGCTTGGCTTGATGCAGGCGCAGTACCTGAAGCGGGTGCGGACGATGAAGCATTGTTCGTTGCGTTGTTGCCTGAACACGCCGTCATGGCTAGAAGGGACATGCTGGCAACCATAGCGAGTAAACTCGTTTTCTTTTTCATCCCTGACATCGAATAACCTCCCTAGTGATTGACTTGCTGTTTTATCTATTGATACATGGTTTTCTAGAAAAACCATCATATCCGAATTAACCTTTCACTGCGCCAAGCATAATGCCCTTGATAAAATTCTTCTGCAAAAACGGATAGACAAGGATAATCGGAAGCACCGAAATGACGGTGATGCTCATCTTGATCGTCTCCGGCGAGAGCTGGAGCTGCCTGCCCGAACCCGAATTGGCCGTCATGGCCGCAAGATCCTGAGACAAGCTCTGCGCTTCGTTCAGATAGCCGTACAGAATGACTTGAATCGTCTGCAGATTGGCTTTCTCGACCAGCAAGTAATTATCGATCCAACTATTCCAGCAGCCCACCGAGGCATACACGGCTACGGTTGCGATAATCGGTTTAGAGAGCGGAAATATAATTCTGTTGAAGACGGTCATAAACCCGGCGCCATCAATCTGAGCCGACTCTTCCATCGAAGAAGGTAATTGCTCGATATAAGTCTTGACCAGGATGATATAAAAGGCGTTAATGATTCCCGGCAGGACATAGAGCAGGAAAGAATTGCGAAGTCCGTACGTTTTCATCGTGATATACCACGGGATCAGGCCGGAATTGAGATACATGGAGGAGATCACGATGCGATACATGAATTTGCGGTAAGGCATCACGTGTTTGGTAAAGAGATAGGAAAGCATCGCCGAAAAGTACACGCACAAGACGGTGAATATCACTGTCTTTTCTACCGAAACCAGGAATGCGTGCGGAATTGTATTTAAACTGAATATTTTAATATAAGCGTCGATATTGAAATTGCCGGGCCAGAGATAAACGCCTCTTTGCGCCAATCTGGGTTCGCTGATCGAGTAAATGAAGACGTAGTAGAACGGATAGATGCAGATAAAGGAGAACAGGGCCATAAACACGTAGTTGAATTTATCAAAAACGCGTTCGCCCAGCGATTGTTGTTTGCTTATCACAGGATCGACTCCCCTTTCGTTTTCTTGGAGAGATAGTTGACGGCAAACAACAGCGCAATGCCGAGCAAAGATTTCACCATCCCCAATACAGTCGCATATGAATAGTCGCTGACAGCCCAGCCGACTTGATAGATGAAGTAATCGAGTACATTCAGCTTATCCGCTACAAGCGGGTTATAGAAAACGAGGAATTGATCGAGTCCGTTGTTCAACAAGTTGCTGATTTGTAATAAGAGGAGGACAAAAAAGGTCGGACCCAATCCCGGAATCGTGATGTACCGCATTAAGCCGAATTTGCCGGCACCGTCGATGCGGGCCGCCTCGTATTGCTCGCTGTCGATCCCTGCAATCGCAGCCATGTAGATGATCATCGTCCATCCGATCGTTTTCCAGACATACAGCCCGGCCTGGAAAAACCAGGCGGCACCGTTGTTGCCCATGATTCCGATAATAGGCACATCGAGATGTAAATTTCTTAACAAGGTATAATAGAGCCCATCGCTTGAAAAAACGGCGAACGTTAGGGAAAATACGACAATCCAGCTTATAAAATTAGGCAGCGTGGTCACGGTCTGAATAAATCTCTTGTACTTGCCATGCTTGACTTCATTGATCATGACGGCTGCAATCAAGGGCAAGGGCGTAACCAGGATCAAGAGCAAGCTCATGGCCAGCGTGTTTTTGAGAACCCGGTAAATTTCGCTTCGTTCGTTATAAATCTTAACGAAGTTATCGAAGCCTACGAACTTCAGCTGCGAGAAACTAAGTGCCGGATTGTAGTTATAGAAGGAATAGATCCAACCAAATAACGGTACGAAGTAGAACGCGATCACGTAAATCATAAATGGCATGGCGATTAGGAAGTACTTCCACCCGATTCTATTCTTTTTGGGTAGCATGGTTTTGTTCTCCTTGGTTTCAATTGGTCTGTACATTTATTATAGAAAACGCTTACAGTTAGAAAAATGAACTTTCCGGTGAATTACACAACAAACCTGCACGCCTCCTCAAAATCTTTGACCGCCGCCCTCAAAAAGTTGTATTTTTTTTACGTTTGTTGCACTTTTGGAATCGTGAATTTTAGTTCGGTTCCCACCTGCTGCTCGCTATGAATGACGATGCCGTATCGGTCGCCGAAGTGAAGCTGGATTCTGCGGTTCGTATTGAATAAGCCGATTCCTTTCTTTTCTGTAGAATGTTCGCTGCTGCTGCCATGAATAAGAGATTCCCTTTCCTCCTGCAGCTTCGTTTCGGACATGCCTTCGCCATTGTCGGAGATGGTCCAGGCGATTTCGTTTTTATATTCCGTTGCCGTAATCGTTACCGTCCCGCCGTTACGGTTTTTCAGACCGTGCGTAATCGCGTTTTCGACCAACGGTTGCAGCAGGAATCGGAGAAATTGGTAGTCCATCACCTGCGGCGAGATATGTTTTTGGAGTTTAACGCCGCCCGCCATTCGATAATTCATGATCTTGATATAATTTTCGATATAATCGATCTCTTCCCTGATGGTGCAAAGCATGCCTTGCTTAAACATCGGCTGCAAATAATCGCCCAAAGTCGTGATGCTTTCCACGATATTGTCCGCCTTGACCATAATAGCCATCCATTTGATCGTATTTAACGTGTTGTAGAAAAAATGGGGGTTGATCTGCGACTGCAAAGCGCCGATCTCGATCGTCCGCTTCTCTTCCTGAATCGATTCCTTTTGTTCAATCAGCTCTTGAATATTTCTGGACATTTTATTGAATTGCGCAATGAGAATCCCGAGTTCGTTCTTTAAATCTAGTTCCAACGTGAGTCCCAGATTGCCTTGCCCCATACGTCTTACGACGGTCGTCAGACTGTTCAAAGGCTGCGTTATTCTGCGAATCCAGTACCGCGACAGAATGGCTGCCGATGCCAAACTGAAAATAAACATCGTCACAACGATGAGTCTCAAGGTCAGAATATCGCTAATAAAGAGGCTTACAGGAATCTCGTTGACCAGGATCCAATTCAACGCACTGATCCGATAGGACATGATTTGTTTGCCGTTACTTTCTTCGCTGGCAAACTTGTCGCTCGTGAGCGCGGGTTGATACACTTTCTCAGGCACAGCCCCGGCTTGACCGATTTTCTCTACATTGCCGTGAGACACCACGCGGCCCGTTTCATCGACCAGATACATTTCGTTATTGTCTATATCGTTGGCGTGATTGTAAATATCGTTAAAGTACTTCATGTCCATATTGAGGACAAGCGTTGCCGCGTGGTTATTTGAGTAGAAGCTGCGCGCCGCGGTAATGTAGTTCGTAGACGCAGTCTCTTTGCCGGGTATCGCATTCGTATCCGCAATGTTGAAGTCTTGATCGGTAAATCCGCCGAACCAGACAAGCTTCTGCGCTGCCGACTTCATCTTGCCGTAAATTTGATTCTGGTAAAATGCATTCACTTTACTGGTGGAATCGAATAAAATATCGTTTCTTTGCGCAGTCGTTCGAATCATAAAGCCGTTATCGCCAAAATAACTGATCGAATCGATAAAAGAATTGTCCGAGAGCGCTTCCGAAAAAAATTGAAAAGCCGCCGAAACCTGCACGACGCTGTCCATCTCGCTCATACTCTTGAAATTAATCAAATTTTGCAATTCGGCCTCTAAAAAGAGCTGTCTGGAAACCTGGTCCACCTCGTTGACAAACACCGACAGATTATAATCGTTTTGCTTGAACTGCTGCTGATTCGTATCGATCGCATTTTTTTTCAATACATTCAGGATGCCGTAGTAAGCGATCAACGAGCTGATCGTAAAGATAAACAGAAAGATGATCAGGAACGAGACGACCAATTGATTCGCCAGGGAATTTCTGTTTGCTCTATTGAACAGTCTCATCATCCGCGTCATTTTCTCTGTCCTCCCTGCTGTCCACGAACCATTGCTTCCTGAATTCATGGGGCCGCATGCCCGTAACCCTTTTAAAAATCCGGCTAAAATAGCTGTCATCCTTATAGCCTGTCTTTGCGGCGATTTCGTAGGATTTCAGATGTGTGTTCATCAACATGTTTTTGGCCATATCGATCCGGTAAGCGTTCAAATATTCAATAAAGCTCGTCTCCAAATGCCTTTTGAAAAGCCTGCTTAAGTAGCTCGGATTCATCTTCACTTGATCGGCCAGCTGCTGGAGGGAAAGATCCTGATCGTAATGCGCCTGAATATATTTGATCGCCTCGGCGATTTCTTTGCTGATCGCTCTTTTTCTCTCATGGTAATATTGAACCTCAAGCAAATATTGCGTAAAAATCGCGATAGTTTCATCCAAAGTCGTGCTCTGATGAATTCGGCCTGCATAGTCGAGCGCCATACTGGAGATGTCGTCTGCGTAAATATTGAGGTTAACGGTCGGCCAGTGAATCCAGCGAATGATCACCACCTGGATATCCTGCCTGGATATACGTTCAAGCTGACCCAGCGACTGAATGCCGGCTTCGATTTCTTTGAAGTACCGGTCGTTAAACGGCTCCCGTTCGCGAATCATTTTGTCGAGCTTCGCGGCAACGTTTTTCGAGATGCGATCCGCTCCCATGAGATCCGATCGGATGTAGGTTACGTTACCGAGCACGAATCTTAAATCCAGCATGCGTAGGCATTCCACATACATTTGCTTAAGCGCGGAGTATCCGTTGTTGATGGAACTGATCCCAAAAATGACGGATGCGTTCAGGTACGTTTTGATGACGCTGCTGATGTGCGACAGAATGTCCTGCAGCTGCTGATAAATGTTTGATTCGCTGACGATATCCTGGAAGCTGAACGCCAGGATGTATTTCTCGTCGCGCTCGTAAATGACTTCTCCACGGTTGTAGCCGGCGAGCAGCTCGCTCATCATATTCAGGATGCTGAATCGGATCAGGTTCCCGTGGCTATCCTTGAATTTGTTTTCCATCTGCTTGAAGTTATCGATGGCCATCACGCAGAGAATCAGTCTTTCCGGTTGGAGTCGGAAATGAAGCTCCTTCGTTATGACGGCGAATTCCGCATCCGAGTATCGCCCGTAAGACAAATAGTCCTTCATCGCGTTTTCCTTGAGATTGATGGCGTTCAGTTGGTCGTGCTGCGGCTCTGCGGAGGTTCGGACGCTTTTCGTCTGCAATTCGGCCTGCACCTTCTGCAAGACCTTCTCCATCTCGTCGATGGACATCTTGAACTTAAGGATATAATCGGTCACGCCGAAACGGATGGCCTTATGAACCCAATCGAATTCTTCGTAAGCCGTCAGAATGATAATCTTGGTCTCCGCATCGTTCTCCCGGATGCGGGAGATCAGTTCCATCCCGTCCATATTCGGCATTCTGATGTCGGTCAGGACGAGGTCGGGCCTTGCTTGCTGGTAGAAATCCCACGCAGCCTGCCCATTCGAGAAGTCGGCGATAACCTCCATGCCTAATTTCGACCATTCGATGGAGTTTTTTAGACCGATGCGCACCAGCATCTCGTCTTCTACAATGATAACTTTGATCATCGCCCACACCTCGCTATTCAAGCTGCCACTGAATGTAAATAGAAAGAGCCTATTCGGATAAAGAATCGGCTCTTTCATACTAGGTAATTGAATTGATGTATATAGCGGCGATTACGTCAGCTTGACCTTCAGCAGGCGGTCGCCATGCGCGTACCAGCCCCGGGCCTCGCCGATTTTTGCGCCGCTGCCTTGTCGAACGGCACAACCCGACGAATCCAACTCGACCGGTTCATCCTCGTAGATTGCCATATCCGGATGAGTCTGAATGAATACGATTCCCCGGTCCTGGACCATCCCGTATTCGCCAGGCGATATCGCGTCTAACGCTGTCCCGTACAGCCGTTCGCCGGGAGCCCACCGCTTCACGCCGTCCCCGCTTCGCGATACCAGATTCCCTTTGCCGATATCAGCCGATCCGGTATTTCGAACGAACCGGTGGATCTGTGGATCGCTAATGGACCACTTGCCCCCGCAAAGCTCATCGAACGCAGTAGGAACCGACGTGTAGCCCAGGTCCAACGTGGTAACGGCCTCGACATAATCAATCGAATTGCCCCGCAGCTCGAACGAAAAGCTGGATTGAACGTACGAACGCAGCTGCTGAACCGCAACGCCTTTAATATAGAGATAGCGGAGAAATTCCGCCCGGCAGCCCTCGACGATGATCGTCTCGTTCCCGTAGGTGATCAATTCGCCAATCACGATGTATGGGCAGATGCAGTTGTATAGCTCAAAACGACAGCCCTCGCCCGCGTATGCCTCGAAGCCGTTATGCATCCAAAGCATGCCGTTGGAATGGACGCCTCTGGCGACAACGCGTTGGCCTTGCCGCAGCCCGCAAGCGAGTCCATTCTGATAATTGCCCATATCCGGCGTGTTTTCGTTGATTAATGTGCAATCGAGAAGCTCGATCGTACCCTGCAAATATTCGTCGTCGATGTGCACAGGAGCCTTCAAATTATAGCTGACGATGGTCAGGTTCCGAAGCGACGCGTATTCGATCCGTTGTCCGTAATAGGCCGTGTCGAACACGGCTTTCGCGTCGCTGTAGTCATCGTCGCGTTTTACGATTCGTACGCCGCCCCGCGATTGCCCGACAAGCTCCACGTAACTTTTCAAGCCCAAATACAGGTTTCCGTCATTCGAGAGATCGTAAATGCCGTTCAGAATTCGCAGCACGTACCGCTTCCGGGCCGAGTTATCCGCGATGTCGTCGAGTGCAGCCTTAAGCTCCGTATAATCGCAGTCCTCGCCGGCGGTTCCGCCGGCTTTTACGACCTTCTCCACGAGTTCGTACCGTGCGCTCAAGTCCTGGGCCATGCCGGAACCGCCTCCTTGCGGGATCAACGTAATCTTGGATACCGTATCAAACAGGGAAGCCGTATCGATCAGGGAAGCGGTATTGACCAGGTAAGTAGTATCGGCTAGGGGAGCAGCTTGAAGTTCGGCATATAGCCGTGAATCCGGAAAGCCCGGAAGCCTTCGGCATACTCGTATCCGGCCTGCAAGCCTCTGAACTTGTCCGATATCTCCATGATGCTGAGCAGGTTATGCGACTGATACACATCCATCCAGTTGAACTGGCTGGTATGCTTGGTCAGTGCTTCCTTCTTCAGCGGGAACACGTCGGAGGTGTCGACGTACACTTCCGGCAGGAAGCCGATGCCGGCGGCAGGCGTGAAGTAGAACAGAGACGGATTTTTGGCGATCGGCGGTTCGTCCGCCGGAATCAGCTTGCCGGGAATCGACAATATGACCTCGCTCACGATTTTTCCGGTAACGCCGTGGTCCGTGCTCGGATCCTCCGGAGAATGGGTCAAGATGACGTCCGGATCCGCCCAGCGAATCGCGTTGATGACGGCTCGCCGCGTCTCGGGCGTGTCTTGCAGCCCTTGATCGTCGAAGCGGAGGAAACGGACTTCCGCACCCAGGATTTTCGCCGCCTCCAGCTGCTCCTGTTCTCGCTGCGCAGCGATGGCCTCTCTGCTCTCGTACTCGTTCGAGCCGATATTGCCGCTGGTCGTCAATGCGATAAAGATGTTGTGGCCTTGCTGTTTGTACTTCAACAAAGTTCCCGCGCAGTACACTTCGATGTCGTCCGGATGCGCGCCGATGGCTAATACGTTCATAGGGATCCTCCCGCTTTCGAATCAAGTTAGATTTTTTTCAAACGAATGACGTTCCAGGACAGCTTCGGCAGGCTAATATGCAAGCGGCCGTCCCGCAGCTCGGAGCCGCTTGCGGCATGCGGCGTTACGTTCAACGGGTCGCTCGCCGTATTTCTTGCCTTCGGATCCGGGTTCGTCAGCACCAGATGCTCAGCGATCTGGTAACCGGCGAACTGCCGGAGATCGGCCTCGACGTCCAACGCTTCCGTAAGGTCCCGATTCACCGCAAAAATCGTGAGCTGCTCCGATTCCTCGTCGTAAACGGCTGCCGATTCCAGGCATGGAACGTCCGTAAACTGCTTGCAGTCGTACTTGGGGCTGCGAATGATCGGCTTCAACGAGACGCCTCGTCCGTACATCGATGCATGCAGATAAGGATAAAAAATCGTCTGACGCCACGCGATTCCGTTGTTCGCGGTCATGATCGGGGCAATCACGTTCACCAGCTGCGCAATGCAGGCCATCCGGATGCGGTCCGCGTGCTTCAGCAGGGATATGATCATGCATCCGACTACGATCGCGTCTTCCAGCGTATAGATATCCTCGATCTGCGGCGGCGCGATCGTCCACCGCTCGAGCTGCTGATCGGCGGCCGCGCTGTGATACCACACGTTCCACTCGTCGAAGGAAAGCATCATCTGCTTCTTGCTGCGCTTCTTGGCCTTCATGTAATCGCAAACCGCGATGACGGAATGAATGTAATCGTCCATCTCCAGCGTCTTCGCGACGAAGCTGGCCGTATCGTCCTTGCGATTCCCGTAATACGTATGCAGCGACAAGTAGTCGACTTGATCGTACGTATGGTCGAGCACGGTGGCTTCCCATTCGCCGAACGTCGGCATGTCGCGCATGGAGCTGCCGCAGGCGACCAGCTCGATCGAGGGATCGACCCACTTCATGAGCTTCGCCGTCTCGAGCGCCGTACGCCCGTATTCGTCGGCCGTCTTGTGGCCGATCTGCCAAGGACCGTCCATCTCGTTGCCCAAGCACCATGTCTTGAACTTGTGGGGTGCTTCGTAGCCATGGGATTTGCGCAGATCGCTCCAGTACGTGCCGCCGGGATGGTTGCAGTATTCGATCAAGTTGCGCGCATCCGCCGGTCCGCGCGTGCCCAGGTTGACGGCCATCATCACCTCTGCACCGACATTTTGCGCCCATGCCGCGAACTCGTTCGTCCCGACTTCGTTGGTCTCCAGCGCGCCCCAGGCCAAGTCAAGTCTTCGCTTGCGCGCGGCGACGGGGCCGACGCCGTCCTCCCACTCATAGCCGGACACGAAGTTGCCGCCGGGATATCGGATGATCGGAACGCCCAGCTCCTGAACCAAGGCCATGACGTCTTTGCGGAAGCCTTGCTCGTTGGCCTCCTGATGGCTTGGCTCATAGATGCCGCCGTAAACAGCGCGGCCGACGTGCTCGATGAACGATCCGTACAATCTGGGATCCACGGTGCCGATGACGTATTCTTTGTCTAGAATCATTTCTGCTTTAGTCATTCGCGTTGCGTTCCCCTTTTCGAATGCAATTTCCTTGTGCTGCTTGCTTATACTTGTGTTGTCGGACTACAGGGTCGCTATTTTCGTATTTTGAGCCCTGCGTGGGGCAGGTCCGGACAGAGAATCCGTTATTTAGCAATCTAACGCTCGAAAGTGGTCATTTTAGCTATAATAACGGATGCTGAGTCCGCTTCACCCGCTTAGGGTGCGAATCCCGTGAAAATAACGGCCGCTGTGTCCGCCAACTCCCCGTTCTGTTCGCCTTGTCGCAGCTGCGCTAGCGGGATAACTCGAATCGGTACGTTCCCGAGCCTGCTTCGATTTTCCAAGCGTCGGCTTCCTCCGCCACCGAGAAGATGCCCTCCGCCAGCTCGGCCGGTCGACCGCTTTCCCTTAACGGGCCGCCGATGGCCTTTGGCACGAAGATCGTTGCAGTTGTATTCGCCGGGATCTCTACCGTATGGGTGAAGCCGTCATCCGTCTTCTCCCATGCCGACCCGATTCGGCCTCGGACGGTATCAATCGAGCCGCTCACGCTCGTCAGGTCGCCTAGCGGATATGGCTTGATCATGCTCGTGCGGTACCCGTTCGTACTCGCCTTGATGCCCGCCAGATGCTTGTAGAACCAATCGTCGATCGTACCCAGGAAATAGTGGGCGTAGGACCGCGTTTCCGCTTCCCACGCTTCCCAGAACGACGTGCCGCCGACGGCCAGGCAATAGCCCCAGCTCGGGTAAGTCGTCTGATTCGCGATCTGGAAAGCGAGTTCGCCTTGCCCATGCTCCGTCAGGACCGGGGCCAGATACTTTGTGCCGAAGCAGCCCGTGTCGAGGTGCCCGTTCGTCCGCGTCCGAATATCCTCCGCCAAATGTTCGATCACGCGGGGAAGACGCGCATCGGGCACCGCGCCGAAGGCGACCGGGAGCACGTTGGACGTTTGGCGGTAACCCGCTTCGATTGGCGTGCGGTAGACCTCGTTCTCTGCATCGTAAAACTTTTCGTTTAACGCAGATTTCAGCCGCCCTTCCGCAGCCAGGAACGCCTCGCGATCCGCGTGCTCACCCAGCACGTCGGCGATCTTGGCCATCAAATTAAAGGAATGGAGCACGTAGGCAGTCGCCAGCAGATCGCCGCCCTCCGGGCCGATGAAAGGCCCCGGTACCGCCCAGTCCGCATAGCTCTCGTCGGTACTCGTGCCGTCGACCAGCCGATCCCATTCATACTGCAAATACCGCTTCATGGCTTCGTAATGTTTGCTAATCGTTTCGCGATCCCCGTAATATTCGTACAAGGTCCACGGGATGACGACGAACGCAGACATCCACGCGGGCGTGGGGGTCATGTACAGGAAAGGGCCCGGAGCCGTATGGCAGACCGCGCCATGCTCATCCTGCGAATCCGCGATATCCTGCACCCATTTGCCGAAAAACGTCGTCATATCGAAATTCATCGCCGCGCACTCGGAGATCGCTTGCGCATCGCCCAGCCAGCCGCGCTTCTCGTGGAAAGGCGTATCGGTCGGTATGCTGTGAAAATTGTTCAGCATCGTATCCGCCATCGCCTGATGAATCCGGCCGAATAACGCGTTCGAGCTTGCAAAGCTGCCTATAATCGCTACGTCATTATGAAAAACCTTGGCCTCCAGCTGAATATTGCCGAGCTCGCATGCGCTCTCGATCTGGATATAACGAAAGCCTTTATAACTGAACTTGGGCTCCCAGCTTTCCTCTCCGCCGCTCTTGCAGACATACACATCCTCTTGCGCATTCTCCCAAAACTGATGGTCGTAGCCGGCCTTCCATATATCCAAACGGCCATCCGCTCGCTGCATTTCACCGTAGATCAGCTTCACGCTGGCTCCCGGCTGCGCGGTAAGCGTCAATTGCGCCCAGCCCGTCGTTACCTTGCCGCAGTCGTAAACGAAGACATTGGGCTTGGGATTCGCGACAAGCACGAATGGAACGGTCTCGACCACGCGGATCGGCGGGACGAATGCGGCTTCAATCGTGCCTTCCGACGGCGTCATCGCGTTTACGGGAACCCAGTTCTCGCTTGCAAATCCTGCCTTGTTCCAGCCGTCCTGCTCGTAGCGCGCATCGTACTTATCGCCGTACCAGATGTTATCGTCCCGGGTCGGACCGTCCGCCGTTAACCATGAGCGATCGCTGACGACCACGCCGCTCGATCCATCTGCGTAATCGATCTGCAATTGCAGTAAAAACTTCGGTTCGATCGTTCCTGTACCGGGCTCGGGCTTGCTGAAATTGTCGCCGATCCAGTCTTTCCCGTACGCATAATACCCGCGCCCCAGCTCGACGCCGATACAATTGCTGCCGGAATGCAATAGCTGCTCGCCTTCGAACGTTACGTAATACACGCGTCTCGGGAATTGCGTATAATCCGGCTGCAGCAGCCCGTCTCCCAGACGCTCGCCGTTTAAGCGCAGTTCAAAATAACCGAGACAGCACATATACAGCCTGGCACGCTTGACGGCCTTCGCAACGGGGAATTCCTTGCGGATGAGCGGGGCCGGACCTCTTCGCTTAATCCTTCCCCACGGCTGGTCGCCAAAGTCGGCGATCACCTTCGCGGGCTGCCAGTCCTTCCCCGGATAATCGGCAAGCTTCCAGCTATCCTCGGTTGCGTATGAGGCAACCCAAGTGGAATCGGTGGAGATTCTCTCGATGGAGCCGTCTTCATAATGGAACTCGAAGCTGCCGATAAAGCCCGCATGGACGGAGTCCGCGTACGCGACTTCGCACGCAAGACAGTTATCCCCTTCGTTCAGCTTGGCACTGAAATCGATATAATAAAAAGGCGAGGACCAGTCCTGCTTCCATCTCGTATTCTGCTTGGCAATCGTGCTTCCGTTGACGAACAACGTGAAGAGACTCCCGCAAGTCCCGTGGAAGATCGCTTGTCGAATCGCTTTATGCGAGGGCAGACGAACGACTTTTCGGAATGCAATCTTAGCATCCGCTTCTTCCTTCTCGAGGGCGATCGACGTATGCCAGATCCAACGGCAACCCTCCAGCGGATTATAGCTCGAATTGCCGCCAATCCACTCGCCCCGCCAATCTTCGGCATGCAGCAAGCCCGTTTCGAACCAGGCTGCGGCGCTCCATTCAGAAGCGACGCCGTCACCGTCCCACACCATTACCTTCCAATAATAACGTTGACCGGATACCAGCCGGCTTCCCGCATATCGAATTTGCAGCGTCTCGTCCGAAGCCACTTCGCCGCTATCCCAGGCTCCTCCGACCGAACGATCAAGCTGCGTCTCATCCTTATCGACAATTATGCGATAGCTCGATTGCCGCTGCGCTCGCTTGGAAGCATCCAGCTTCCAACTAAACAAGGGCTGCATCGTGGAGATCCCCAAAGGATGGACGGTATTGTCCGTCTTCAAATCGTAAGCGGTTACAGCAGCGTATGATCGACTCATCTCGTTACCTGCCGTTCTTTAAGGTTAGAGGATTATGCCCTTTTCACGAAAGCGTTTAACATAAGAACTGTTTAATTAAAATCGTTAGACCTGCTTCAATCATCAGGTAAGTTGTCTGACCAATTTAATGATAATATATGTGATTTCACATGCGCCGTCAATGTATTTCCGGCTAATCGTCGTTTGGAATCCAATCAGATTCCAAACTCAAGGAGAACCCTCCTCCATTGACGGAAGATAGAACGTGTTACCGATATCGGCATCGCATCCGGTTAGCTTGTAATGCGGGCCGGACTCCTTGTTCTCCTCGATTGCAATCCCACGGCAAATCGTGCTCGGACGACCAGCGTCGCTGCCAAACCCGTCTCGCGAGTTGTCGTACGTATAGGCAAGTACCTCCGCCCCATCGTAGACCAGCTCGTAGAAGATCGGGTCGCCTTCTATAGTATATTGCGTAATTCGTACCTGATTCGCCACGCCCGTTTCGAGGTTCGCCAGGAACAGCTTCCACTTATCGAGATTGTACATTTTTCCGTGAACGTTCACCACGTCGCCATTCTCAACGGCTTGTTCGACTTCATAAGGATCAGATGCTGCTGGGAAAGGTGTTGGTTTCGCCTTTGGAATAACCGTTCCACCGGGTGCGGGAGCGGTAGTCGGGTTAAATGAATTCGCGCCAGTTGTGCCGGATTTCTCCATGCAGCCAGTTAGGAGAAGGAATGAAGCGGTTATTGTTAACGCCCATTTGTTCATTAAATGTCACCTCGAATGTAATAACGTAATAGAGGGGATAAATGTTTTGGGTTAGTCTCCACTTCCTTTCAGTGTTATTTAACAAGAAGACGAACTTTCCTTGAAAAACTGTCCCAGTCACCACCGTATCCAGAGTTCATTTCCCATCCGGCTGCTTTTAAATCAGCTCCTAAGGTCATTAGTCGTTTAATGATGTCGCTTTTCAATTCTGTGCTTGAGGAATTAGGATATGCAGGGTATCTCAAGAAATAGATGCTTAATCTACGCAGATCTTCTTCTTGGGTCTTATTAATCAGTCCAGTGTCTTTACCTGTTTGTAACAAGTAAATAATGCTTTCATTAACATCTTCTATTTTTTCGATTACCTTGTCCGGTTCTTTCCAATTCGCGTTATTTTGGAGTTCGATCGCATTTTCCAGTTGAACCAGATCGCCCTGCAGCCCAGAGGATAGATTGGAGTAAACGTTTGTCAGGTGGTTCGACTTCAGATATAAATAAGTGATTAAAACAAGATTTAGTAAGATTGAACAGATGAATATTATTTTCTTCGCCAACTCCATCACTCCTTTCCATAATTTAGATGCAATTTATTAAGTTATGTTGCGATAATCTTGCCAAATTGCTTAGGCATACTTAAATCAACTGGATTCTGAAAAAGAACGCAAAAAGGCCACTAAAAACCTACCGTCCAAAGACTGACAAGGCTTTATAGTGGCTCCGATGCCATTACGTTTTAATCTATTAGGCCGGCGCTGGCACCGAGACTTCGAACGAAGCGGTGTCCTCTTTAATCTCGACGATTACTTCGGCCGATAACTTCACGCTCGTGCTTTGCCCGGGTGCTACAGGCTCCGACGTGCTCATCGCGAACTTGCCCGGGGGCAAGTGCAGTTCGAATACGCCCTGCCTCGGCTTAAACAGCATTTTTTGGCCGTTCACGGTGTTCCTCACCGACAATATTCCGTTAAAGTTGGCCGGATCGGTTGCCATCACGCGCGCTTTTACGTTGAGTGGCGGTAAAATTAGGCGCGAGGGCTCTGCTGCAGCTTCTCCAATTTTTATTATCGGCTGACGATCCAGAAGCCATGCCTTGCCGTAAACGAGTACTGATTCGGGTTGATAGTTGCCTCTATCAAAGTAGGCATATTGGACAAATCTGACGTTTACTGGAGAACCAATACTCGTATAAAACGGACTTAACTTTACGTTGCCCTCCCAAACTGGATCGCCTTCGGCGGTCTCTATTGCAAGGCGCGACAGTGTCTGAGCCGCATCGCGCACCAGCCATCGCTCTACGCCACGATCAATTGCAGCCCTTCGAGGCGTTATAGTGTTATACCATAAAAGATCCGGGTTGCCGCCATGGCGCAGCAGCTCTTGAATCGTATCATAACCGGCAGCTCCGGCAGCATAGTAGAAAACATCCGTTGACACTTCGGCTCCATACTTTATCAAAAGACTGACCGTATCGTAGGATGGCATGACCGTCGGTCGCGGAATCGGTTCATTCATGATGATTGGGTACTTTTTAAAGGTTTGCTCCAATAGCGTATACGGGCTATCGCAGACTTTACTATTTGCATCAAGTCCATGTTTGAGGAGCACTTCCAGCGTCTCGGTCGCCTGCTTATCGCTTGGGTAAAGCAGCGGAACAACCTGTGCTTGCTTATATGTGCCTCCCCGATTCAACAGATGCTCTGCGATAAGCGGTCGGTGTTGCTGAATGGCGTAATCCAAAGCCGTCCAGTCGCTAGAAACGTTGATCTTCGCATTTGCGTCGAAACCGATGTCAAGGAGCTTCTGCAGCTTTGCCGCATCTTCTTGCATGACCGCGTTATATGCCTGCTCGTTAAGCCTCTGACGGCTGTAGCTGAATGTAAATCGCTTGTTTCTGTCGTCATAGCTCCATACATCGTATTCTAAAACGCCAACGGCCAACTTTGCGGGTATGTAAAGCGTTCCATTGATAAGCTTGGGAGAATATTCGAGCTTGGCCGTCTTTCCGTTAATGACTGCATTTGGAGAACCGATCGTTCCGGCTATGCTACGGTCTTCGAGCTTGGCGGAGAAGGCGTTTTTCTGCAGCTGAAAGACTGCGCCGACGCTTTGGAAAAATGCGCGAGCCGGCACCATCAGTACCTGGCCGAGTCGAACGGTCTGAAGCTGAAGGGTTGCTTGACGATCGGAAACGTTAAGAGACGAGATCGATGACGATAATGCCGCTGTTGGGGTGGCGGACATTGCAGATACAGGTTGTACTGCAAGCAGCAGTGCGACGGCTGTTGCCGTTGACAAGCGTAGTCTAGCGATTTTCATTTGGGCCCCCTGGCTATTTAATCCACTTCCATTATATAGTGAATGCGATTCATTGGCACTAGATTAATGCAGACAGAAATAACCCGCAAGCGGACACTTGTATCAAAGTGCCGATCTTGCGGGTCACGTTTCAGCTTGGTTCGCTCATTTATTTCGTCAAGATGTTCAGCAGCCGGTCAACCTCTTGCGTCCAATCCATTCCGATCATCTTCGCATCCTGCAGCATCAGCCCGTTAACGACCGATAGAAACAAAATCAATCGTTTGTAAGCATCGCCCTCTGCGAATTGTCCCTCCTGCTGCCCTCGGACAAATATAGGGATCACCCGCTCGATGGTATCCTGCGGGGAATAACGCTCGATAGCTTCTCTAGCCTTGCCCGGAACGCCTTCGGACGTAAGTGCCTGTTGAACGAGCAGGAAATATTGCTTGTGTTCTTCATCCAACAAATGAAGCGTAAACGCCCTAAGCTGCTCAAGAGGAGAACCTGGCAACTTTCCGATATTCTCGATGGCGCTCCGGGATTCCTCGATCGCCTCTTCCACCAGAAGCCCGAAAATCTCGTCTTTGGAATTAAAATAGCGATACGATAAGCCCTGACTGATGCCTGCTTCCTCCGCGATCATGCTCATCTTCGTGCCGGAAAGGCCTTTCTCCGCAAATATTTTAAGAGCCGCCTTTTTAATCTGATCTTTGCGTTCGTCGATAGCTTGATCGGCTTGCGCTCTTGCTATTCTTGGCATTCGTTATCCTTCTTCCTATTCGCAAGTCGTTCTGTCGGGTCAAGCCCGAGTAATGCGGGTTTGAGACTCGCTCGCTTCCCACAGCTTTTTGGCCGCATCCATGCTGCCCGCTTGCGCTGACGGCGTTTTTGTTTGCTTGTCATAGTAATACCGCCCGCTCTCCAGATTGTGGGCATCGGTATCCGCCAGCCATACAAGCGTCTCCGCACCCTTCTCCGGCGCCTGGGCAAATCGCTTCATGACGGCCATCGTCATCCGGGCCAGCCGTCCGTTGTCTTGATTGAAGTTCGTGTCGACGAGTCCCGGGTCGAAACAGTAAGCGGCAACATTGGTGCCTTGCAATCGCTTCGCCAACTCGGCCGTAAATAAAATATTCGCCAGCTTTGTTTCGGCATATCGGAAGTTAGGGCCGCCCTTCAATTTGCCCCAAAATCCGAAACAACGCTTGCCGTTCAAGTCATCGAAATCGATGCCTTTCCTGGCCATCTTATGGCCGTGGGACGACGTCGTGATGATCCGGGCATGTTCGCTCAACTTCAGTTTATCAAGCAGCAGTGTCGTTAACAAGAACGGCGCGATGTGATTGACCGCCCAGGTCATCTCCAGTCCATCCTCCGTCAGTTTATGGTCAACGAACATGGCGCCGGCATTATTGATCACCATATCGATCCTCGGACACTTCGACGACATCTCGTCTGCCGCTTGCCGAATAGAGCGCTGCGAGGACATGTCGGCGATAAAAACATCCACCGTAATCTCAGTACTGGAACACTTCCTTAGCTTAGCAGCAACCTCATTCGCTTTGGCCGCATTGCGCGCAACGATGCCCAAATTCGCACCTTTGGCCGCTAACGCGTGCGCAGCCGCCAAGCCGATCCCGCTCGTAGCTCCCGTGATAACGATATATTTACCTTTTACGTTGTGACCATCAGCATGTTGAATTCCGCTCATAGGAATTCCTCCTTGTTAATTAATGAATGAACGATTCATTTGATTATATTGTATGAACGATTCATTCATTTGTCAACAGGAAGAAATATAAAATTTCGAGCCTAAGTAAAGAACAGAATCCCATGAGCGCATGCTCACGGGATCCGTTCAATAAGTTAGCTTCAAATTCGAATCCCGTACAAGGAACCGCCGTCGACTCGGTACCATGCGTCCAACCGGTATTGCTGCGCGCTCGGCTCACTGAGTACATGCTCGCGGTATTCTATATATCCCGATCCGCTTAAAGAATATAAGATTTTACCTGCCTTCGCGGAGTAAAGGTACGAAATGCCATCAACCTTGTATATGACCGTGCCTTCCGGGATTCCTCTTTTATTGTAGAGCAACTCTCCCTCCCCAGGCCATTGATGTTCAATCATACCGTTCTTCCACTCGTTCGTTACGGTTGATCCATCGACCTTTAAACTATATACAACGCCATCGACCGTTATCATGGCTTTGATTACCTTGCCACCAGAGCCGGCAGCATCGTAAACCTTGCCCTGGCTCTTATCCTTACGGCTGAACAACCATAGCACTTTATCGCCTGTTTGTTTCCATAAAATAAAATTTTGGTCAAAGTCAAGGATCGTTCCGTCGAAGTGGTAAAGCAATGTTTCCGGCTTTGGAGTCGGCGTGTATTTTACAGCGGAGATCGTCCCGCTCTGCTTGGGACTTGTATTGCCGGCGGCATCGACTGCGACCAATGAAAAGAGATAGGACGTCTTTGGAGACAATCCTCGAACCTCGTAGCTGTGTACAGCCCCGTTCACGGTCGTTAGCAACGTATTGTTTTGATAAAGCAAGTACTTGGCTATCCCCGACTCATCCGTAGCTGGCAACCAACTCAGTTGCAAGCTGGTAGAAGTCACATGGGAAAACGCGAGCACATCGCCCTGCGGCCAAGCTGGCGCTGTGGTATCCGTTGGTGCTTGAGATTTGACAGTAAAGATCGTATCGCCCAACAAATAGCGGAGCTGGCCACCGACCCATTTTGCAACGCCCGCGTCGCCCGCAATTTGCAGCGTCTTGCCGATCTGATGGTTGTATCGATACAATTTTCCTCCATTTGCAATAATCAGGGTGCCGTTATGATCTAAAGCATAAATGTCAGCTTCCGTATCAAAGTTAGTTGCTTGCGTCACCGCACCTTCCGGGGATCGCAAATAGAACTGTCTTACCTCACTTGCGGTCGGCTCTTGAAAGGCGATCCAGCCCCCGTTTACTTCATAGCCTTTATGCGGCATCAAACGTTCCGTAGTCGTTCCATGAGCGACTTCGGTCACAATTTCGTCAGCGTACTTCATCAGACTGCCGTCTTCCAATGTGAACAGAATAACCGCTCCGTCTGTCACCGGGCCGCGCGGTGCTCCCGTATAAGTGAAGGCAGCCGTCGTGCTGTCCGTTAACGGGTCATACCTTAAAATGGAATCGTTTTGCACGCCGTTGTTGTCCGGCTCAAGCAAAATAGTGCCGCCCGGTTCCAGCTCAAAGCTGTGATCGAATGGATACGCAATACTGCGCGTTGTGCCTAGCTTGGTATCTATCCAGTGGAGCGTTCCCGCGTCCGAAATCGCCACATAGTTCCCTCTTGCCTGCCAAGGCGATCCCGACTCTACGGGGACAGACATCAGCTTTTCTCCAGTCCACCAGAACAGCTTCATTTCATACCAGCCTGTGTCGATGACAAATGCAGCTCCGGCAGGCGTAAGCTTAAAACCTTCCGATCTGTCCGTCGTAACGCCATTCAGCAGTCCGGTCTCCGTTCCATCTAGGCGGTCTTTGATCATTAATGCACCGTCCCGAAGGAGCAGCATACGGGACTCATCCGCATCCAGGATTTGCGAGTCTGACTCGCGCTCCAGCTCTACCAATTCGGGACTGGATTCAACATGAACGGTACGGGTGACATTTACGCGATGATTGTCATCGCCGCTTGGCGTGCTGCCATCCGAGATCGAATATCGGATGTTCAGCGACTTGCCGTCATACGGCGTAACATCAAAAACGCGGTCGAACTTGCCTGCCCCCTGGTCACTCTCGATGATATCCGGATTTCGGGGATCTACCCCTATTTGCACTAAAAATGAAGGCTGCGCGAGGTCGTCTTCGGCTTCAGCGATGACATGCAGGCTATTATTGCGGATAACGGCGTGATTGGTTGATGGTTCCAGCCGCGTCACGACCGGGGGCTCGTCCACAATTTCTGCTATGCCGGTTGTGGAAGCGGCTTCAGCGACAGCCGTGCGAAAGGACAGAAACAGCGCTAGAATCAGTAACCCGCAAGCCAAATGCGTAACCCTTTGACTCATTTCATTTCACTCCCATGGACGTTTTTATTAAACGTACCATAATCAGGGAAATATAAAATTACGCTGATGAACCATATTGCATGCCCTCCAAATCAGTAGATACAATGGATATTTCGCACACTACTCATGAACGCCACCCTTCTTTTTTACGCGCTCTTCCATTTTTCATCGAGACGGCTATAATCTAGTTGACTACTTGAAGAAATCCAGGCCATCTGGCGGACATAGGAGGCTCGCAAAGTATGCGCAAACGCACCATTCCCGGTATCGCTCAGTCGTGTTCGGTCATCGTCATGGGCGGCGTCGATCTCGGGACACGCCTCGACGAGCTTCAGTCGATGCGGCTCCTGGATCTTTATGCGGACGCAGGCGGCAATATGGTCGATACGGCCGAAGTATACGGCAATTGGGTTCCGGGCAAGACGAATGCAAGCGAGATCGTAATCGGCAAATGGATGAAATCGCGCGGGAACCGGGACCGTATGATCGTGACCACGAAGGGCGGGCATCCGGACCTGGGATCGATGAATGTCTCCAGGCTTCATGAAGCCGATATCAGAGCCGATGCCGAAGGCAGTCTGCGCCGGCTGCAGACGGATGCGATCGACCTCTACTGGCTGCACCGCGACGACCGGACGATCCCGGTATCCGAGCTGCTCGGTTCCCTTGGAAGGCTGGTCGAAGACGGAATCATACGAGGCTTTGGCTGCTCCAATTGGGAGACCGATCGTATAATTGAAGCAAATCGGCTGGCGTCTCAGCAAGGTTTGCCGTTATTCTCCGCCAACCAGGCTTGGTGGAGTCTCGCGAGCTTGGATAAGTCACGCATCGAGGACCCGACGGTCGTCGTATTTGACGAAGACATGTACCGTTATCATGCGGAAACAGGCATGCCGCTATTTGCCTACTCTTCTCAGGCCAAGGGATTGTTCTCTAAAATGGAGGCAGCCGCAGCGGCAGGGAAGGTCTTTGATGCCCCTCCGTTGTATTCGGTTTCCGCGAACACGAACCGATTCGAGCAAGCGCGCCGCATCGCCTCGGAACGTGCCGTGACGATCTCGCAGGTCGCGCTCTCCTATATCGTCTCTCGTCAGTTTCCTGCTTTTGCCGTCGTTGGCGCTTCTAACGAATCGCAGCTGTCGGACAGTATGGGCGCCGGCGTATTGATTCTTGATGAAGTAGAGCTAATAAAGCTTGATGGCGGACAGTACGTCGAATAAAGCAAAAGCCTCGTCCCTTCAGCAGGGGCGAGGTTCTTGCTTTGTTCGCTGCAAAAAAGACGCCAATGTAATAGGCCTGCCGATCGGTCGGCAGGCTTCATAAGTCGTATTAACGGCTTTTGTCCAACAACGCTAATTCTTTTAAAACTTCATTTATATCGCGTTCTGGATTTAACGCTTTGATCATTTCGACCGTAATAGGAGCCCCATTATATATTTGCCCTACGATATCTAACGATAACGACAATTCAAAGTAGCCTTCCGCGAATTCTACAAAATCCTCGGGCGTTTGGAATATGCAACCGACGAGAAAATCAGAACCATCGTTCTCTCCATCCGCGAATTCTACATCTCCCTTGCGCCAGGCCGAGTCGCTGCTTTCTCTCCAAATGCAAAACGTCACATCGTCTTTTTCCAAGGTATCGTCTTCGAGCAATCGCAGAAATGCTTCGGGAACGTCGTCATAGATTCCTTGTACAACGTGATGTTCGTCCTGCGCATAGGGGCTGAATTCAGATTCATGATCGAAGCCCTTCAATATACATCCGTCCCGGGAAAACAATATGAACAGACGATCGCCGGCGCCATTCTCGATTTTCGCCATACTGACGTTCTCATCCCATTCTTCAACGAGGCTGTGATATCGAAGCCAATCCTCTTGACAGAGAATGATATTAAGAGCCGCTTGAATTCTCATTAGCTTTTTTAGATTGGCCGGTTCTGGTATACGGTTTAATACGTTTGCTCCCATTCATACGCATCCTTTCATCTTTTCTTTTAAAGTTCATGACGGGATAATGAAAAGATACCTTGTTCTGCTCCGAAACGATATTACCAGCCCAACAAATGGACTACAATCCTTTAACCGTACAACCCTAAAAAATGATTCTCATTTTTAACCTTTGTTCCCGTTCGGACCAGGCATACCTCGGCTTACCCGATATTGCGCCGGGGTGACGCCGAACTTTTTCTTAAAAACACTATGCAGATCAAGCCGGCGGAGCGCAATACAGGCTGACGCTATCGGCCGCAGTCGGTTCGATTGCTTGGTATCGCGACAGCGCCAGTTCGTTCAGCGGCACGGCCAGCCAAAATGGGTCCGCAATCTCCGGGGACTTCATTATCCGTGCCGACAACGCCTGGCAAAGCTCCCTGATAAGCCAGAATACGCATTCGACGGCCGATCCGCTGAACGTCTCGCTCGGTCAAACGTTCCAAACGTCCGCGCCGTTCGACCGCGTCAGCATGACGATCGGCACGTATGCGACGAGCAGTTCAGGCTTCAACGCTGCGCTGTATCAGGACGTGGGCGGCCGCTGGTCGTTGAAGGTCAAGCAGTCGTTCGAAAATGTTCTCGATAATTCGGAGGTTATCATGAATTTCGGATCGCAATCGGCCGGAAAATATTTGCTGGAAATCACCTATAAATCCGGCTCGATCAGCTGGTATCGCCAAGCATCGGATGTTTACACCGGCACCGGCCTATACGCGCTGACGGATGGGAGTCCCGTCGCCGGCGACCGCCAATTCAGCGTCTACCGCGGCAAATACCGGATTGAAGTGCCTGCCGAAAGCGTCGACGTGACCATCGATGCCGGGAATCGCTATATCATTCCAAGTTAAGCAAGGAGTGACCCTAAAATCTTTGTAAACCAAATAGCTAATAGAATCATTGAATTAACTGAATAGGATAATGCCAGTTTCCTTAATATTCATAGAGCTCCTCCTTCTACATCCTATTATTAGGTGATTGTGAGTTTGGCATTTTCAACGAGCGGAACGAGAAGACTATATCTTCGGAGCGCATGCCGCGCAAAGTTGTTTTTTTGTCCACTTTGTCTACAATCGTCCGAGATCATTCTTTCCGATAATGCCACTACAATAAAAATCTCTCCTTAATCATTTCGGCAACTTCATGAGCCATAAGTGCCGTATTATTTATTCTTAAATAGTTTTCCTTTTTAATTTCCCCTTCGAACGAGTTTAATCGATGTTGTTCCATTGTTTTTCTCAAATCTCGTTCGGAGCGTACAACATCCCTCTTCGTCGGTTTGTGCTCCAGCCTATGCGGGGTCTTGTTACGCGCTACTCTTTCCTCCAGATCGGCTTCAAGCTCCACGAAATAGACTGCCGCACCTTTTTCTTCGAATACGTTAACGATTTTATCGACGTAGTCCCAGTCGCTCTGCAGATCGAATCCCCACACGTAAGTGAATATCATGCCATCCATATCGCTTGCGGCGGCCGCCTCAAAGATGTCCTGACGAAATTTATTCGCTAACCTCCACATCTCCGGACTAAATCCAAAATAGGGAACCAGCAATTCAATTGTCATATGATTATGAAATAGCTTTAAATCCGTTATTTTCTCCAGTTCGTGCCCCACAGTCATTTTACCGACTGCTTGAGGGCCGTATAACAAAACGAATTTCAAACTTAATCACCGCTTTCAAGGGTTATGAAACGCTTTTCAAAAATCCGGTCATGAGTTATTTGGATGCGGGAGCGGTTCCTTCCAAATTTATACGCCTAACGTTTAATGAAGTTGTACAAAAACAGGCTCCCGGCTCAATAAAAAAGAGCAGCTTGCCTACAAGGCAAACTGCTCCAGCGTGAGACGAAAATGTCTCGTGCGTTTTTAAAACCTCATTTAGCGTCACCGGTTGTCCCGTTATGCTTGTGTTGATAGGCTCGCATCATGACAACCGTCGCCATTTCGCGCGTGACGGAGCCCTTTGGATCGAATAGGCCGTTCTGTCCTTACATCAAGGAACTCGACGCTGCCGTTTGCACATCCGCTATTGCCCAGTCCGAGACGCTCCCCAGATCGCGCAGCGGAGTGGCCGGCGTTGCCGGTTGAAGATTCAAAGCTCTGACGATGACCGAAGCCAACTGCTCGCGCGTAATTGCATCGTTCGGTTGGAAATAGCCATTGTAGCCGTTCACCAGTCCGGCATGGGAAGCCGTATTGACATAAGTGTAATACCACTTGGACTTGGGCACATCCTTGAAGCCCCCTACATTGTCGGTCGTAGCGGTCACCTCCTGAATGGAGACGAGCAGCTTCGCGAATTCAGCACGTGTCAGATTGGCTTTTGGGTTCAGCTTGCCGTTGCTCCCTTGAACGAATCCTTTTCCGACTGCATCCGTCATTGAATCGTAAGCCCAGCTCGAGATCGCGTTCGCATCCGAGAACAGCTTATTCATGTCAACGTTCCCGCCGCTTTCGGCGCCTTCGACCGTGTATGAGACATAAGTGGTGAAGTGATTCGTTTTGACGATCAGGTTGTCGCCTTTCACGAACGCATAGGTGATTTTTTCGGCTCCCTTCGTCGCTGCGGCGCCTTGCGAGTCGTCGGCATACACCGGAATAGGCACCCATTTTCCGTCTTCTATAAAGCCGGCTTTCCGGTCTTTTGCGTTTTGGAACGTAAGCGTTACAGGTACGGAAAACATGAAGGATTGATCCTTCGCCCCTAGAACGAAGGCGCTATCGATCTTCTTCAGTCGTTCTGCAGAGGCAAGGCCGCCTTGAACGAGCGCTTGAAGCCCGCTATCCGTCGTATCAAGCTTCGTGAAAAGCTCGATGGCGCTTCCGCCCTTCACCAATGCTTCATGTTCAGGAATTTCGAGCGTGAGATCGCCGCGTTTAACCGTAATCTTAGGCATATCTTTCAATACAGCATTGAGATCGAGTAAGACCTTTGGCTGAATGTCCGGTATGTTGACCTGGATGCCGTTGGGATAGGATTTGCCGGCTTCTACTGCGAAAACAAAATCTTTCGCAGCGTTCTCGGAGACATTGACCACCGTTGCAGTCCCAGCTGCGCCTCCTGAACCGGTCGAATCGCCATTGTATGGATGGCCCAGATCGGCGCCAAGATCGGTCGTATAGCGCCACTGTACGCTATCGCCGTCCTTTAACTGATAAAGACTGGCACCGTAATCCGGGTACGTCCCGTTGACGTTATACATCCAACCGCTGAGATTTCCGTGATCGAACTCGCCGTCGCCGGCGATCGATTGTACGTACACGCTATTGTATAACGGCGTGTATTCATATTTGTAAGCAATCTGCTTGCTATCTAGCGCGCGTGACAGTACGGTCCATACGGTATCGCCATCCTGAAGCTCAACGCGCTCCGGGACGATCACATAACCTTTGCCTATCGTGTTTTTGTCGATCGACAACGTTACGTGTCCGGTTGTGTTTCCGCTGCCTCCGCCGTTTGAAGGATCCGCGGATTTCTCGGCATAAGCGATAAACTGGGTAAAATGCTTGGTCTTGACGATCAGATCTTCTCCGCTGTCGTACGCGTACTCGTCTTTGCCCGTTTCCATGCCGGCCGCGTCATCGGCGACCTTTTGAATCGTGTGGGCTTGATCGTTTTCAACGTATGCGGCATTCTTTCCCTTCAAGCCTGTGAAGGTCAGCGTGATAAACCTGTCGAACGTCACCCGATTCGTTCCGCCCATCGCGAACGCCTTCGCAATGGAATCCAGCTTCATGCCGCTTGCCACGATGCCGCCGATCTTCTCGTTTAGCGTCGGGTCAGAAGCGTCGACGGTCGTGAGCAGTTCTACCTTGGATGGATCGCCGCTCTTAATCTGCGTGCCTTGCGGAATAAAAGCGGACACGTTCCCCTTCGATACGGCTAACGCTGGAAGATTGCTGTCCGTCGCCGTATTCAGGCTAACCTTCGATCCGGAATCCGCTGGGATCGTAACCGTTACTTGCTTGTTCTGGTCGTAAGGATAGAGCGTAAGGCTGTAATCGTGCGTGTCCAGCGGGATATCGACGACCGGCGTCAAGCCATCCGGCAGCGGCAAATCAATTACTTTAGGTGCTGCGGGATCGACGGCATCCGTCATATCGTACAGCCGATTCTCGCTCTTCGTATAGCGATCGTATGCGATGAGCGCATAGGTGCCTTGGTCGGTCGCTATGCTGTCTACTTTGCCAGTCAGTACGTGCTTGAAGCCGCCATCGGGAGCGCCAAATGACAATAACGCCTCCAGAACGGACATGCCTTGCTTGACGAATCGCGCATCCGTCGCCGAATCGATGCCCAGAGCGGATAGCGCCGTAACGACCTGCGCGATGCTCTCGCTGCTGGTGCTTCCGAAGTTCGTAAAGCTGCCCAAGTTGTTCTGTTTGGCAGACAGCCAGACGATCGCCCGATCGATCGCCGCTTGTACCGAATCGTCAGACGCGTAATACGGTGCGAGCGCCTGCATCGCCATCGCGGTCAGATCGACATCGGCCGTAACCGTGCTGAAGCCCCAGCCGCCGGCCTGTTCGGTGCCTTTTTTCACTTCATTGTTCAGAATATATTGAATGAGGTTTTCCCTGGTCGCTTGGTTTTTGCCTTGCGCGACGGTCGGGAACGCATAGCCTCGCGTATCCATCGCGATCAGCGCCCAGATCGGACCGTTGATGCCTTGCTTAAGGACATAATCGTAATCGGACAGCGCCTGTGTCGCGTCAAAGCCCCCGACGTCATGCGGATCCTTGGCGATCGAAGCCAATCCTAGTATAAGTCGCGAGTGCTCTGTGCTCTTGCTCTTATCGAGTACGCCGTCGTTCTGGGCGACTAACGAATTGATTTTCGCCGTGACATTGTCGGAATACTTCGCATAATAGCTTGCAGGTATATCATAATGCCCGCGCGCGAGCGACAGTACCGACCATTCGCCCCCGAGCGTACCGAAGGTCGGTTCCTTTACCATATTCGCAATCCAAGTGAGATTTTTGCCGAGCTGATCTCCGACGATGCCCGACAAGTCATAGTAAACCGTAAACGTGCGAAGAGCCGAGTTGCCTGCGTTATCCGTAGCCGTAACGACGATCGTATTGGCGCCCACGATCAGGTTGGCCGTATATTGATTATCCTTGGGCGTAAGCGCGGTGCCGTTCAACTTCACCGCCGGGATGATACCAGGCGTGCCCGCGTCGGTCGCGGTTACTTGAAAGCTAAGCTGCTTCGTATCCGCATATGACTGGTCTTCAGTGCCGGCGATCGCGAGCTCCGGCTTGACGACATCCCATCCCAGTCCGTCGGCCAATTCCGTTAATGCCTGATCGACGCTAACTTGCGTGCTCTCGATATTTTCAAGCACTTCATAGGCATGCGAGTACAAGACAGCTATTACCGGATCGGCAAGCATCGTGTCTCTGGCAGGATCGCCATTGATCTTGCCGATCAGCGCCGTCAATTCATCCTTATCCGCCGAATCGATATAGCCGAACCCCCACGAAGTGTCCAGATCAGCGCCGTAGCCCCATACCGTAAACTGCGTTCGGACGACGTCTCCGTCATGCGGTTGGTAATTCGAGAACCCGTAGGGGGGGAACTGGTCGTTGACTTCATACATCCAGCCCGACATAGGGGTATAGTCGAATTCGCCGAGCCACTCGGAATCCTGCCGCCCGACGAGCGTCGCTTTGCCTAACGCGATTTGTTCGAGTATGTAGGCCGGCACATGCGCTGCTTGCTCCGAATCTCGCACATCGGATAAATAAAATGCACTGTCGATGGTTCCTGTATGCTTGATGTTATCGTCGCCCAAAGCCCGGGCGATAACTGCCGCGCCATTCTCTCCAGCATAAAAAGGTACGCGTGTCGGCTCCAGCTTGTAGCCTTGCCCCAGCGCGAACTTCTCGACACTCAACGTGATATAGCCTTCGAGCGCTCCCGCAGCCGCAGCGGTGCCAATTGTTTTAGCGCCGGCCGCAAACAACGAAAACGCGACACTTAGCGTGAGCAGCCAGGTCGTTATTTTTCTCATCATGGTGTAATATCCCTGCTTCCCATTCGTTATGCTTGCCGATTCGCGGTGTGAACGCAATAAAAAGAACCTCTTAACGGAATCGTCAAGAGGTTTTAAACAGAGATCGCCAAATATACAGGCAGCCTCAATTAAAACACCCCCTATCGCTCGTAGAGTTGTCGGTGTACATTTCCGGCAGGTCTTCTGGCTCGAGAATCATCGTCCCATGCCGCCTTCCCGGATCGTCCAGTGGCGTGTGGCATGAAGCTCATCTCTTACAGCGGCGGGACCGCGCGGGAATTGCACCCGCTTCCCTTTTACCCCGTCCATAACGCTGGTTAGCAAATCATGACGGGCACCTGAAATGAAAAATATTCAATTAGACTTGATCATCATAGCGGAATATCATGCCTTTGTCATGGATGGTTTTTGGCATTTTTATGAATACCGCAAAACAGCCCGAAGACCAAAAGTCTCCGGGCTGAATCGATGACGCAAGCCTGTCCGCGCTTATAGACGCCATCCAGGCAGCATCGACTTCGTATTTTGCAGCATGCGGTCGAACAATTGCTCCGCGCGATCGCGCGGTATCGTCACCAGCGGATCGTTCACAAATGCCTCCAGCGCCAGTCTTTTATCCTGCTTCAGCGCGGCCAACAGCGTCGTCTCCTGATTCGTGACATGACGCAGCACCATCTCATGAACGGCGTCCGGCAGTCTGCCGGCTACGACCGGGCGAACGGAGTCGTAGGCGAACACGGCATTCGTCTCCACGACCGCGCCGGCCGGAAGATCCGTCGATTGTCCGCGGTTCGTCAGGTTCACGTTCGTGATCAACTCGCCCATGCCCAGCAGCGATTTGATCATGTCGATGCCCTCTTCCCCGGTTGGCTTCAGCGTAAAGCTAACTTCTCCGACAGCCAACCGGTCTCCGTCGGCATGCAGCTTCTGCTGATTTTGGATACGCCAGTCGACCTTCGTCAAGCTGAACTTCCAATCCCGGACCGTCTCCGGATCCCGGAGATACTGATCGCCCGGCATAAACTCGGCCAGATGCCGGTCTCCGGCGGCTGCGATAACGCCGTACCGGCGGAACAGGTCGAACTTCACCCGTTGCGCCGACGCAAAGTGATCGTTGAGCCAGTGACCCTTGCGGCTGCCTTCGAACCCTTCCTCGTAAAATTCGTCGACAAAATCCTTATAGAGGGGAAACAGATCGATCCCCTGATAAGACGCCTGGTCCAGCCAAGTAAAGTGATTGATCCCGAGCACGTTCACCTTGATCTCCCTGCGGTCCACCTTGGCAATCCCGAGCTTGCGCTCGACCATCTGGGCAAGCAGATGCTGCGTTCCGAACACCTCGTGGCAGCAGCCGATCGCCTTAACTTCCGGGAACACTTCGTACAGCGTTCGCGTGCATAGCGTCATCGGATTGGTGTAATTGATCACCCACGCCTTTGGCGCATGCGCCTTGATCGCGCCGGCAATCTCGACATACTGCGGAATCGTCCGCAGCGCGCGCAGAAGTCCGCCCGGGCCTACCGTATCGCCGACGGACTGATAGATGCCGTATTCTTCGGGCAGATGAACGTCGGATGCCATCAACTCGAAGGAGCCGGGCAAGATGGATATGATGACGAAGTCCGCGCCCTTGAGCGCTTCCTCCAATGTTCGGGCGGCTTCGTACCGCCACTTGCCCGGCGCATCTTCCCGCTCTGCCAGCCTGTTACCGATGACCGCGTTTTGTGCTGCTGCATCGTATTGCAGATCGTACAGCCTGACGACGCCCGACAGATTCGGCTCCATCGCCAGGTCGCTCATCAATCCCCAGGCCCAGCCTCGCGAACCGCCGCCGATATAGGCAATTTGTAAGTCTCTACGCTTCTCTCCGCTTGCTTGTTGCATGGCCGCACGCTCCTTATCCTTTCAAACCTGTGGTAGAGATGCCTTCTACAAAGTACTTTTGCGCAAAGAAGAACAGTAAAATACATGGCAGAACCCCGGTCACCGACATCGCCAGCACCTGGTTCCATGACACGACGGACGAGGCGTCAAGCGACATGCGCAGGCCAAGCGACACGGTGAAGTTTTTTACGCTGCTGATGTAAATAATCGAGTTGAAAAAGTCGTTCCAGGTCCAGATGAACTGGAAGATGCCGACCGAAAAAATCGCGGGCTTGCTCAGCGGCAGAAGGACGCGAATGAGCACCATAAACGAATTGCAGCCGTCGATGATCGCCGCTTCGTCCAGATCTCGCGGCAGCCCGCGGAAAAACTGAATGAGCATGTAAATAAAAAACGCGGAAGTCGCAAACCCGGCCGGCACGATAAACGGCAAATAGGAATCCAGCCAACCCAGATTGCGGAACAGAATGTAGCGCGGGATGATAATCGTCGATTCCGGCAGCATGAGCGTGGCCATCATGAGCGAGAACAGCAGCGTCTGCAGCGGAAAACGAAAGCGTGCGAAACCATAGGCGACCAATACGCTTGAGGCGATCGTCAGCACGACGGTCGGCACAACCAGCTTAAGCGTGTTTAAGAAGAAATCGGAGAAGCCGTACTGGCCGTTCCCCTTCCAGCCGAGCTGGTAGGAATTCCAGACATACGTATGCGCAAAGAGCTTGCTGGAGCCGAAAATATCCTCGTTCGTTTTAAAGGAAGAAACAAACAGCCAGATCAGCGGGTAAATCATGATGAAGCCGAGGACGATGAGCAGTACGTAAAAGCCCGCCCGTCCCAGCGCGCCGCGCCGTGCCATCGTCATTTGGCCTTCCCCCCGTCCTCGTAGTACACCCATCGGTTCGATGTCCGGAAGATAACGGCGGTAACGATCATAATGATGATGAACAAGATCCACGATAGCGCCGATGCATATCCCATTTTAAAGAACGAGAACGCTTCTTGATAAAGCTTGAGCGCGTAGAGAAAGGTTGACTTCATCGGCCCGCCGCTCGTAATGACAAATGCGCCCGTGAACTCCTGGAAGGCATTGACCATCTGCATGACCAGGTTGAACAGCACGATCGGCGTGAGCATCGGTACCGTAATCCGGAAAAACATGCGCGTGCGCGAGGCGCCGTCGATCGAACCGGCTTCGTACAGCTCGCTCGGGATCTGCTGCAAGCCGGCAAGGAACAGCACCATCGAGGATCCGAACTGCCAGACGGACAGCAGGCCCAGCGTATAAAGCGCGATATCGGGATTGCCGAGCCAGTCGATCGGACCGATGCCGATGGCGCCCAGCGCATTGTTTACGACCCCGTCCTTCATGAACAGAAAGCGCCAGAGCACCGAGATCGCTACGCTGCCGCCGAGAATGGAGGGCAGATAATAGACCGTGCGAAAAAAGTTGATCGCCTTCAGCTTCGCGCTTAAGATCAGGGCGATGAACAGCGCGAACGCCAGCTTGACCGGCACGGCCAGCAAGACATAGATCGAGGTGACTTTTAACGACTGGCGGAAGTCCGAATCTTCCGTCAATATTTTGCGATAGTTGTCCAGACCGACCCAGTGCGGCGGATTGATCATATTGTAATCCGTCAACGAATAATAGAATGAAGCGATAAACGGATACAGTTGGAAAGCAAGCAATCCAATGATCCACGGAAGCACGTAGACGAGGCCGATCCATTGATAGTTCTTTTTGCTCCTCCAGGACACCGAGTCGCCATCTCCTTTCTAACCGGTTGACCCACAATCAAGCGGCGGAAGCAAGCAGAGCGGGAATAAGCCTCTTCGTTCCGCCGCCTTGCGTCAACCTCTACCCTTCAGCTCTTCCAGCTTTTTTTGCAGCGTCTGGATTAACGTGTCAGCCGCTTTATCCGGCGTCAGCTTGCCGTATGCAGCCTGCTCGATCACGTCTTGCAGGACGGCCGACACTTCCGAATTGGTCGCCACGACGCCATCTACGATGCCGGCGCTAGCGAGTCCGTCCGCAACCGCCTTGGTAACGGCAGGATCGATCTTGCCGGCTGCAAGCGCCGCTTCCTGCGCGGACTTGGAAGCCGGCGAGGAACGGACGTCGCCCAGCAGAACCGCCGCATCGGGGTTGGTCAGGAACCAATTCAGGAATTTGACGGCTTCATCCGTATTCTTGCTCTTGGCATTCACCGCGACGAGCTGAGACGGACGAACCAGCTCTGCCGTATCTTTGCCATCCTTCGTGACTGGCGGCAGGGCGGTCGTGACGACGGTTCCTGCCGGCAGCACCGATTTTAAAGTGAGCATGGTGCTGCTCATCGCCGGGATCATCGGAATGTCGCCATTGATCCACTTCGTGTTCTGCTCGGTTTTGCCGAAGAACAAGTCGGCTTCGCCGAGCGGCTGATAGACGCCGGCTTCCGTTGCCCGCTTAATCCAGTCGAAGCCCGCAACCGCGTCTTCCTTGGCGAATCCGAGCGTGTAGTCGTTATTCACCCATTGATTGCCCGTGCGCTGCTTGAGAATGTTGGTAAAGTCCTGCATGACCATGCCATGGTCCGCTACGAGCAAATATTTGGTTTTGTCGCTATCGTGCAGTTTCTTGCCGGCTTCGTACAACGAGTCCCAGTCCCACTTGATGTCGGTCGGCACGCCGAGCTTGTCCGCGGCGGTCTTGTTAATGACAAGTCCGTAGGCGTTCACGCCTGTCGGCAGCCCGACCACCTTGCCGTCGTAGGTCCCGAAGTTTTTGAGAAAATCCGCATCGAAGCTGTCCAGAGACATATTCGGCTCCTTGCTGAGATCGAGGAAAAAGCCGCTCTTGCTAAGCTCGGTCATCCAAGGCACATCGAGTTGGATAATATCGGCCGCGGTGGCGCTGGCCAGCTGCGTCTTCACTTTCTGCTCATACCCGTCGAAGCCTTGGTACTCCGCTTCAATCGTGACGTTCGGCGCCACCTTTTTGTAGGCTTCGATGGCTGCCAGCGTCGCTTTATGACGGTCGTCGCCGCCCCACCAGCTGAATCTGAGGGTGACGTCCTTGGCTTCGCCTCCGCTTTGCCCCGCATCCGCGCCGTTTGCGCCCTCATTGCTTTTCCCGCAGCCTGCCAGCAAGCCAGCCGCTAATACAGCCGTCATCGTAGCGGGAATCCATCTCTTCCGACTCATTCAAATCTCTCCCCTTCACTTGATTGGAAACGCTTCACTCATTATAAAAACGTTTTCTCGTGTTGATAACGCATCCAATCTTCGATTGTGGGTGTCATCTTTCAAGTGTTTTTATGGTGAGGGTATCCTTATATCGGTTAACGTATCCTCATTATACAAGTTGATCCCGGAACACCGTAAAGGCGTTTACATGTGCGCTTTGGTGCTATAATAGCTAGGAAAAACGACATCACAGAGGTGTTAGCCCGTGTATAAGCTGCTATTGGTAGACGACGAGGCCGAGGCCCGCGAAGCGCTGTCGCTTTACTTTCCCTGGCATGAGCTTGGCTTCGAGGTCGCGGGTCAAGCGGGCAACGGGCGGGAAGCGCTCGACATGATCGCTTTGCAGGGGGACATCGACATCGTTTTAACGGACATCCGGATGCCCGTCATGAATGGCATCGAGCTGGCCGAGGCGATCCGCGAACGCAAGCTGGACATCGAGGTGCTGTTCCTCAGCAGCTACCGGGAGTTCGAATACGCGCAAAAAGCGCTCAAATATCGCGTGAAAAATTATATCGTGAAGCCGGCGAAATACCAGATGCTGATGGACGTATTCAGCGAGCTCAAAGCGGAAATGAGTACCTCACGCCGCGCCGAAGAGACCGCCGGCTTGTCCGCTCGCACTCAGATCGGCGAGGAAGGTCTCGTCATGAGCAAGATCAAGGCGTATTTGCAGGAAAATTATCGGACGGCTACGCTCGAAGAGGCGGCAAAGCTCGTCCATATGAACGCCAACTATCTGAGCTACCTGTTCAAGCAGAAAGTCGGCGTTAACTTCACCGATTACCTGATCCGCGTTAAAATGGAGGTCGCGCTGAGGCTGCTGGCGGACGTTCGTTATAAGACGTACGAGATCAGCGAGATGGTCGGATACAGCAACGCGAAGAACTTCACAAGAACGTTTAAAAGCTACTATGGCAAAACGCCCAGCGATTATCGGAACGGATTCGAGCATTCATGAAGAGACGCTATTTTATCAAGCATCTGGCGACCTTCGTCATCCCCCTGCTCATTCCGCTTCTTTTGCTCGGCTCTGTGTCCTTTTTCACGTCCCAGCATGAGATGAAGGCCGATATCAACCGCAGCAGCCAATTTCTGCTGACGCAATCGCAGCGGCAGATCGAAATGATCCTCGACGAGCTGGATACGCTTAATCTCGCCCTTTATCAAAATGCCAAAGTATTTAACGAACTGGCCAATGTCCTGCGCAGCCCGAGCTACTCTTACGAAAGCTCGTCTGCCTATCAAATTATAAGCGGATATATGACAGCGCTCACAAGCTCGAAGCCCTATATTCAATCCGTCTACTTTTACATCGATAACCCGAACGGCCGCTTCCTGTCTTCGGTCGACGGGCTGTCGACGTTCGCGCATGCGACGGATATCGCCTGGTTTGACGAATTTATGGCCTATGACGGACCGCCGCACGAATGGACCACGAGGAGATCGACGAAGCAGCTTGGCATGCCGGACACCGTGACCATTTCCAACGTGATCTCGGCTCGTCATATCGGTATTTTCCTGAATATCCGGCCGCAATATATCGAGCGCATTTTGCGCAGTATCACCACGTACGACGGACAGAAGCTGCTCGTGCTGGACGAGAACGATGAGATCGTTTTTTCCAACGTCCCGGCCGCTTCGATAGGCGAGTCGGAGCTGCAGCGCGTGGTCGGGGAATCGTCGCCGTTTTTTGACATGGAGACGGACGGCGGGAAGGAAAATGTCACCCAAGTGGAATCGGCCCGTTATAAGTGGAAATATGTCTCTATTATCCCCCACTCGTCCTTGTATCGCACGCCGTCCCGTATTTTATCGTTTACGATCGTTTCGGCCAGCGTTTCCTTCGTGCTCGCGCTGCTCCTGACCTATTACCTGACGCACCGCAACTATCGGCAGCTGCTGGCGATCACGACGCTCATCCGCTCGGCCGAGAACAACCGGGCCCCTTTGAAATCGCCGGTCGACGTGCGGGACGAATATGCGTTTATTACGCAAAATATCGTAAAGCATTTTATCGAGCATCGTTTTGTCGAAACGCAGCTGTCGGAAAAGAAATATCGCCTGCAGGCGATGGAATTGCAAGCGCTGCAGGCGCAAATCAATCCTCATTTCCTCTACAACACGCTGCATTCGATTTATTGGGAATCGGTCGGACTGACGGGCAAGCCGAACAAGGCAAGCGAGATGATCGAGCAGCTGTCCGACATTTTGTCGTACTCCTTCAGCAATCCGAACGAGCGCGTGACGTGGGAAGAAGAGATTGCCAATACGATCAATTACGTGAGCATCCAGAAGCAAAGGTACAAAAACCTGTTCGATGTCATTTTCGAATACGAAGAAGACATTCGCGGGTTGATCACGATGAAGCTGCTGCTCCAGCCGCTGATCGAGAACAGTATCTACCACGGACTTCGAGAAAAGCCCGGCGGCGGATTGATTAAGGTAAAAATATTGCGTCGTGCAGATGCGCTTCGAATTACGGTGATCGACAACGGCCTGGGCATGGAGCGTGCACGCTTGTCCGAGATCCGACGGCGCCTACGCCAACAAGACGATGCCGGAGCCCATATCGGCTTGCGCAACACGCACAAACGGCTGGCGCTTATGTACAACGAGAGGAGTCAGTTTCGCATCCTCAGCAAGCCCGGCTTGGGTACGGTGGTGTCCATCGTGATTCCGGCGGCTCCGCCGGCTATAGATGAATCGTCTCCATGATCGATAAAATTGCAAAAAGGATGAAGCTTCGGCTTCATCCTTCCGTTTTCCTATATGCGTTTTTCTATGCGTTTCCCAAATGCGTTTTCCTATCTGCATCCATTTGCCGTGCTTGTCTATGGACGCAAGCACATGCTTGCCAACGCGCGCGCAGCGGCGCTTTTCGCATTACTCACGCCATTTCTCGCCAATTCGCGCAAGGGTTCCTCGGCAGCCGTAAATTGCTCCGCACCTAAGCGTTCGCAGGCCCTTTCCTGCACGTACATATCTTCATCCTCGAGCAATGTGAGCAACTGCGCCAGATCTGCCTTGGGTGTCAGTCCTACGATTGCAAAGGCTGTCTGGCAGCGGATGTCCTCTTGCTCCTCCTGCTTCCATAATGGCCACAGCTGATCCACCGTTGCTCTGTCCCGATCCAGCTGTTCTCCCGGACTGTCTTCCGGAGCCGGATAATCGAAGGTCCAGTCGCGCCACTCCCCCTCCGGATCTGCATCCATCCGTTCCAGCAGCGAGATGACGCTGCGCCAGCGCGGCGTCAAGTCCGTCTCCTCATGAGACATCGCGACTAGTTTCCCGGCAAGCGGCCCGCTGCGATAAATCGCTATGTAATCGCCCCCGCTATTTTCCCATAACGGCAAAATGTCTCGATAAACCGGGATAGACGCGATCTTCTCCAGCAGCTGACCTTGTTCCTGTACCGACATCCACCGCATATCGTATTCCGTTCCAAGCTGTTTTTCCGCATGCCGCTCCAGTGCGTGCAGCTCCGGTTCAGGCATCCGGATGCCAAGCGACGACAGCCATTCCTTCAATTCCATGATTGCTCCCTCCTTGTCTCTACCTATATTAAACCAAAATAATCCACACGAAAGCCGAAATTGCGATTCGCCGGGCATCCGCAGCAAATTGCATTTCTTCGCCCTATGCGTTACTATTTTTACATCGACAAATTTGCAGGTTTAAATAAGGAGGAAGCCCCGCCGATGTGCCCGCGTACCAAAGAACAAAATGAGCGCATTCGCATGCAGCGCAAGGAACAGATTCTCGAAGTTGCCGCGCGTGCCTATTTCCGCACGGGCGGCAGCTTTGACGTTCGCGACGTCGCCCGCGAGGCTGAGCTCGGGTACGGAACGGTTTACCATTATTATCCCAATCGTCATTTATTGATTGAAGACGTGCTGGACAGCGGCTTTGAGCGAAGCGGGCAGGCGTTGGAAGAATGGATGGACATTTACGGAGACAGCACCGATGGAAGTCCATTGTTGGCTTATTGCCAAGCGCTGCTTCGGTTATGGCAGGCGGACGCCCGCGCCTATCTCGTCTACAAAATGGCGGCCGAGCACTATGCAGGCTTGCCTGAGAAAGATCGGAACGCCGCCAAGAGACGATTCCGGGAGCAACTGTACAATCCGCTTCAAGCGATCGCCCGGCGTGATGACGACAGCATTGACCACATGCTTGCCGTCCTGGTCGGCTGCTGCGGACTGCACTACTATGCGGGAAATTCGGAGCTGGATGTCGATCGTATCGCCCGGCTCGCGATGCAAGCTATTACAAAGGAGTCCTGAGACGACCATGATCATTTTAAAAAGCAAAAACGAAATCGAAGCGATCCGCAAAGCCTGCCAAGTGGTGGCCGAATGCCATCGCGCGATCGCCCCGCTTATTCAACCGGGCATCAAGACGAGCGAAATCGAGCGTTTATTCGAGGAAATCATTTTGAAGCACGGCGCCAAGCCATTTACGAAGGGGTACAAAGGCTATCAATATACGACTTGCGCCTCTGTCAACGATGTGATCGCGCATGGATTTCCCAGCGACAAGCCGCTCGAGGAAGGCGATATCGTGACGATCGATACAGTGGCCGAGCTCGATGGCTGGCTTGGCGACTCGGCCTGGACCTATGCGGTCGGTAAGATCTCCCCGACAGCCGACAAGCTGATGCGCGTCACGAAGGAATGTCTCGACCTCGGCATTGAGCTGGCGCAGCCCGGCAATCGGCTCGGCGATATGACGAGCGCGATCCAGCGGCATGCCGAGTCCAACGGCTTCGGCGTGGTGCGCGATCTCCTCGCCCATGGCATTGGCCGAGACCTGCACGAGGATCCGAATTATCCGCATGTCGGCAAGCCCGGCAAAGGGCCTCGCATCAAAGAAGGCATGGTATTCACGATCGAGCCCATGATTACCGAAGGCACGTACCACATGTCAATCGACGAGGACGGATGGACCGCACGGACGCTGGACCGCAAGCTCGCCGCCCAATACGAGCATACGATCGCGATCACTGCGGAAGGACCGCAAATTTTGACCGCGCAATAACTGTCTTATTCACAAAATTTCAATGTATCCTTCTGTTCCATTCACGCGAATCCGTTGCCCGTCCTTGATCAGTCTGGTTGCATTTTCCACGCCGACAACGGCGGGCAAGCCATATTCGCGCGCGATTACGGCACCATGGGTCATCAGGCCGCCTACCTCGGTAACCAGGCCTTTAATGGATATGAATAGCGGTGTCCAACCAGGATCGGTAAAGGAAGTGACGAGTATATCTCCTTCCTCCAGATGGGCATTTTCGATATTTAAAAGGACACGCGCTCTTCCTTCTATGACGCCCGAAGAAACAGGCAGGCCTATTAGTGCTTGAGCCGGCATATTTTCTCGTTGATACGCGCCAGTAATGATCTCGCCTTCAGAGGTTATGACGCGCGGGGGCGTTAGTTTTTCGAAAAATCGGTAATCCTCTTTGCGTTTGTCAATGATCTGTTGATCCAGTTTGTTGGTGCGTGCGACTTCTTGAAGATCTTCTAAAGCGAGGTCGAACACATCTTCTTTGGCACGGAAGACACCGGCTTGAACGAGTCGTTCCGCCTCTTTCAGAATGGCTTGCTTGTATACGAAGTAGCGACTAATCATGCCGTATTTCGGATATTCCCTGTAACCAATGAAGTTCCGGACTAGGTCGATCTTTTGCTTCGCTTCCAGCGCTTTTTGCTCGCCGTCCGGCAGTTGCCTCAATCGGTTCAGCAGTTCTCGTTCTTTTTCGAGCGCCTCCTGGCGCCCCTGCTCGAATTTTTGCTTGCCGGCATTCGGTCCTAAGTTTTGGATGTGACCCAGAATCATGGGAACAAGAGCGAGCGGTTTTTCGCTCCAGCGGGTTCTCGTAATATCGATTTCTCCGGGGCAGCGCATTCCGTATTTGGCGAGATAATCGCGGATCGCCTCACGGGCCACTTTCCCTCCGTTGAAATGAACGATTTCCTCCAGAAAGTCATCCGCTTCCGTATGCTGTAAATAATGAATGACTTCCGGATAGGGGCGAATCTGATCCGCGACATCCAGTAGCGCCAGACCCATTTCCGAAGTAATATTATTCGGTACCGATTGAGAGAGCGTATCGACCGCATTTATTTCGCCCAACCACGCATTCATGCGATCATTGATCCAAGCTGAAGCATTCATGGCAGCCATAAACAAAGCCGTACTCTGAGGATCGAACAAAATCTTCTTTAATTCCCGGATGTCCTCCAAAATAAAATCGAATAGCGCCGGTCCCGATTTCGTCTGAATGTTCTGCTTCAGCTCTTCAATCGATGCTTGGTTACGCATGATTAACTCAGAAACGATTGCGGGATCGTACTCGATCGGTGCAGGCACGTCGGTATCAACTCTTTTCGGAGTCGACACCGAGGGATCATGAGGCAACAATGCGATAAACTCTCGGTCTATGATTGTTCTGACCGCACCCGATATCAAGGGATCGGAATCCAGCACTTTTAACATAGCTTCCCGGCCTGCAAGGGTAGTCAGCCTGGGGGCAATATCGACAAACAACCTTCCACCGGCTTGGCGCATAGGTGCAGGCGTAATCAATAGGTAAAGAGACAAGCCCAACGGCTTTATGGGATCTGTCATCATCTGTTGATGGCCGACGGATAAATAAACGTGATTTTCTTCATCGTTCGCTTCGGGGATCGGGAATAAAGTCGTGATCGGCCGACTCTGGACGATATAAAATATGTCGTCAACCAGACACCATTCGATATCCTGCGGGCAACCAAAGTGAGCTTCGATCTGTCTTCCGATGCTTGCCAGCCGTAAGATTTGCTGATCTGCAAGGGTTTGAGACTGTTGCCGATCTGTATCGATCGGTTTCTTCTCCGTTCCTCCCTCCGCGTTTCCGTAGAGCGCCCATTTTTTGTTCTCAACTCTTTTCTCGACGATCTCCCCTTCCCTCACTTTATAACAATCCGGAGTGACCAGACCGGAGACCAACGCTTCTCCCAGTCCAAAGCCGGCATCGATGGACAGTAATTTTCGGTTAGAAGTTAAGGGATCGGCGGTAAATAAAATACCCGAGGCTTGAGGGGAAACCATCCTTTGAACGATAACGGACAAGTACACTTGCCTGTGATCGTATCCATGCTGCATACGGTAAATAACCGCGCGCTCCGCGAACAAGGAAGCCCAACATTGTTTGATATGCCGTAAAATCGATTCTAGGCCGACGATATTCAGATAAGTATCTTGCTGGCCGGCAAACGAAGCATGCGGCAAATCCTCGGCCGTCGCGCTGGAACGCACGGCATAAGCATGTCCTTCGCCGAATTGGGAGAGATAGCTTGCTACCGCTTGCTCAACTTCGACGGGGAATTCTGCTCCCAGAATGGTTTGGCGGATTGTGCCGCTGATGTCGCCAATTTGCTCCCGATCCTTTATTTTAAGTCTCGATAACTGATTCAATAACTCTTGATAGCATTCGTTATTTTCGACGGCCGATCGATAACCGACTGTAGTTACGCAGAATCCTTCCGGCACTTGAATTTCTGGTATTCTCGAAAGTTCTCCTAAGTTCATTCCTTTTCCGCCGACAAGCCCAAGCTGCCTGCGATCCATCTCGTTAAAATCGAGCGCCCAAGTATTCATTCAACTTCTCTCCTCTACTTAACTTGAATTGAGAAAACATTTGACAATAACTGAGCGGCGGGTTATAATTAAATTATAAGATGTTCTATTTTTGCCAACTTACCAAAAATATTCTCGATCCAATTTTAACATGATGCCCAATTGGGCGCAATAAGAAGAACCTGGAGCGTTTATCCAGGTTCTTTTAGTTACATTAGATGTATAGAATTGACTAGATTCGGCTTGATTTTGACTAGCTTCGGCGGCGATTCGTCACGGACTGCGCACTTTCGGCTTGACGAAGCTTTGCGATGTTTTGCAGGTCGAAAAGCCTGCATTTGTACATGAATTTTTCACCTTCTCGCGACACTCCATCCAATTCCTGCATATGCGCAGGTTTTTCCGGAGCTTAGGCTCAAATTCTAGATTATAGAGGGAAATACCTGCATTTTCGCATCTTTTGTGTCCAAAAGAAGCGGCTTTGACGTAAACAGATGTATATATGCAGGCATTTCATTTCGGCAAAAGAACGACGTTAGTGACGAATGTCCACCCCTGCCGAGCGGTTTGCTCCCGACTGGAGCATCTTCCAGGCCTACCATTGCCCCTTATCCTTCATGCTTCGCCAAATAAAATTGCACGATCGCCACCGTCACAAGAAAAATGAGCACGTAAATTCCGATTTTAACCCACAGTTTGGATTTTCCCTTTTCACGGCTTTTTGGTGTCGTATACTTCATGACCATCGCACGGATCGCGTCTTTCCCCGCCAAGTATCGCTTCGGTATGAGATGTCCGGCATTGCTGGCGATGAACAGATAGATTCCTTTTTTATTCATGATAACCTTCTGCACGTCCGGCCATAGAACCTTGGAGGTTGTGGACTCGGATGCCATATGAAATCCTTCCGGCGTAAATTCGTAAATTTTCTTTTCCTGCAAAAACTTGTTTTGATAGCTGCGGACCGCGCTTCGGTAGAGCGTAATGGGAAACAAGGCGCTGAAGATTACAAAGAACAAGCTGAAAGCATAGGAGCCGAATGGCTTTCCCTGAGAGATTTGGAAAATAGCATAGGCAAGAAACAGGACGCCCATAGAGGCAATGATCCAAATGCCCCCGTTTCGCTTCATGTACGAAAAATTAAAATCTACGACATCACGACTCGTAAGCTGCATCTCGATTTTTTCGTATTCCTCCATCTAAACGCTCCTCGATTAATATAATTGAAGACGATTTGGTACATTTAGGTGAATTGCAAAATGCTGTATGTAAGTTAAGTTTGTTCGTTAGCAATCAAATCGGAATGTAGACTCAGAAAAGCGCGGCGAGCGCAACCGATAACCCGCCGCTTTTTTTGTCCTGACGAGTCCTGCCGCCCCTTCTATAGCCGCTTGTTTTTCTTCTCATCGATATAAATATCCAGTGCCGTAATGCCCCGCGTCGCAAGCTTGATAAACAAATAGAGACTGTACAGCCCTAATAAAATAAATAATCCGTAGACAATAATTAAGATCGTGGGGAGCAGCTCGAATCCGGAATCCACTTCCATCGTACACCTCTGTTTTCATTGTGATGGCTTAACACAATGATAACCTTAAAACCCAAATATGGGGAGGACTTTTTGTCCTCCCCAAAGTTTTACATGCTATTTGTTAAAAGATAGTCGGCACCATGCCCCCGTCCATTCGGATCGGCGAGCCTTTGAACGCGGAGGCATACGGACTGCAGACGAATGCGGCCAACCGACCGATCTCCATCGGGCGTATAAAACGCGCAATTTCAGATTGCGGTAAATTTTTTGACACAAAATCCTTCTCTTTTTCCTCGAAAGTCATCTTTTTATCCGGATAAAAGCCTTCGATGATCGCTCGCACGTTCTCTGAAAGCGTCGGTCCCGGGAGGATCGTATTTACCGTGACTTCCATACCCTTGGTCAGCTTGGACAAGCTTCTGGCTAAGGACAGGAGCATCGACTTGGTCACGGCATAATGAGGCATCTGCCCCGAAGGCATCACGGCTTCCTCGCTCGCGATAAATAGAATGCGTCCAAAATTTTGTTTGATCATGGCGGGTAAATAAAATTGGGTCAGCCTGTTGGCGGCCAGCACGTTGGTGCGAATGTATTTCTCCCATACGGCATCGTCCAGGTCGTCATAGGACATGAGCTCGTAAACGCCCATGCTATTGACCAATATATCGACATGTGGGAATTTCTCGAGCAAAGCATCTCTTTGTTCTACGTCCACGAAATCCGCAGTCGCCTTCCGAGGCTTGGTCTCAGGGAATTTGGTCTGAATCTCATTTACCGTAAGCGCTACTTCGGCATCGTTCCTGCCATTTATTAGAACATGAACGCCCTCTTTTGCAAGTTCAACGGCAATCGCTTTGCCGATCCCCCTGCTTGAACCCGTTACTAATGCGGTTTTGTTTCTCAATTCCAGCTCCATCTGTCCCTACTCCTTATTCTGAAGATAGGGATCATGATAGCGCGTTTGACCTTGGCGGTAACTAGCGCGTTGCGTCAAAGTTCTTGCGCCGCGCGCCAATTCGCCGGCGTCGTGCCTTCCCAGGAACGGAACGCGCGATGAAACGAATTGGGGTCCTCGAATCCGACGAGGAAAGCGACCTCTTTAATCTCTCGCGAGGGGTCTGCTAAAAAAGCGAGTGCCTGCGCATGTCTGGTGTCTGCCAGCAGCTGCTTGAAGCTCGCTCCCTCTTCCGTCAAGCGGCGCTGCAAGGTGCGATCGCTCAGCCCCAAAGTTTGGGCTATGCTCTGTATGTCGATCCTCCCCTGCGATAGGCAGCGTACAAGAATCCATTTCACCTTATCGCTTAATTTTTGATTGCTCTGCAGCTCAGTCAACGAACGATCCAGGGCCGGCGTCAGAATATCGAGAAGCTCTTCATTGTAGGAGGCAAACGGGAGATCCAGATCGCTGCGGCGCAGCGTAAGCCGATTGACGTCCGCGCCAACCTGAACCGGGCAACCGAAGAAACTTTCCAGAACGACAGTATCGCCCATTTCGCCGACAAACGAAACCGATTGAGCCGTTAGCGGCAGGTTCGTTCCGCGGCGGCCCAGCTCCAGAAGATAGGCAAGCGTCGTACCGACCATAATCGAGGGGCCAGGCTGCGTCGCATGCGCCCATTCCAGATCGATAAGGCCATGATCGTCTGTTTCTCGCATGCGCAAGTGCTCGGGCGGACACATCTGTTTGTACCGCGTCATTCGCGTTAACGCATCCCGATAATCCCGGGCATGGAAGGTCGATAAAGCGGCCGGCGGATATTGCGCCGTCTCGAAGGCGGTGGCCAACCTGACGATTCCGGCGGCGGTATCGCCGACGAGCTCTGCGTACGACTGCCAGATCGCGTAATATTGAGCGGTCGTGACGACCGGTTCATTCATCATGGATAGCGGCAAACAGCATTTGCGCAAGATGTCATGAGGGGCGATCCCTATTCGGCGCATGCTGGCCCAAAAGCCTGGTGCGAGCTTCACTCGGTCAGTGGCGATTGCGTTCAAACTCAATACCTCCCGAGACAATGTAAAATGGAAATGGCCCACGGCGTCCGTGGACCATAAGTTCTATTGATTATAACTTAAGTATGGCGAAGTTGCCTATCCTGTTCTTTGTTGCATGGGAGCCAAAAAAGTCCATCGCACGCATTAGTGTTACGGTTTATCTATTCCGTTTATCTTCTCAAAGTAAGGGGCGATCATGGCGGCGAGTCGCTCGAATTCCTGCTGCTCCTTCTTATTCAATTTATCCTCATGGTTAATCTTGTTTTCATCTGTCATTTTCAGCTTTAGTTGCATCAACTGCTTGGATAACGTTGTATAATCCTTGAATTCGTCTTCCGTGAGTTTGCCTTTTGCAGCCTGCAGCATTTGCTCAATTTGCTGGTAGTCCTCCCTTGCGCCTCCGCGCTATTCAATGTCACCAGAAGAGCCAAAGATATGGTCCGCCAGATAGGATGATGCGTATACGACAGACGGAAACAGGATTGCTGCCGTCACAATGCCCGCATGCATCCTTTTTTTTCATTCGAGTTCCCCCCCCAGCTCATGCTGCAATTCTGAATGCAGCACGGCTTGATCCTGCGATAGACGAGAAAAGAAACCGTCCGATAAACATCTTGGTTAGTCGCCTGATAGAAAAGCTGAAACGCAGGCTCTTCGCCAGATACTGCCTTTTCAAGCCAATGAACCAACTCTTTATCATTCATGGGGGGCCCTCCCTGACTGTTACAACCCATCATTCGCTCTTAGCTTGAAAAAGGTTCAGTAATAGACGGGTTCATCAGCTAACTTGTATCCTCCTGCCTTTATGAACGGAAACCGCACAAAAAACCGTCAAGGAAGATCGAAGATCACCCTGACGGTCATATTAGGCTTGGCGGAGCTCCGAACCTCGACTCGCGCGGAACCCCTATCGATGGAACTTTCGACAGTCGTTCCGTTGATCAGGCCGACAGCCATGTCGGTGTCGCGGCCGTTCGTCACCCGCGCCCTTCCACTGCGTAAAGCCTGCAAATATACATCCTTTTTGCCGATGTCGACCCTTTTGAGAGAGAAAGATGCAAATACATCTTTTTTCTTCCATCAGGCCGATTCCCAGCTTTTGCTTTGCATTTACCTGCATATTTGCAGGTATTTCCTCAAGTGGTGCGAGTCGGCAGAAAATACATGTACAAATGCAGGCTTTTTGAGTTCACCCAACATCCGAAAAGGACCGGTACGCCGAAAGCAGGCTGCTGCTGCTTCTTCCTCTCCCCCGTCCGCGATTCGCGGCGCCCGAGTCTGGAAGGAAAGCGGAAGGAAAGTAAGCACGCAAGGACATTGGCCCCAATGAAAGCTTCGGCAACTCGATAAAACTAACGCCCCTGCCTCATCTCGTAAAGCTTGACGGCCAGATGAAGCTGCAGCCGGTCGTTCACCTTTTCCGGGTCGAGCCCGAGCAGATCGTAGACGCGTTCGATGCGGTAAGCGACCGTGTTGTAGTGCGAGAAAAGCGCCTCCGCCGTCAGCTTGCCGTTCTCGTTGTGCTGCAAGTAGCATTGGAGCGTTTTGAGCAGCTGCGTATTGTGCTTGCCGTCGTAGTCAAGGATGGGCTTGACGATGCGGTCGAGAAATTCAAGGACCTGCTCGGACTCGGGAAGCATATACAGCAGTTGATAAACGCCTAGCTGATTATAGCGGATTTGGGCGTCGCGGATGCCGCAGATCGAGCTGATAAAATGGATTTTGCGCGCTTGCTCGCAGCTTCGTCTGACCTCGTCCGCCGCGTCGACGGGATCGCCGACGCAGAAGGAGACGTCCGCTTTGGATTCCAGCCCGAGCAGGCGGGTGAGCCGATAAAGACATTTCTCCAGCTGCTGGTTCAGATGCTCTGCCGTCTCGTGCGAGACGAGAAGCGCCATATGTCCGTCGAGCTGCGTTCCCCAAATGCCGTCCCGTTCCGTGCTGAACCGGCGGAATTGCTTGATCGCCTTGGACAGAAGCTTCGGATTGGCATGCCTGTCCGGGAGCTTGACATAAATAGCGCTGTAGGCGCCTTCGCGAGCTATGCGGCATCCGCAAGCGTCCGCCCTCGCTTGGATGTCCTGCCGGGTGACGATGCGTCCGGTAAGCCAGTCCTGCAAAAATTGGTCGACGTACTTGGACTCGACCTCGCGTCTGGCGTGAAGATTGGACAATTCCAGGCTGACCAGCACCCCGATTCGATCCATGGTCAGCTTATCCGCATCATCGAGCTCCCGGTTCCATTCGAGCAGCAGCATGCTACATTCGTTGTCCTTGCCGTCCTCGTTCGAGATATACACCCGTATCCGGCGTTCGTTAACGGTCATGAAGCTGACGCCCAGCTCGATATCGTGGCACAACCTGGCCCATTCCTGCGAATCTTCGTTTCCCGGGAACAATGCCTTGGCCATGGGCGAAAAGTAAAGCTGGTTGGAGCCGTCCATCAGGACGACGGGGTTCAACAGCGTCTCGTCCAGCTCGCCGAGAAAGTCGTCGATTCCCCCGCCGTGCAGCAGCTTCTTCGACAGCTTCTGGTATCTGAATTGAAGCAGCGTGAGATGCCTCGCTTCCTGGACCAGCACCCGTTCCATGACCTCGCGGACCACATCGGAAAAAGATGTCGGGAGCGGCAGCTCGATGAGCGGAATGTCGTATTGATTCGCCATCTCCAGCACGGCAATCGGAATATCCTCGATATACCTTTTCGTTTTGATACCGAGCGCGGCCACGCCACGCTCCGCGAGCTGCGGGATCATCTCCGCGATTCGGTCCGGATCGTCGCGAAACGGAAAGCCGCTGGTCACGAGAAACTCGCCGGGCCGCACCCAATCGATCACGTCCGGCACTTCCATGACGTTGACCCGATTGACCGCCCGATCCATTCCCTTGTGACCCGCGAGTACGATAGCGCCTTGCAGATTCGGAATCAGCAGCAGATCGCGGCATGTAAAGGCCAACGTATCGTTAATCATAGTCCAAGCTTATCGGTATAGGTGTCTTCGACGAGGTGCGTGTTAAAGTAGGTATTCTTAGGTACATCGGCCTCTACGGGCAGAAAAATGCTGATTTGCTCGCTCGGAGAATCTCCGACGCAGGCGACGGAATGCACGACCCCTGCCGGCACGTGGAACGTATCTCCCGCTTTGTACAATGTCCAGTTTCCGTCGCGCAGCAGCTTGACCTCGCCGGCGGTAATATGAATAATCTCCGCGACGTCATGGTAGTGAGGAAGAACGGCGCCGCCAACCCCGATTTTCTCCCACAGCACCGAACTGACGCGTACGCCGAGTTCGTCCGCATGCGAGGCATTCACGATCTCCCGGTGATACAGGTGCCAGTGGTTGGGCATCAAGCCCCATTCCATTTCGGCTCCGACGATAACCTTCGTTTCTTCCGCTTTGATCATGTTGTCGCGCTCCTTCACGGTCTCTTGTTTATTTTCGGTCAAACGTTCCTCCAGCTCCCGGCGGCCGTGACGTCTTCCGCAGCCGCATCTGCCGACGCGTACGCTTCGCATACGAACCCGGGCACCTCGGTGCCGTCCGCCAGCTCGATCTTGCCGATTCCGAGCGGCGCGGGAATAAGCGCGGCAAACCGGCCGAACGTTTCCAGCGGCATCTCCCAAATTTCCAGCTCGATGGACGATCCGCCCTGCTCTTGCTTGACGAGTCCCGGTTTGGCGGGAGAGGTCGGCAGTTTGTAAAGCTTGTATTTGGAAGCCGTCTTCTCTTCCTTGACGAACGCGGCGCCGTGATCCTTCATTTGCCGCTCGAGCGGGAAACCTCTCATATGCAATCCGCACACGGCTACAGGTGTCGTGATCGGCAGTTCGTCAAGGAATCCGGCCGAAGGCCGCTGAGTCTCCTCCGAAGGGTAAGCCCACCGATCGGCGAGCAGCGCCAGCATTTCTTCTCCGCCCGACGACGCGAACAGCGTAATGCCGAAAGGCACATCCGGCGCGGCTTCTCCCGCCGGAACGGCAATGGCGCAGAGGTCTAGCAGATTGCAGTGATTCGTCCAGCGCCCCATATCGCTATTCGTTCGGACCGGGTCGTTCCTGACCTCTTCGCGGAACCACGTACCGCCGGCCGTCGGCAGCAGGAGCACGGCGTGCTCGAGCAGCTTGGCCGCTTCAAACTTCAACGACTGGATCCGGTGCATGGCCGTAAAAACCGCAGCCGCATCGTGTCGATCTCCCGAACCGGATCGCAGCACCTGCTCCGTCACGGGGAACGTAACGCCGGGATGCGTCTCGACGAACTCGCCCAAAGCCGACCAACGCTCGGCCACCCACGGCCCGTCGTAAAGGACGGCAGCGGCTTCCGAGAACACCGTATAATCGATCGTTTGCACCTCGATGCCAAGCTGCGACGCCTTCTCCTCCGCTCGTTGCCAAGCCGCCTCGTACTCCGAAGCATAAGAGCCGAAAAACGGCCAGTCTCCGGCGGGAAGCAAAATGCGCCGCGGCAGCTCGGACGGCTGTCTAGCGATCGTTCGGGACCAGGGATCCGAGGCGTCCTGTCCGCGTACGACCCGGTCGACGCGCATCGCGTCTGCGAGATCATGCGCGAACACCGTCACGCAGTCGAGGCTCCGGCATGCCGGAACGACGCCGCGCGTCGGCCACGCGCCAAGGCTTGGCTTCAAGCCGACCAAGCCGTTCAGCGCGGCAGGCACGCGTCCCGATCCCGCGGTGTCGGTGCCGAGCGAGAACGCGGCATGTCCGCGCGCCACGGCGACGGCCGATCCGGAGCTGGAGCCGCCGCTGATCAGCTCGGGCTTCAGCGCGTTGTGCGTCTCGCCGTAAGGGCTTCTCGTTCCCACGAGCCCGGTCGCGAATTGGTCCAGGTTCGTTTTGCCGAGCGGTATCGCTCCCGCTTCGGTCAGCCGCGCGACAACGGAAGCGTGCGCGTCCGGCGTATAAGCATATTCAGGACAGCCTGCCGTCGTGGGGATATCCGCGAGGTCGATATTATCCTTAATAGCAAACGGGATTCCCCACAGAGGCGCGGATTGGTCCAATGTATCCAGCCGATTCAGATAAGGCTCGAGCGCTTCCTTCTCAGGAGGCGCGATCCATATATTCAAGTCACGGTCTGCGCGAGCGCGACGGATGATCTCTTCTACGACGTCGCGCGGCGTAAGTTCGCCGGCCGCGTACTGTTCCCGCAGCCAGGCTGCGGTCATTCGAAGGGGGAAATCTGCGGCAGTCATGGTCGGCATTTCCTCCTTGTCGTTTGCTATCGTTTCTTTGTTCTAATAGCCGCAAAACTAAACATTCGCGCGACGGAAAATGACGGCGACCGGACCGCCGCCCGCCGGGCCCTGATGCTCGGCGCCGCCGGAGACGTAGATCATCGGGTCGCCGACGATCGAGGCCAGCACGGCGCCCACCGCAGCTCGCGCATGACGCGTATGGTTGATATCCGAATCGCCCAGCATCGTGTGTCTCCGGCCGCGGACAAGTCCTGTCGGATCGGCTTCGGCCTTGGCGAGCACCTGTACGACCTCCGCACCCGGATTGTCCGCCAGCATCGCGAGCAGCGGCTTCGCGTCGATCGCGTCGGCCATGACCCCGTGACTCATATACAGCTCGCCGCTCGCTTGCGCCGAGTTTCCGAATACGATCACTTCGCAATAGTCGAGCTCGCTTCCCGCCGACGTGGACGCGACTTCGCTGTACTTGTCCCACGACTGGCACACATCGCCGTCGCCGATCTCCGCGAGATCAATCTCCCCAAGCGCGACGGCCGCGCCGAGCGCGGAAGCCCCGCGGGAATACCCCATCGACTTGTACGTATCGTCTACCGCGACTTCTGTTCCACGTGCACGGGCATCCGCCATGTCGGCGTCCGTCAGCAGCGGACACTTGATCTGCACGAAGTGCACGTCGGCAGCCGACTCGATGCGCGCCTCCGCCATGGCCCGGCTAACGGCAGCCGATACTTCAACGATCTGCGCGGAGCGCCCGAGCTCTTCCGGGAGGAAGCGCCGGGTATGCGCAACGCCGACCGCAAGCGACTTCGAGCCGACCGAAGGCGTTGCAGTCTCCGACGTTTCAGAGCGGCTTATGACCGTAAAATGCGGGGCGAGCACGCCTTCCGTGCCGCCCGACATAATATAGGAAATGCGGTCCGCCGCTTCTGCTCCGACGAACCCTGCAAAAAAGCCGCGAAGCGATTGGACGGCGTATCCCCTCGTAAAATCGTTGACGCAGCCGTTGCCTTCGGTTTTTCCCAGCACCGCGATGACCTGCGACGGGTGAATCGTTCCCTCTTCGATGCAAGCCCGCAGCGAAGCGATATCGCTTGGAGAAGCTGCCGGAACGCGTATGACCGAGATGTTCATGCCTCATCCACCTTCTGCCAGAAAATGACCTTTTTTTCGACGGCTGCGATAATCCCGAACAAGATGAGCCCTGCGACGGCAGCTGCGGCGATTGCGGAAAACATAATCGGCGTATCCAAATGATAAGAAGACAACAGCACCAAATAACCGAGCCCTTTATTGGAGCCTACGAATTCTCCGACGATGGCGCCTACGATCGCAAGCGAGCTGGAAATTTTGAGCGCGGACAGTACATAGGGCAGGCTGGTGGGCAGGCGCAGCTTCCAGAATATTTCCGCCTTCGTACCTTTATAGGCCGAAAACAGCTCCCACGCTTCGTGCTCGACCGCCTTTAAACCTTTAACGCTGTTAACGAGTATGGGGAAAAAACAAATAATCATGGACGCGGCCACTTTGGACCAATATCCGGTTCCCAGCCAGATGACGAGCAGCGGGGCGAGCGCTACGACCGGCGTCGTCTTGAGCGCGATCGCCAGCGGAAATATACCTTTCTCGGCCGGACGGGAGTGGACGAACAGAATCGCCGTCAGGAATCCCAGCACGTTGGCGAGCAGGAATCCCAGTACCGCTTCATACAGGGTCACGCCCATATTGCGCAGCAGCTCGCCGTCGATGACCCGGGCAATGTCCGAGGGGGCCGGCAGCAGATATAGCGGAATATCGAAAATCCGGACGACGGCTTCCCAGATCAAAATCAAGCCGAGGGCGAAAGCTACGGGGTAAAGAATATCCTTGATTTTGGTTGTCATAGCGCCTTCACCTGCTTTCGAATTTCCCTGACCGCGCTCAAAAATTCCGGGAGCTCCTGCATCTCCGCCTCCCGCGGGTGGGACAGCGGCACGTTCACGATGTCCTGGACCTTGGCCGGGCGCGGCGACATCATCACGATCCGGTCCGACATCAGCACGGACTCTTGAATCGAGTGGGTGACCATGACGACCGTGTTAAGCGCCGTGTCGGGATTGGCCCATAGGCGGAGAAGCTCGATATTGAGCTTCTCCCTCGTGAATTCGTCCAGCGCGCCAAACGGTTCGTCCATCAGCAGGATGGATGGGTTCGCAGCAAGCGCTCTGGCGATCGCGATCCGCTGCTGCATCCCGCCGCTCAGCTGCTGCGGAAAGTGGTTGCGGAAATCCGTCAGTCCCACAAGCTCAAGCGACCACTCCGCTTTCTCGCGACGCTCGGCCTTCGATTGCTTGGCGCGCTGGGGGCCGATGCTAAGCGGCATCTCGATGTTCTGAATGGCGGTCTGCCAAGGCATCAGCACCGGTTTTTGAAAGACGATGCCGATCTCTTCCCGCGGTACGTGATGCACGATCCCGCCGCCATCGTCGGGCGAGAGCAGGCCGAGGATGAGCCGGAGAAGCGTCGACTTGCCGCAACCGCTCGGTCCGAGAATAGACATGAATTCACCGCTGCGGATATCTAGAGACACCTGGTTTAATACGCGTACATTGCCGAACGTGAGGGAGCAATCTTTAATCGAAATGGCGTTAGCTTTTACATTGAAGTTGGAGTTGGGGCCAGCGGCGCGTTCTCTGGCAGACTCGGCGATGCTTCTGATGGCCGCCATCGGCGATCACTCCTTTATTGTTGAATGAATTCGTTCGTAAAGGCCACAGGCAGGTCCTGCTTCTTCTTCAGGAAACCAATGTCGATCAGACTGTCCTGCAGCGTGCTCCATTCCGACTCTTCCATCAAGCCAAGCGGGCCTTTGTCGGCTTCGAGCAGCGGGATGCTGGCGTTCATCATTTTCGTCTCGTGCTCGAGGTTGAGCTGGTCGCCGTACTGGACGGTCACTTGCGCCGCTTCGTCCGGATGGTTGATCGCATAATCCCAACCCTTCATCGTCGCCTGGACGAAGCCTTTGACGGTCTCGGGATCCTTATTAATCATTTTCTCGGTCGTGAACAGCGTATCCGCGTAAAAATTAATACCGTAGTCGCTCGGATAGATCACGTTCACATCCTGACCTTGCTCCTGAGCCGCGATGACTTCATTGATCACGTAACCCGGCCAAGCTTTGACCTGTCCCGTAAGCAGCGGGCTAAGATCGTATTTGACGGGCATCTCGCTGATCGACTTGGCTTTGATGCCTGCTTTATTGACCATGGCGCGGTAGGTGAGCTCCTCATTGCCGCCGAGCTTGACGCCGACTTTTTGGCCTTCGAGATCCTTCATCGACGTGATTCCGGAGCTTTTGAGCGTGAACAACACGAACGGCGACGAGCGGTAAATGACCGACAAGGCGACGACCGGCGCTCCTTTTTCGCGGGACATGAGAATTTGATCGGCTCCCGTTACGCCGAAGTCTTCGCTTCCCGACGACACCATTTGCACCGACGGAAAGTCCGAGCCGCCCGGACGGATATCCACGTCGAGACCGGCGTCTCTGTAGTACCCTTTCTCCTTGGCGATGTAGAAGCCGGCAAATTGGGCTTGATTGATCCATTTCAGCCGGACGACAACTTTTTTCAGGTCCTTTGCGCCGGCATCCGCGCTTGCCGTCGAAGCTGCCGCAGACGTCGCTGCCGTTGCCGACGGAGCCGTATCGCCAGCCCCCGATTGATTGCTGCCGCCTGCGCTGTTGCCGGCGGTAGTGCTGCCGCAGCCTGCAATCGCCACTACAGAAGACAACAGAAGTACGGACATCCATTTCCCATTCACTTTACGCATACTCGATTCCCCCATTTTCCTGTTTATAAAGATTCCAAAGCTTTGATCAACTTGCCGGAATCGGACACGCTGCCGAAAACGCCGCCTTGCATCTGTACCATTCGAAGCGCCGCTTCATGGTTGGACGGATCGGTCGCTCCCGTACAATCCTCTAAAATGAGGCATTCATAGCCCCTGTCGTTAGCTTCGCGCATCGTCGTATGAACGCAAACGTCGGTAGTGATTCCCGTTAGAATGAGGTGCGTGATGCCGCGGGTCTTCAGGATCAAGTCCAGGTCCGTGGCATAAAAGCTGCCCTTGCCCGGCTTATCGATGACCGGCTCTCCCGGCAGCGGCGCAAGCTCGGGAATGATCTCCCAGCCCGGCTCTCCCCGCACAAGAATGCGTCCCATCGGTCCTTCGGAGCCGATCTCGGCCCCCGCCTGCTTGCTTCTCCAGCGTTTGTTGGCCGGCAGATCCGATAGATCCGGCCGGTGTCCCTCTCTCGTGTGGATCACCGTGAATCCCGGTATTTCCCGAACTTTCTCAAGCAGCCGCGAGATGGGACCGATCGCCCTTGCCGTCAGCGACAGATCGTAGCCCATTTGCTCGACATAACCGCCTTTGCCGCAAAAATCGATTTGCATATCGATGACCAACAGCGCTGTCCGGTGCGGTTGAATCCTTCCGTCATAAGGCCAAGCGTATGGTGCTGCCTCTACCGTCATGTCAGGTCCTCCTATCCGTACTTCTGTTTTCTTTGTTATGTGTCACATTATATCACTTTAAAATCCTGGATTCTTTGTATATATTCCAAATATATTTGCATTATTGTTGTGGAAATTCCGAAATGAGTTATATACCTAACACATAATGTAATTTAATAGTTATGTATATCGTCATATTGATTTCACGTCACCAAAGTGATTGATCGGCGCCCTTGATGCACCATCGATTCTATGAAACTTTTTCCAAGAGAGAGGCGTCTAAACCTTGACGCAATAGAACAATATGGATGAGGTGGAAAATTGAAAAAGATCGGCTTCTTTGTTTTGCTCGCAGCTCTCATTTTCGGTTTGTCATTCGCGGGACAAGCAAGCGCCCAAACTTCCGGGGCTACTATCATCCTGGACGGACAAGCGCTGTCGCTCCAGAAAAAAGACAAAATCGAGATCATTAAAGGAAGCGTTATGGTCCCCCTCCGCGTCATTGCCGAAAATCTGGCGCTGCTGGTTACCTGGAATCAGCAGAACGCGCAAGTTAAAATTTTAACGGGAACCGGCGACATCGAGCTGACGATCGGCCGCATGACCGCTAGCGTCGGCGGCGCCGAATTGAAACTGAATGCCGCTCCCGTCAACCGTTCGGGCACTACGCTCGTACCGCTTCGCTTTATCGGGGAAGCAGCAGGACTCGAGGTCGGCTGGGACAACGCGAAAAAAGTCGTTTCCCTGGCTTCGCCCCAAACGTCCGAGCCTACGTCGGCGCCAACACCCACGCCAACGCCGTTTCCATCGGCTTCGCCGACGCCATCGCCGGGAGCGACGCCGACGCCAGTCCCTTCGCCTTCCCCCGTTTCCGGCGGACAGATCAAGGGCATCGGCTGGAGCAACGACCGATTGGCGATCTCGTTCGTCGGCAGTCTGGTTCCAAGAACGTACGCCGCCGCCGATCCGGCGCGCATCGTCGTCGAACTGCCGAAAACTTCGTTCGATCCGGCCTTCGCCTCGATTCAGGCGTTCGATGCAGCTACGCAGTCAGGCGCGTTCGCCGTAACGGATAGCTCGAATGCGACCCGCGTTAGATACGCTGTGACCGATACGGACGCTCAGACCATCGCGATTACAATAGAGCTAACCGGGAACAAGAGCTTTACCGCATACCAGGAAGCCGACTTTGAGACGAGCGTGTACGTGATCGATCTGAAGACGTCCGCCACGCCGACGCCTTCCCCCGTCAATCCGGACAACGGCAAAAAAATCATCGTCATCGATCCGGGCCATGGAGACGGCGATCCCGGTGGCGTCGGCGCGACCAACAAGCTGGAAAAGAACTTTAACCTGTCATTGGCGCTTAAAGTAGAAGCCTTGCTGCTGCGCGAGCCAGCCTTCCAGGTTCTGATGACGCGTCGCGACGATACCTTTGTTCCGCGGCCGGAACGCGCCTCGCTCGCCAATGCCGCAAACGCGGATGCCTTCGTCTCGATCCATGCCAACATCGCGGACGGCAAGCCGACCGTACGGGGTACGGAGACTTACTATTATAAAAATAGCGGCAAAGCCTTGGCGGACATCATGCATAAGCATGTACTGGGCGCGACCGGCTTCACCGACCGCAAGGTCAAGAACGCGAATTACCAGGTGCTGCGCGAGACGACGATGCCCGCCACGCTACTCGAAGTCGGGTTCCTGTCCAATGCGACGGAAGAATCGATCCTGTTTAGCGACAGCTTCCAGGACCTGGTCGCGAAGGCGATCGTCGACGGGCTGAAGGAATACTTCGGCGTGAAATAATTCAATCGAGAGTCAAGAAAACCGTCAGGGAAGATCGAAATCGCCCTGACGGTCCTTTTAGATTTGGCAGGCATACGAAACTTCCAGCCAAGCCGCCTATCCCCAGCTCATCCGGTTCCGACTTGTTCGTATATGCGTTTCCCGCGTTGCGCATTGGTACCCCAACCGTCGCTTTATGTTAGAAAATAAATGTACAAATGCAGTTAATTGATCCACGCAGCCAAGTAGCTCAAGCGTCCCCTCCAACGCCTGCACTCCCCCCAATTTTCCGCGGCTCGAGTTATGAAGCAGGCTTTTGATCCCATACCTTGCTTCAGACAAAAAAGCCCGCGATAAACGCGGGCTTTAACGAGGGTATGCACGGCTATCATTGAATTCTACAGCTGAAATACGACCGTAGGATTTGTCGCGACATTATGGATGCTCTCCGTAAACGTTCCTCCGTAGTACATTCTAAAAGTATAGGCGCCTGCCAATAGCTCCTTGCTTACCTCGCCGCCGCTCGTATCTCCGATCGTTTTCCAGCTGTCCCCATAAAACTTTGCAGTGCCGCCGTCAACCGGATTCCCTTGACTATCCTTGAGCTGCACCTTGACATTGACGGTTTGGAAGACGACGATGGGATCGGTTCCGACGTTTTGATTTTTATCGTTGTTCATCCCTTCATACTTCATGCGGAAAGCGTAAGCGCCGGGCAACAACTCCTTGCTGATCTCGCCGTCTGTCGTATCGCCGATCGTCTGCCAGCTTTCCCCGTAATATTTCGCCATTCCGGCATCCAGCGAACTTCCATGGCTATCCTTGAGTTGAATTTTGACTTTGACCGTCCGGAAGACAACGACTGCGTCGGTTCCGACGTTCTGCGTCTTGTCGTTATTCATGCCTCCATAATACATACGGAAGTTATAACTTTTCTCCGGCAATGATTTACTTGCCGCTCCGGCGCTGTCGGTCGTACCGAAGTCCTTCCAGCCGTTATCGTAATATTTGACTTGGCCGCCGCTTAACGGATTGCCGTTGCTGTCTTTGAGCTGGATCTTGACTGCTGTCGCGGCAAGCGCGAAGCTCGTATTTTGAGCAGACTCCGTATTACCGGCATGATCCGTTGATTTGTAAATCAAGCTGAACTGACCTTGCTTGTCGAACGTAACGGCCGACGTATAAAGCTGCCACGTTGCCCCGTTATCCAGACTATACTCAGTTTTCGCCACGCCGGACGCGTTGTCGCTGCCGGTCAAAGTCAACGTGACCGGACCAACGAACGCGCCGTTTGCGCCATCCGGTACCGAAGGCGATAAGCTTGCGGTCGTCACCGGCGCGACTTTATCGATGTTGCTTACCGCATAGCTCGTGACCTCGGAGACGTCGCCCGCCGCATTGCTTCCTCTGGCATACACCGTTTCATTGACCGAGACGGTGACAGGACTCAAGTAAGGCGTCCATGTACCGCCGGTGCCCAGTCTGTACTCCTTCACCGTCGCTTCGTTAGGATAGCTGATCGTAACGGTAACGTCGGCGTTGGTCGGCGCGGTTTTATCGGCGGCAAACGTTGCGCCGGCCGGCAGCGTTTGCGCCAGCTTTTCGGCGGTCCAGACCTCGACCTCCACATAATGGCTGTATGCATTCGCATTGCTTCCGTTCAGCCACAAGCGTACATACCTCGCGTTCGTTTCGGCGAACGGAATATCCTTCCCGCCGCTCGATTCCACGTACTCCGCGTCCGTTCCCGCGCCTTGCCCTGCGCTATTGTCCGCATCATTGTTGAAAACCGTTGTCTTCGTCGCAAATGTGCTGTCGTTCGATACCTGAACGATGACATCATGATAGGTCTTTCCGCCCAAGAAATAGTGCCATAATTTAATATCATTAATATCATAATTCTCTCCGAGGTCAATCTGAATCCAGTTTACCGTGTTGGTGAACATATCTACAAAGTTGGCGGCGTTCTTGTCTCCGTCCGTTAGACGCGTCCGATTTTGAGCGTTCGCATTCGAGGTAATGCCCGTTTTATTCAGTGCGACGTTAACGGGCGGGATCGCGTCCGGTCCGGATATGCTCGTGATCTCGACCTTGCCCATTTGCGGGTTCCAAACGTTTGACGTATTTTGCTTGTAAACGATTTTCAGGTAAAGCGTTCCTGCAGGCAATGCATCGCTGCTATAGCTCACTTTATTCCAGCTGAGCGATACCCCCGGCACGGATACCCTGTGCGGCGTTAGCTGCGTGTAAGTCACGTTATCGGGCGACGTATAGAATTCAAAATCCGTCGTCGATTCGCCTGGAAAATACCACGTATCGATCGCGAACTTTTCCATCTTCTTATTCGTAAAAGCCTTATAAACGACAAATTCATTCGTATTCGCGGTTCTGGACAACCGCGACGTATCCCCTTCCATCTTTGTTGAATTAGCGCTGTCAAAGGCAAGCTTGGCCGTGTGATAAAACATATTTGTAAAATCGTTCAACTCATCGACCACGGTCACGCGATCGGCAGGCCATTCCGGCGTTACTGAAGGATCGTATTGAATGGAAAGCTTTTGTGCGGCGCCGGCCTTGCCTTGCGTATTGACCTCGAACTTGATTGTAGGACTTAGCTGTAAAACCGTAACGGCGGGATCCTTCTCGATGACCGCTATTCCTGTTTTCCGGATTTCATAAGTAACCTTGCTCTGAAGATGCGTCGGATCGGAAACGGCAACGTCCAGCACCCCGGCTTGCTCCTTCAACATGATGGATGAAGGGTTAAAGGCGATCAGATCTCCGGCGCTGCCTGCGGTCCAGAAGTTTGCGCCTTCGATGTTAAGCGCTTTGTCTTTGACCGCTTGCACGCCCGCCGTGTTCGCGATGATTTCGATATCCGGATTCGCGCTGTAAGCTGCCGTTTGTGCCTCGCTCTTGTTCGGCAGCAGGACATAGGCATAATCCTTGTTGACGGGATTCGATCCATGATCGTACCAGAGCGTCAAATAGTTTTTGGAGAGCGTTGCGGAAGATCCCCCGGCACCAACCTGGGCCCAGCTGCCCTGCATGGCTTCTCTCGACCCTTTGATATTGGCCGGCTGCGGGAAGTAGTATCCGCCGGTGCCTTCCAGATAAGCAAATGATACATTGTTCATATCCTCCGTCCATCCCAGTCCGGCCGGCTTCGTCACGCCATTGACGACAAGCTTTTCGTCTCCTTTGTTTTTAGTGCCGTTATGCAAAGGATTTAATACGGGTCCCAGCGAGTTAGGCCCATAAAATTGAACTTCGGAAACTTTATTGGTCAGATCGACGTCATTGCCGTGGAAAACGAGCTTTAAATACCGGGCGTTCGTATCCGCAAAATCATAGGCTTGAATTTCGGAGGTCAGTCCGTTGCTGTGGCCGCTGTACGCGGTCGCCCATACGGAATCGTCGGCCGAAGTCTGGATATCAAAGGAATATTGGCGAGATACGCCTTGGAAGAAGCTGATTCCTGCATAACCAACCGGGATATTGCTGCCGAGGTCGTACTTCAGAGATTGCCCATCCCCGGTCGACGACCAATACGTCGCGATATCGGAATCGACGGTTTCGAGACTATTGGTGGCGGGAGACGCATTCAAAGGCACGACCGTCGGCGGCACGACCAAATTGCCTGAAACGCTAGGCGCGTAGATTTGGAGCTCATTGATATGGTTCCACGAATTCGCCGTGTTCCCATGGCCAACGATTTTTAAGTATCTGGCTTGAACGTCGGGAAAATCGAATACTTGGATCTGAGAAGCGCTGCCTACAATCGCAGAGCTGCCGCTATAAACGCTATTCCAAACCGAATGATCGTCGGACACAAGGACGTCGAATGAGGTCGTTCTTCCTGTCTGGCTGAGGAAGTTAGCGCCGATATAGCCGATGGGTTGAATCTTGCCGAGATCGAATTGAATCCATTGGCCGTCGCCAAGGGAAGACCATCTGGAATCGAGGTTATTGTCGATCGTATACTGCGGCAGATTGGTGCCGTCATTGCCGCTGTCCGTTACGGCAGATACCTTTAATCTTAGAGGTTCGCTGCCCGTCGGCGTCGAAGCAGGCGAGCCCGGATCGATGCCCTGCATGATCCCCGCTTTGTTAAGCAACCTGTTTTCGATCGTCGTCTCGATATTGCTGCCGTCCGTGCTGTTGATTCCGCTGCCTAGCGCAACGATTTCATCGTCGAACATAAACCATGACTTTTTCGCTTTGAGCGTTTTATTGTAAGCCTTCAAGTCCATTCCGGCCGTCGCGTATTGGTCGAGAAGCGCCGTGCCTCCCGTCCAGGTATTCGGACTCGTGTACCCGGCGCCCGATGCATCGGCTCTTGGCGTCGTGTCCACCGTCGTTCCGGGCAAGCGGTACTTATTGACCGTCGGCCAGTAATCGGTATATTGCAGCGGATCGTTGTTGTTATAAAGATAGGTCATTCCCTCTCCCGTATACCAACCCTTTAAGTTTTCGCCGCTTATCGATTCATAGTTGGCGATCCGGCTGGACGACATGCTTACGCCGAAGGCAAAGCCCGGCTTCTGATGAACGACCCTGTCCATGCCGGCAAACACCTTCGTTTGAACCTTTTCGCCTCGGGATACGATGTTCGCATCGTTTAGTATGTTTTTTGCCAGCAGCATGATGTTCATATTGGCGTCTTTATAGAAATTGGCCGGGCCCTCCTGCTGAATCCAGTATTTGACCATCTCTTTCATACGCTTCGAATCCGCCGCCGGCGCGCTTTGCGACATTCGCAAGATGGCTCCCATCACCTTGTGGCCTACGACATGATCTTGATTGTAGCTTCTCGATATCTCCCGGCCGCGAACCATATCCATCATGGCACCGTTGTAGATCAGCGGTTCGTAGGAGTCGTACACCCATTGATAAACATGGCCCAGACCCGCATATGTGGATTCCCATGGCGAATCGTTTAATAAATAGAGCACATTCGCCATGTCCTGCAGCAGATTCGCTCCGTACCCGCCGTTATACGCATAAGTAAGATGTTGAATAAAAGAACCGTCTTCATAAAAGCCGTCCTGCGTCGTCACGTAGTCCATGACTTGACTCAAAGCTTCCCTTGCAGCCTCAAGCTTAGTGCCGGATTTTACGATAATGCCGCGTACGGCCGCAATTTGGGTTTTCCAGACGCGGTTCGCGCCCGTAGCAATGGAATCGTTGTTGTGCAGTTTGGTCGGGTCGGATGCGAACTTTTCGACCGCGTTCATATAATTCGTCATTTTATTCGGCGTGGCAGTCAGATCGTCATACATTAACAATACGATATCGACGAGTTGGATGGGCGCCCCGATCTCCAAATCCCACCACGTAACCCAATCCACGGGTCCCAGAGATTCATTGTACCGGTTGGCATACATCCAATCCAGAGCGCCGATAATATCGCTTTTAAGCGTTGGGTCGCCATACAGGCTTGAACCGTAAGTACTGTAGGCGATCGCCATTTCCTTAATGCGCAAATAACTTTGCGTGATGTGCGAGACGGTGGTTGCGCTATTCAAATCCGCCCACAAATAAGTTCGTCCGGCGGATTTGTCCATCGTTCCCCAACTGGTTTGCGCTACAAAATTAATTTTGAATGCGACATCAGGATCGGAAGTGTTGTAAGCGGCTCCGCCCGTTATCGTGTCCTTCCACTTCTCTCTTAGCGTGTCAAAATCATCATTAGCCGCGCTTGCGTGAACTGCTCCAAATTGCGCAAAAAACGATAGAAGGATGGTTACAATCAGCAGCATACTCAACTTTGGTCTCGACCTTGTGGACATAAAAACATCACCGTCTCTCTCAGGATTATTGGTTCGACCTAACCCGAATTCGACTCCTTCCCTTCTGGTCTGGATTATATTGTAAGGGAATCGCCAATCTACTAATACCGGATCAGCTTTCGTTTTCACCTGACGATATTCAGGTTTTTAGAACCTGATCGCGGGAGAGACGCATTGCGCAAAAAAAATCGACACACCGGGCGGTGTGTCGATCGTTACGATTCCATACGCTTTTTATAGTCCAACGGGCTGAGTCCAAAGTGCTTTTTGAATATTCTCGTAAAATAATCGACATCCTCGTAGCCTACGCGATTCGCGATTTCATATACCTTTAACGACGAGTTGAGCAGGAAGTCGCGCGAATGATTCATCCGTTCCGCGACGATATAATGCCAGACCGTCATGTTCGTCTCTTGCTTGAACAAGGTACACATATAAGTTTTATTATGCGACACCCGCTCGGCCAGATCCTGCAAGTTCATCTTTTCGCCGTAATGGACTTGAATGTATCGCTTCATCGCATCGACGACCTTGGTCGACTGATTGTCGCGGATGCCCCGCATGGCCGTTATCAAGCGATTAGACCCTTGTTCCATTCTTCTGACGGCGCATAAGCGAAAATAGCCGCGCGTTGACGAAATCGTCAGCATGGGATCCAGAAGCTCCAAATCCTCGTCCTCGTCCTCGTCCCATTCGATTCGAAGCTTGCCCTTCGACAGCTCTTCGACGACCGTTTGAAGCCATAGAATAGAAAGCGCGTTCAATAAATAATAGCTGCCGGCCGCCCAGTCTTCCAATAGCTCGAGCGTCTCGACAATGAGCAGCGGCATCGTCTCGCTACGCAGCGTTTGGATCTGCTCGATCCATCGTTCCATCCAAGCCCGGTTTAGGGGCAGCTTGCGCAAGATCAATTGGGCAGCCTCGTGATTGCGCTCCTGCATCATACGGCTCGTCGCCGAGAATAGAGACTCGTTCAACGCCCGCGAATCGACCGGTTTCAAAATATAGTCCAGCGCAAAGAGCTTCATGCTGCGCTGCGCGTAATGAAAATCGTCGTAGCTGGATACGACCATGCACTTCATCCAGGGGTAAAGCCGGTTGATCTGCTCGATCAACGCCAACCCGTCCATGAGCGGCATACGAATATCGGTGATACACAAATCCGCGTAATAGAGTTCCAGCCATTCCAGTGCCTTAACGCCATTGGAAGCGGTTCCTGAAACAACCATCGTATCGCTATAATCCGTTACGTGCTTGGACAAGCTAGTGCGAATTAACATGGAATCGTCTACGATAAGCACTCGGATCATGTCAGCTTCTCCCCTCGACAGATCGATACTAGTTCGAGACTAAACGATAAACGGCCGGCGTACAATACGCGAATGCACTCGCCATGCATTTCATTCTAAAAGACCCAATAATTCATATACGGTTAGCGAGACGACGCCATTCGCGGCGATCCCGTTCTGACGCTGGAATTTTTTTAGCGCGATAGTCGTAGAAGATCTGAATCTGCCGTCGCAGGGGCCGTCGTAATATCCGGCGCTCTGCAAGCGGTTCTGAATGAGCTGAACGACTGCGCCGGCATCCCCTTCGCTTACCGGTTTCAAATCTTGATTCGCTTCGCCGAGCGCATGGCCGAATATGGTTACTTTCGTTCCGACGGGGATCATCTCGTACAATTCCTCGACATCCCGATTCCGCATGCGAATACAACCGTGGCTGGCATGCCGGCCTATGGAGAAAGGCTTGTTGGTGCCGTGAATTCCGTAAACGCCCCAGGGCACGTTTAAGCCGATCCAACGCGAACCGAACGAAGGACCCCAATTTTTCCCCTTATAGGTGACGATATAATCCCCTACGGGCGTTGGCGTGGAGGGATTGCCGACCGCAACCGGAAAGCTTTTGTATGGGATATGATCCAGATATACCATTAACTTATGGCGCTGCGGAAATACTTCAATCGTAACGATACCGGTATCTTTAACGATCGGAAGCGCCGGACTCGCATGGATATGTAATGGCATTAACGATTGGATCAAGATGAAAATGATCGGCAAACCACAAACTATATATCGGAAGCGGCTCATCCACATACCCCGTTTAATTTTCCCTTATCTTGACCAGAAGTCTGGAAATCATGCGATCGTTTGACACATATGCCAAGCTGTCGACTCATATCGTGAGAAACGGGGAAAGTACGCGCGTTGAGAAGACAGGAGGTATATCGAATGGCCGTTTCTTATATGGATTTCACTTCGCCTAACGTGCAATTTGCTTATGACGTCAACCAAAATCGGACTTTTACGAAAGATAGCGCCAACTACATCAATACGCTTGGCATTCAACAGCTGAACACCCTCGGCAATGCGTCGCTGCTGGATATTTTTATGTCCGCGGGCAACGTGGTGGAGCCGCATGTCCACCAGAACGCTTCCGAACTCGTCTATCTGGTCTCGGGAGCGGCCGTCGTCTCTATTCTAAATCCGTTTACCAAAGAAGTGCGAAACTTCGCCCTCAGGCCCGGCCAGGTCGCCCTCGTGCCCCAGGGCTGGTTTCATTGGGAGATGGCGACGGAAAATCAAACGCATATTATCGCGATCTTTGACGCCCCGGTTCCCGAGTTCATCGCCGTATCGGATTTCCTGCGGCTCGCGCCAAGAAACATGCTGGCGCATACTTATTGTCTGGACGAGACGCTTATTACCGCCGCGCTTGCGCCAATTAAGGAAACGACGACGATCGGACCGCCCGTCAGCTGCGGGAATACGTTCGCGTCGCAATCGCAGCCTCGTATTCAATACGGGGTACGTCCTAACGGGAACGGATCTTAGCGCTCTCCTATTCGTTAAAAAAGAGGAGCGACAGGCCTAGCCGTCCGCTCCTCTTTGCAGCATTCGCCGCAAAACAGACGCATTATTATTAAGTTGAAGCAGCAGGAATAAAGATGCTTAACAGACGGTTTAACGGATGAAAATGAGTTTTTTCAATAAGAACCGCTTTTTCTAATAAGTCGCTTATTTCTATATTCGGGTTTAGCGCGATGCCCACTTCGGCAAGATTCGCGAGCTGCTCTTCAATCGGAATGCGTACCGGAGGAGGCGACGCAAATTTGACCTTTCGCTTCAAGTTTTGGAACATTTCTCGATCACCCCCACCGTTCAGGCTTTCATTTACCTCGAATCCAGCCGATAGAGTCCGCCTTCGGCCGAGGTTAGATATAATTCCCCTTGCTCGTCGCGGCCGAAGGTCGTTATATTCAACTCGGATTGCAGGAGGAGCTCGTTGTGATACTTGCCTCCCGCCTCCTCTTGGAGCGCCCATATCTTCCCTGAGCCATAATCGCCGTATACATACCAACCTGCGAGACCGGTTATGGCCGCACCTCGGTATACATATCCGCCGGTAATAGACTGCCCTTCCTCGCGTCCGTAGGACCAGATGGGGTCGATGACGTCCGCCTTGCTCGCCTCGGCTTCGCAACCGCTTGCGGGCTTATAGCAGCGATCCGCCTCTTTGAGATTCCAGCCGTAGTTGCCGCCATTAACGATCTTGTCGATCTCCTCGAACTTGTTCTGACCGACGTCCGCCGCCCACAGCTCTCCGGTGGCGGCATCGAAGCTGAAGCGCCAAGGGTTGCGAAGACCGTACGCATAGATCTCCTTTGCTCCGCCGCCCTTCGCGAACGGATTGTCCGCCGGAATCGCGTACGCCTTGTCGCCTTCAGCCTTGCTAACGTCGATGCGCAGAACCTTGCCGAGCAGCGACTGCTTGTTCTGTCCGTTGCCTTGCGGATCTCCGCTGCTGCCGCCGTCGCCCGTCCCGATATATAGGTAGCCGTCAGGGCCGAATGCAAGCTGGCCGCCGTTATGGTTCGCATAGGGTTGCTTAAACGTCAACAGCACTTTTTCATCTTTCCCGCCGCCTGACGCCGTCTCTTCTTCCATAAGTAGACGATAACGCGCGATTTCCGTATTCGTCCGGGTCGTATAGTTTACATAGATGAATCCGTTGACTTCATATTGAGGATCGAATGCCAATCCAAGCAGTCCTTGCTCCGTCCCCTTGGAATAAACGCGGTCCGTCAGGTCCAACACCGCTTCCGTTTTTCCGCCTTTGTCCGCCTCGGCCGCGCGGAGCGCGACGATTCGCCCTTCCTGCTCCGTCACGTACAGACGGTCCCCCCTTGACTCGATCGCCGTCGGCCGGTCCAAATTTACCCCTTGGAAAACAGGCGTAAGCTTGACGTTCGCACGCGCGGACGAATCGCCAGGATCGTCGCTTTCGTTGCCGCTCCCTTCGGGTGAGGCGCCTTCCGACGCACCAACGTTCGAACCCGGTCCAGTCGGACCGCCCGCCGGCTGCGAGCGCTGCGGAGATTCGCCGGGCATTCCCGCACCTCCATCACTCTCTTTCGAACAAGCTGCAGCACCTGCAAGCGCCAGGCTTAGCAGCACATACAGCCCCCATTTGATTTTCACGTCGTCTCCCTCCGTTCGGTTAGCGGTCTTCTGCCTGTTACACGATCAGCCGATCCCCATCTCCGTTTCTTCCCGCAGTTTTCTAATATCGCTGATCGGCGGCAAGCCGAACAACCGAGCGTATTCGCGGCTGAATTGCGAGGGGCTCTCGTAGCCGACCCGGTAAGCGGCATCCGCAGCGTCGACAGCTTCGGTCAGGAGCAGACGGCGCGCCTCCTGCAGCCGGATCCGCTTCTGATATTGCAGCGGGCTGAGCGTGGTCACTTCCTTGAAGTAACGATGCAGCGACGAAGGGCCCATATGCGCCATTCTGGCGAGCTCTTCGATATGAAGCGTATTTGCAAAGTCACGCTTAATGCGGGCAATGACGCCGGCGATCCGGCTTGTGCCGCTTCCGGTCAGCGCGATCTGCTTGAAAGCGCCGCCGTATCCTCCGCTTAACAACCTGAAAAACATCTCGCGGATAACCAGCGGCGCCAAATAAGAGATTTCCCGGGGCGTATCCAGCAGCTTCACGAGCCGAACCGTGGCGTCCAACAGCTCGGGACTCGTCCGATCGACGTACGCCCCGCGCTTTAATTCCCTCGCATCCTCGCCCTCAAGCTCCGCACCTTTAATGACCTCCAGCACTTGAGCCGGATCAAGTCCGAGCCGCAGGCATAAGTAAGGCGATTCTGCGGAAGCTTGCAGCAGCCGCGAGGTAACCGGCAGGTCGACCGAAACGACAAAATGCGCGGAAGGGCCGTACGTATAGCTATCGCTGCCAAGCATGACGATTTTCGTGCCTCGGGCGACGATTACGACTGCCGGCTCATAAATCGTATGAACGGGCAATGTAGACTTTGAGCTTCGAATCAGACGTAGCGACGGTATAGCCGTATCATAGATCCCGTCGCTGCCCGTATTTCGTTCGATCAACGAGGCTAGCTCTGCAAGCTTTTCGACGAATGCGAGGCCGTTCTTTTGCAGAAGCTCTTCTCTCTCGGCATGTCCTGGCGAGGCTGTGACTTGCGGTTGCAGCATCAGTTTCCCTCCGTCGCAAGGCTATTGTGGTTAAATTCATTATAGCACCGAACGACACCGACAGCCGATCGGTTGGAGGTTTAGGCAACAACTTGGCACGATCCGGCTACCCGATCCAGCGTCGGTCGAGGCATAATAAAGATGCTGGTCCAACAGACTTGTACAAGAGAGGCGGATTGAATATGAAAAGAAGAACGTTAGGCAACGGCGGCCTTGAAGTATCGGCACTTGGGCTGGGCTGCATGGGCATGTCCGACTTCTACGGCGGCAGGGACGACGAAACGTCGCTGCGCACCATCGACCGCGCCCTGGAGCTGGGGATAAACCTATTGGATACGGCAGATATGTACGGCGTTGGCAAAAATGAGGAATTGATCGGTAAAGCGCTCAAGGGACGGCGCGAAAAGGCGATAATCGCGACCAAGTTCGGTAATGTGCGCAGCGAAGATGGCAAGTATCTGGGTATCGACGGCCGTCCTGAATATGTAAAAGCCGCCTGCGAAGCGAGCCTTCGCCGTCTCGGCGTCGATTATATCGATCTCTATTATCAGCACAGAGTCGATCCGAATACGCCGATCGAGGAGACGGTCGGCGCGATGGCCGAGCTGGTGCGCGAAGGCAAGGTTCGTTACCTCGGGCTGTCCGAAGCGGCGCCCGCTACGATCCGCCGGGCGGCTGCCGTACATCCGATCGCTGCGCTGCAGACGGAGTATTCGCTCTGGAGCCGCGACGTCGAGGACGATATCCTGAGCGTATGCCGGGAGCTCGGCATTGGTTTCGTGCCCTACAGCCCGCTAGGCCGCGGCTTTTTGACCGGACAGATCCGCAAGTTCGAGGATCTGGCGGAGGACGACTACCGCCGCTTCTCCCCGCGTTTCCAAGGCGATAACTTCCAGCGCAATCTGGATCTCGTTGAACGAGTCGCCGAGTTGGCCGCAGAGAAAGGCTGCGAGCCTTCTCAGCTAGCGCTTGCCTGGCTGCTGGCGCAAGGCGAAGACATCGTGCCGATTCCCGGCACGAAACGGATCAAGTATCTGGAAGAGAACGTTGGCGCACTGCAAGTCGCGCTAACGCAAGAGGATCTTGCTCGCATCGATGACGCAGCGCCGCGAGGAACGGCTTTTGGCTTGCGCTATCCGGAAGCTTCCATGAACAGCGTTAACCTGTAACGCTAATTAAAAACGCTTTGTGCGGAGGTTACTCCGTACAAAGCGTTTTTGTATGATGCCCGTTGTTTACGTACGGGAAGCCATTCGCTCTACGAATTCAATCAGTCCCCATAATACGACGACGCTTAGCGCAGCGATTATAGCGGAGCCGCCGGCATGAATAAACGCGAAGACGCCAAAGGCAGTTGCCAGCCCAAAATGGATTTTGCGCGTATGCTTGCTCTTCAAGCGGCGGATCAGGTAGCCGTAGACCGCTAAAGTCAGCAGCAGCACGAATGCCGCAATGCCTGTATACGTGTCGTCCTTGACGACTGCCTGCGTCAAAAAATAAATGCCGTGAGCCGCGATCAGTACGAGGGCCGCATAAGCAACCGGTTGATGGAGCCGATTGAACAGAGGAACAAGTTTTTTCACTAAAGCCGAAGGAGACCTACGCTTCTTTTTCAATCGCAGCCATGCGTAACTGACAGCCGCGCACCAGACGGCGATCGTGCCTAACGTCCTGAACAAGCCTTCGCTTCCTTGCTCTCTGCGCTCCATGCCGGGAGGCGCATTGCCGAGGGACGGTCCGCCGTGAGCGCTCCCCGGGTGGACAACGCCGGAAAATGCGTACAAAATCAAGGCAATGCCGGCGAGAAGCGAGATGGCTGCAGGGATGTACAGGGTTCGGTTTTGCTTCATGCCATTACCTTCTTTCGAACCGTAATTGGGAGACAAGCGCATGCGCCAAGGACCGCGCATTGTGCTTATGTTTCGACAATACGATATACTTCTTAAAATTTAATGCTTTTATATTAACCAAATCTTAAGTCGTTGCAGGATGCCAGATCCTTGACCAGGTTGTACCAGATAACGCCGCCGTGCTGCGATTCGGATCGGCCGCGGTTCGCAAAACCTTGCTTTTCATAAAAGGGGACCAACTCTTCTTTGCAAGTTAGCGTAACGCCTTCCCTTTCGTTTTCTTGCGCAAGTTCCTCCCACGCGTCCATTAATTTTTTTGCGACGCCCTGCCCTCTTGCCTTCTCCGATACGGCTAGTCCTAAAACGCTTTGATACCCGCCCTTATCGGGATTCGCCTTGATTTCTTTGAACAAGTCGTCCGTTATGTACGGTCGATCAATGACGGGACCATTAATATAACCGAGTATTTCTCCGTCATTTTCCGCCACGATAAATGTATCGGGGATCAATGCAATCCGCTTAGCAAAGGCCTCCTTAGTGGCAGCCTCCTCTTGGGAAAACCCTTCGTTTTCAATCCGTACAAGGTGCTCCAGATCTGAGGGTCGAACGTTTCTTAACACAAGCATGCCTAACCGTCCCCGTTTCCTGAATCATTGTACAGCTCTTATCCACCTTCATTCATTTTAACGATTCTGCATGTTCGCATCAATCGATGCAAAAAGGCCGGTGCATCCATGCACCGGCCTCGAAGATTGTTAAAACCTTCATTAACCTCTCCAGTATTTTAAGTGCGGATAACGGAACGACTCCAACGCCGTGCGTTCGCCGAGCGCAAATTCCCCATCCGGTTTGTAAACAAAAGGCTCTTCGCCTTGCGCATAAGAGGCGGCGGCTCTGCGGTCCAAGCATTCGAGCAGCATCTGCTGCTTCAGTCCGAGATATTCGCGCGTATGCGGTCCAAAATTCCATTCGATCTCGCCGGGGCGGAATTCGTAGTAGACCGTGCGGCGCAGCGGATTGCCGTCTCCCGCGGGCGAGCCGTGAAGCACCGTGATGTCGTGGAAAATGGCATCGCCCGCTTCAAGCGGAACGGGAATGGCATCCTCCGTGCTGAACCGGTCGGCTCCGTCTTGTTCGATCCGCGCTTGGCATGCCTCCTTCGACCACTTGTTGCTGCCGGGAATGACCCAGAGACAAGTCGCCAGATCCGCCGAATCCAGGTAAAAGTCGACGTTAAATATAGGCCTCGGGTCTTCGCAGCCGGCCGGCACTTCCGCATCCCGGTGCCAAGGCACGATAATGCCTTCATCCGGCATTTTAAGAACCATCGAATCCCAGGTTGGAATAAAGTTGTTGCCCTGAAGCTTCTCGACCGAGCGCAGTATAAAAGGGTGACCGAGAAGCGCCTTCATCGGATCGCTTTTGTCGATGACATACTCGACGCGGCGCAGTACGTTGCGGCCGGTTTTGCCGCCTTTTCCGTACATATAGTCTGGGTCGTCCTGAACGCCGGCCACGCCTTTGGCCACCTGCTTTTCCATCTCGGCTTGAACGGTCGCAAGCTCTTCTCCCCGAAGCACGCCCCTAATGACCAGAAATCCATTATCTAAAAAGAATTGGGCTTGCTCCTCCGTGATGCTGCTTTGCGTACGCGCATCGGCAACTAACATTTCGATCTGCGATTTGCTCATCGTTTTGTCTCCTCTACTCGTTAGGTTGTGCTCTCGAGTAAGAGTTTAGCGAATAAATCGCCCGGTGTATTTGGCAGGGACATTCAATCTTGTTGCCAAAATCACTTTGTTATACGATAGAAAAGGAGGCGATAACGATGAGCGATGAGAAACGGGAACATCTGGCCTTGGGCAGTACGTCTCTAAGCGAAATGTCGCCGGATGTACCGGACTTCCAGTTTCCACCCTATATTACGCTGGCGCATTTGTTTGACGCTCCGAAGGGATGGGCGATTCATAACCGGACGATTGGTCAATACGTGCTCCAATATGTCGTTGAGGGCAGAGCGGATTATCCGGTTGGCGGGCATGCGTATCCTACAGTCAAAGGCGACCTGCTGTTCCACCGCCCCGGCGAGCTTCACTCCATCCTAACGTTGGAGGGGGAACCGTATATTTGTCTTTCCCTCGTTTTTCATTTCGGAGACCATGACTTTCCGATTAACCAGTTGTTCGGAGACTTGCATTTGCTCGGCAACTATGCGGGCACGGAACTCGAGAAAAAGCTGATTCGCCTTGTGCATCTGTATCGGCAGCCGGGTATTTCCTCGCAGCTGCAAGCGCAAGGACTGTTGCTTGAGACGCTCGGGGAAGCCGCGACCGGAATGAACCGAACGTCGACCGGGTCCACGGTAGAGGAGCGAATAAAAGCCAAGCTCTTGCTGCTGCAAAATCACATTCGCGAGCATTACGCGGAAAATGTCCAGCACAGCGACCTTGAACAGATCGCGGGACTTAGCCGCAACTACATTATCGTGCAGTTCAAGCGTCAATTCGGACTTACGCCGATGCAGTATTTGACCTGGGTGCGCATTCAAAAAGCGAGGGAGCTGGCGCTGCAGACCAATCTGTCGGTAAGCGAGATTGCGACCCTTGTCGGATACGCGGACGTGCATACGTTCGGCAAAATGTTCAAGAAAAAAACGGGAACGAGTTTGTCCCAGTTTTGCTCGGCGTTGGTTACTTATAAGGTGTAACTAAAAGCCGCCGGTTGCGCCGGCGGCCTGATAATTTTTCGATCGTCCCTTTGTGCGCTCTGCTTATGGGCAAAATATGCTGCTACTATTTAGCTTGCAGGCGAAGCAGTCGGCTGTCCGACGGGATCGCTTCCTGGCTGCGCATTCGTTTGGCCGCCGCCGTTCGTCCCGTTCGGGAACCGGCCTTGCCCGCCGCCGAAGCCGCCCCTTCCGCCTCCGCCCATCCCGCTGCCCAGCTTGGAGAGATCCACCGAGGAGGCGTCGATCAGCGCGCTGGCGTCGGCCGTTTGACCGTCGGTCGTCGAAGGAATATTGCCGTCGAGCTGTCCTTGAATGCTCTCCGCCCGCAGCGCGCCCAGCTTCGACAACTCGGCAACCGCCGCTTTGTACGCATCGTACGTACTGAAGGCGCTCGGATCGTTTTCCACATGGCTGCCGATCAGCTGATCGAGGCTTGCAACCGTCTGTTCGAACTTACCGCCGGCAAAATAACCCGTCACGATTTGTTGCAGGTATTGATGATATTTTTCCTTGTACTCGGGCACTTCGAGCAGCTTGCCGAGGATCGGACGATCCTCCAGGCTGACGCCGGAGAGGGGCGTGTCGATCGCCTGATTGACCACGTCGGAAGCCGTCCCCGACTGGAACCCGCCGAACGCCATATTGTAATCCCAAGGCAGCATGCTGAGCTGGCCGTCTTTTTCATAAAGATAATAATTATGCCCCATATTGGAGGTATAGCTGTCCATGTTCACGACGACGGTATGCGCGGCAAAATATTTCAACACCGCATCCACGTCCACCGTCGAAGCCAGATCCGTGCCTGTGCTCAGGTTTTTCAACGCGGCGATCACGCGTTGGTAGCCGGATTCATCCGTCTTCGTCACGGCGTTATCGAAAATCGCGGAATAGCTGCTGATCTCATCGTCCGTGTAGACGAGCGAAACGCCGTTCTGAGCGCCGTTCATGCCGCCTCCGCCCGGACCGCGGTTTCCGTTGCCGCCGGCTTGGGGGATCCCGTTTTGCGCGGCTGCGACGCCGTTTGCTCCACCATCTGCGGCATCGGGGGCGCCCGGCATGTTGCCTCCGACTCCCATTCTATCGTCATCGCCGTCGTTGTTCGGCTTATACACCTCGCCTTCGCCGTCTTTCGTCCGGTCGAGGAAGCTGTCGTCGATCACTTCAACCGCCAGATAGAAGCCCCATGCCTTCCCGTTCACCTGGATATCCGCAAACGCAAACAGCGGAGCGTCGACGCCGATATAACTCATGATGTCATAGCTTAAGTATTCCTTCATATAGCTGCTGTCGGACTGCATGTTGTTGACGACGATTTTGTCGAGCCCCATCCACGTCTGGCCGTCTACGTACTCGTCGAATTTGATTTTAAAACTGTATCGGTCGGTCGTATCGTCCTGCACGACTTGCTTCAGGCTGGAATTGCCCTTGGGCCGAATCCCGACATTTTTGATCGTCGTCCCGTTAATCGTGACGTCGGCCGGGATGTATTCCTTGTCCGACGCACTGTCCAGCATTTCCTGCCACTTCGTTTCATCGACATCGACGGAAAACGTCATGATCTTGGTTTTGTCGATTTCGCCGACATAACCTAACGTTTGCGCGCTTGCTGCTTTCGCTGAAGCCGTTGTAACGGCTTCGGTCGAAGCGCCCGACGTTTGCGACGTTCCCTGGCTGCATGCCGCCAACAGGGCGGCGCACAATACCGCATAGCCGGTATGTTTGACGATTGTAGTTATCTTCAATTGAGCATCTCCTTTACTAAGCGGATCTTTGCCAGAAAGACTGCGATGCGCTTAGTTTAAGGAAGGAACCTTTAGCGAAGCTTAAATCATTTCTCCCAAAGTTCGATGAGCCGACCTTCCGGATCTTTTATCCAAATAAATTGTCCATATTCGGAGCTCTCTTTTTCCTTGGCGAGCGGCACGCCGATTCGGCCCAGATGCGCAATCGTCTCGTCTATGGATTCGACTTGAAAATTCAACATCGTTTGCTGTTCTGCGGGAAAGTATTCATCGTCCTCTTTGAAAAAAGAAAAAGCCGTCTCATTGTCGGCTTGAGGCTTAATGACGGTTCCGTTCCAATCGTTGAATTCAAGTTTTAACGTTTCGCCATACCACTTTTTAATGGCTTCCGGATTTTTCGTTCTCCAAAAAATGCCGCCGAATCCCTTAATCATTATAACAGCTCCTCTATCGTCTCATTTCGGTTCACCCGATTTACAATAAATATTCGAGCTTCTATTTCCACTTCCTTTTTGGACACGCGATAATATTTTCGGACAGCGCCGGCACCGTTGTCGCATGCGCCGTCTACCGAATAAAGACGCCGCCGAACTCATCGGCGGCGTCCTGCTGCGAGCGCGAATCAGTTGGGCTGCGAGAGCGGATTGCTCGGATTTTCGACCATAACGCCGACTTCGCAGAAATCGTAGCTGCCTCCGGAAGACTCGAGCTCTACCCGGAGATGATAAAATCCGTTGTGAAAACGAAACGTATCGAGATAAAGCGGCTCAGGTACCGTAGTGCCTTCGTACAGAACCTTGCTGCCGAATCTGAAGGTGAACCGCTTGATGGATTCTCCTTCCGGCACGCCGGCGTCCACCTTGATCTTCAGTACGTTGTTCACCTTCTGACGGTCCTTGATCCCCCGCATATTGACAGCGCATTTAGGCGCCGGCGCCACATAGACGCCGTCGATCCAGAGCTGTCCGCCCTTGCGCTCCTGCCGTCCGTCGACGGGGGTAACGACGAGGATGACCGCGTCTTCGGCCGGTACGACGAACTTAGCGGTGCCGGTAACCGACTTTGCCAGAAATCGTCCGCTCACCGTATCGTAGAGATCGACCTTTTCCAGGCCGAGTCCGTTAATTTCGACCGTCTGCTCCGTGCCGAACGGATTATAGTACAAGTAGGTCTGATAGGCCTCTTTGTGAAAATAATCCGTCTTCAGGCAATCGATCTGCAGAATACCTTCGACATTTGTCTTCTCGATCAGCGCGCCCATGAAGCCGACATGGCTGCCGCTGTAAACTGAGAAGTCCAGCGGCCCCCATCCGATCACGGTGGCGTCGCCGCTCGCATATGGAGACTTATCCTCATATTCTTTACGGATGCCTTCGTACGGAAGGGCATGATCCGGATCGCCCTCCCAGTCCGCGCCGGACTGCTTGTCCGCCGGCAGGCCGTCCGCATAGAACAAGCGGGATTGATTGGCGACGTTGAGCATCCATTTGCCGATCGCGCGCGCATAACGCGAGTCGTATCGCAGAAACGGCGCCAGCGTGCTGAACAGGAAAAATCCGTTCATGACGAAAATGTAGCCGCCGAAATCTTTCAAATTTCCGACCAAGCCGTGCATATCGTAATTTCCCCAGCGCTCCGTGCACATGCCCCAATCCGGACGAATCTCTACGCCGCCGTCGAAAATCCAGTTGATGTATTTGGTCACGTCATGGCTTGTTCCGTGCTCGGCCTCCATGCGGGCAGCCAGATACGGGGAGTAATACATGAGCAGCTCGTAATAGGGGTTGTCTTCCTGGTCATCCAGGAAGTCGAGACAGCGCTGGGCCGTGTCGTAATAAACCTGGTCGCCGAAACGTAAGTAGGCCAAGTACATCAGCATGGCCACCCCGGACGCGGCGTCCGGTTCCTTCCATTTCCCGTTATCGACCGGTTCCATATTTTTAAAGTCAAAAGACGTGTAATTAAAATTGACGCGTCCATCCTCGTCGGTCATAATCTTAACCGCTTCGACCCAACGGTCCGCCGACGAACGAACAAGCGACTCCATATCCGGTTCGTTCGGATAAAAGTAAGCCAGTATGGCATATAAAATATTGGCCTGTATCTCGTACCAGAACGTATCGCCGCTTGGAATGCTCGGGTACCAGACGAAGACGCCTTCGTCTTTCCGATAAAAGGTCTGCAGCATCTTGACGTAATTGCTGCCGTCCTGGTTGCTCTTGTCGATGCCGACCAGCGTGGCCCCGAGAACGGAGGCCATAACCGTAATCGCCTCCTGGGAGCCGTTGCTTCCTTGGTCCGATTTGCCGACATAGGACATCAGCCCGAATGTATCTTCCTCCATGTTGTAATGCGTCCTGTCCCGCCATATAACAGGGAGGTATTCGCCCTTGCGGTCGAAGTCGAACGCGAACCGGTCGAACGCTTTGGCTTTGTCTCTCCAGTCCCTGATCTCGAACGGGTTGGGGACGGTCGGCATGGATTGGACCAAGTGAAGATTTTTCTGAGGTGAAGGCGTAACGTTTACTTGCTCCGTTTTACGCATCGGCAGTTGAGTGGCCATCCTGGTTCGCCTCCTGAGGACAGTGATTTCCGCATGAGACTATTACCCCGGATGGTCGGAGCATAAAAACAATTCGGTCAGCTCTTCTTTTTCCGATTGCGGAGCAGCGAAGTTGCCAGCGAGGTCGTCGCCCCGAGAGAGAACAACAGTAGCCCGACAAACAGGACAAATCCGATAAAAGGGATGTTTAACATTGAGATCAGTATGAATGCGCCCGTACCCGCTTTTATCCAATCGGGTTTGTCCGCAGCCCATCGGATTTGCTCGGCTATGAGTGGACTGACAATCGTTAATCCGAAGGCCAGCGCGATTGTGCGGAGCTTCGCAGGATGCGTTTGAGCGACAAGCCGGATAAGAGCATCAGGCATTCAGCGACGATCGTTGCGGTTATCCAGACGGTCGGAATCGACGAAGCCACATGTGAAACGATATAAGCCGCCGTTACCGTAAACTTCAACAGAACGGCGAATACCTTCAACCAAATGTCCCCGTACTTGTAAATGACGGCCGCGAAGACGAGAAGCATCATTGCCGGAATGAGTACCGCGCCGGATTTCGCCGCCGCTGAGGTGGGGGACGCGCGGTCCAGTGCCTCCATGACGTTCCGTTCAAGCGCAGCAGGCGCTTCTATTTGTAAATAAAAGTCCGTCATCTGTTTTTGCATGTCCATCAAGTCGGACAGGATCGCGCTGCAGGAAGCGCACGCGGCCAAATGAAGGTCGATCTCCTGCCGTTGACTCTCATCCAGCTCCTCGTCCATATAGGCGGACAACCATTCGGCGGGGTGATCGCTCATTGTTCGTCTTCACCTCTTTTCATAACCTGTCTGAGCGCGAGCCGGGGTCGGTCTGAACCTGATGCACCTGATAAGCGGATGCGCGCAGAGAAACCATGAGTGTCGTATTGGTAATCCCGGGCATATAATCGCGCTGCATTTGAAAAGCGGCGACGCCTCCCCATGCGACGATCAGGACGACAAAAATCAAAATGATAACGGACCGCTGCATAACGGATTGAATGAGTTTATTCATAAAAAGAGAAGCCCCTTTCGGTTGATCTATCTCAAAAGGACTTCCCGTTGGTTCGAATTGTTCAGGGCGCATAAAAATAAATTTTGCCAATCCCGTTCGTTCCGCACGAGTAAAATCATGTAAACTTTGGAATACTCCCATTACGTCCGAGACGGAATCCAGTGCGGGAGGAACTTCGCCGATGTCATCCGTTCTGGGTTATATCCCAAGCTGGAGCGTATTCGGTCAGGCTTTGATTGCGCTCCTCATTCCCATCTTGGCCAACCGCATTTATCGAATCGCATTTTCCATCGTTCGAAACGGCAAGGCTTCTTCCTCGCATGGAGACAAGCTTCTCTCCGAATCTGCCGCTTCACCGGAAGGTAGGCGCTTCAGCGGAGCGTACCAGGACGATCTCGATGCCATAATGGCTTCGATCGGCGGCAGCTGCGATGTACGCTCCCGATCGTTCTTGATGTCAAAGTCGAATAGGCAAGCGACGCTGTTCTGGGTCGACGGCATGCAGAACGACCGGATCCTGAACTTGCAGATTATGCAGTTCCTGATGTTCGAAGCCGCCGCGGACGACCTGTCGCGACCCAGCAAGCTTGGCGAATCCATGCCCTTCAACTGCTTGGTCGATTCCGTGGATATGGACAGCTTTAACCGCTCCGTGCTGTTCGGACATGCGGGACTGTTGGTGGAAGGCGCGCCGTATGGCCTGCTCATCGAGTGGCCCGAAGGCGCGAACCGCGGCGTCGAAGAACCCGTGTCCGAGGCTCTGCTGCGAGGGCCGCGGCTCGGCTTTACCGAAGTGCTCAGCGAAAATACTTCAATGCTGCGAAGGCAGGGTTTTAGCGACCAGTTGGAGATGAAGAGCTATCGGGTCGGCACCACGCTCAAGAAGGACCTTGTAATCGCCTATTTCAAGAACATCGTCAACGCGGATTTGCTCGAGGAGGTTAAGAAACGCCTCGACAAGCTTGACTATGATTTTTTCGGCGAATCGGGCATCGTTGAGCAATTAATCGAGGACAACACGCTCAGTCCGTTCCAACAAGTACAAAACACCGAACGTCCGGACCGGGTCATTCATGCGCTGGTCGAGGGGCGGGTTGCCATATTGCTCGACGGAACGCCATTCGCTTTAATCGTGCCGGCTACCTTCAGCATGCTGCTGCAATCGCCGGAGGATTATTACGAGCGTTGGCTGCCCAGCTCGCTGCTCCGCATACTGCGGTTCCTCGCCGCATTCATCGCACTAATGGCTCCGGCGCTGTACATCTCGTTGATCTCCTTCCATCCGGGATTGATTCCGACCGAGCTGGCTCTTTCCATCATCGAGACGCGGCAGGGCGTTCCGTTTCCTGCGCTGATCGAGGTGCTGATTCTGGAGGTATCCATCGAGATCCTGCGGGAAGCGGGTATCCGACTGCCTAAACCGATCGGACCCGCGATGGGCATCGTCGGCGGCTTGATCATCGGGGACGCGGCCGTACAAGCTGGTATCGTGAGTCCATTCCTGGTTATCGTCGTTGCCGTAACGGCGATATCCTCCTTTTCGATTCCCACCTACAGCGCCGGAATCACGCTTCGAATATTAAGGTTTGCCGGCATGTTGTTCGCGGCTATTCTCGGGATGTTCGGAACGATTCTTTTCTTCCTGATGCTGTGCAGTCATCTCACGAAGCTCAAGAGCTTCGGCGTTCCTTACTTGACGCCGTTATCCCCATTTCGGCTTCGGGACTGGAAAGATCTGTTCGTTCGCGCCCCCATCTCAATAATGAAGCGCAGACCGGCGATGATGAAAACAAAGAACGATAAACGACGAATCTGAGCGCCATGAAGGAGGACCGATTGTGTTCGTACGTACCGACGATAAAATCACAGCCTCGCAGGCCGTCGTTTTTCTGACCAATACCGTGCTTGGAGCCGGCATCCTCACGATGCCAAGCGGCATCACGCAGGAGATGAAGACGCCAGATTCCTGGCTAACCATTCTGATCGGAGGCATCATCGTCTTGCTGGCCGTTTTTTTGATGGTCAAGCTGTGCCAGCAATTCCCGGGTCAGACCGTTTTTCAATTTTCCGCGCGCATCGTCGGCAAATGGCCGGGCGGCTTGTTAAGCTTGCTGCTCATTTTGTACTTTCTAACGATCGCCGGGTTCGAGATCCGTTCGCTCGCCGAAGTTACTTTATTTTTTCTGCTGGAAGGTACGCCAAGTTGGGCAATCGTCGTTCCCTTTATTTGGGTCGGCTGCTACCTGGTAACAGGCGGCATCAATTCCATCGCCCGGGTTTACCAGATCGTCTTCCCGATCACGATATTCGTTCTCCTCGTCTCTTTTGGGGTCAGCTTTCGACTGTTCGATATCGACAACCTTCGTCCTGTGCTCGGCAACGGCATCGCTCCTGTCTTGCGTGGATTAAAGTCTTCAATATTGGTTTTCACCGGCTGCGAAGTCGTGATGACAATCACTGCATTTATGCAATATCCAAAACAAGCAGTTAAAGCAATGCTCGGCGGCATCTCCATTCCCTTCGGCCTTTATATGCTGACCATCATTTTCGTAGTCGGCGGTCTGTCGATCGATACGGTTATCACCAGCGCTTGGCCGACGATCGATTTAATCCGCAGTTTCGAAATAACAGGCTTTTTCGTCGAGCGGCTTGAATTTCCTTTAATGGTCATTTGGCTGATGCAGATGTTTTGCAATTTTTGCAGTTTCTTCTTCCAATCCTCGCTTGGGGTTTCCCAGCTTCTTAAGTGTTCTTATCCTCCCGTCATCTTTGGTATGGTTCCGATCATCTTTCTGGCGGCGATGATCCCGAAGAGCCTGCAGGATATTTTCGCCCTCGGAGGAACGATCGGGACGATGGGACTCTGGCTGTTCGGGCTGGTACCGGTGCTGCTCTCGCTTGTCTGGCTGGTTCGAACGAAGGGAATGAAACAACATGTGTAATTCAATTTTCAAAGGGGTTACGCTGTTTCTATTGTCAGTCCTGCTGTCCGGCTGCTGGAGCAGCAAGGAGATCGAGACGCTGGCGATTTACACCGGATTGGCATTGGATGTCGGCATGCCGGCTCCCGTAGAAAAGGAGTTCGAGGCAAAGGGAGCAAATTATACGGAGCGCAACAAAGTCATGGCTACCGTTCAGATCGTTCCGGTGAAAGCCATGGGATCTCAAGACGAGAAGCAGAAAGCGGCACAGCGCCCATATCAAAACGTTTCCGGCAGCGGCGATTCCATTTTAGAGATTTTCCGTCAATTTTCAATACGATTGGACCGGCCGATCATCGGTCATCACCTTAAAGTCATCGTCATTTCCTCTGAATTGCTAAGACGTCAGACGATGGAGCAGCTGATGGACTTCGTTTTGAGAGACAATGACATCCGTCCGAGCACAATGGTGTTTATAAGCCAGGACAAGGCCGTCGAGACGCTCTCCTCCGCACAGCCTAACGAGGTTCCTTCTATGCACATCAAAGACATGCATCACAATCAAGCGAGAACCAGCAAAGTGCTGGAGCCGATAACGCTGTCCAAAGTCGATGCGTTAACTTATGCCAAACGAAGTTTTGTTCTGCAGAACATTGTCGCCGGCGGTGGCGAAATCGAATTTTCAGGCGCGGGCATTGTCAAAGGCTCCACCGGCCATTGGATCGGCAACTTAAGTCAGGACGATACGGAATGCCTGGCTTGGCTCAACAAATCGGGGGCAAGCGGCGTAATTAAAGCCTATGACGATAAAGACGAGCCGCTCACATATGAAATCGAGTCCGTGAAGAGCAAGATAAACGCTATCGTCGACGAAAAACAAATCAAATTCAAAGTTTCTCTGGCCTTTAAAGGACGTATCAGCGAAACTTGGGGCAATCACAATGCGCCGACATCGAATGCCCATGCCGAGAAGCTCGCATCGATCGTCGAGGAGAGACTGTCGTCGATGATGCAAACGCTGATTAGCAAGCTGCAGTCCGATTATAAAACCGACGTCGCGGGCTTTGGCCGGCGGCTTGCAATCGAACATCCTTCCGCTTGGAAAAAAGTGAAAAACGAGTGGGACGATATTTTCAGTCGGTCTGACGTCAGTATTAAATATGACGTAGAAGTAACAAACTTCGGCTCCTTTAGCGAGCGATGAACGAATCGTTCAAATTGAGTGATATATAACTACGTTGACAGGACTGATCTTGATGGAATATACTCGTATCCAGACACGAGTGTAAGATTATATTACACAAACTCTTGTATAAGCTCATTAATCGGAGTGAGCGTCTCGACCAGGCAACCGTAATTGCCCCAGGCTACAAGAGGCCGCTTGATGGAACCCTTCCGTTTTCACTTGGAAACGCGACAGGCTTCTTCATTTCGCGCCTCTTATGCCTGGGGTTTTATTGCGTTTCACCCCATTTCAAAAGGAGTGTTCGAAATGACCCATTCAAACGCTGCGGCCGAAGTCCGCGCGCAGCTCCCTCGAGATTGTACGTTTACGCCTTCCGATTGGCAGGTGCTGTCGCAATATTGGTATCCCGTCGCGATCGCGGAGGACATTATGGATCGGCCGGTTCCGGTCAAGCTGCTGGATGTCGGGCTGGTCTTATACCGCAGCCAAGGTCAAGTCGTCATCGCCCGCGATATTTGTTTTCACCGGGGCGCTCCGCTCAGTAAAGGATGGGTAGAAAACGGCGAGATTGTCTGTCCTTACCATGGGTTCCGCTATAATTGCGAAGGCGTATGTATGTCTGTTCCCGCCCACCCTAACGGAAAAATATCGCCCAAGCTTAAATTGATCACCTATCCGGCCGTCGAAAGGTACGGCTTAGTCTGGACTTCGATTGCCGGCTCGGAAGAAAATATTCCCGACTTTCCGGGTTGGGAAGACCCGGACTACGTGAACGTGCTCCCTCCCAGCTTCGATATTGCCGGGGCCGCGGGCCGTCAGATGGAAGGCTTTCTGGATGTATCGCACTTCGCGTTCGTGCATACGGCAACCTTCGGAGACCGCAACAATACCGAAGTGCCGCAATATAAAGTGACCAGAGAAGGCGACGTGCTGCTGGCGGATTATTGGAGCACCGTCAGCAATTATGGCAAAGGGCAGGAGAATCCGGCACCAGAAGGCTTTATGTGGCTTCGTGCGTTCCGGGTATACGCTCCGTTTACGGCTTCGCTTACTGTTCACTTTCCGAACGACGGCAAGCTGATGATCTTGAACTGCGCTTCTCCCGTCTCCGCAAGGAAAACCCGTTTGTTCAGTCCGATCTCACGCAATTTCGACAAGCGCGTTCCGGTGCAAGATACGATCGAGTTCAACCTTCGGGTATTCCGGGAAGATGCCGATATGGTCGAATCTCAGATGCCCGAGGATCTCCCGCTGGATCTATTGGCGGAAGCCCATATTCCCGCTGACCGTACGTCGATCGCTTATCGCCGGCTGCTGACGGAGCTTGGGCTGGGGCGCCATTATACATCATAGTAAAAGGGATCAATCCCTCGAAATCAGTTGAGATTCTGCCGTTTATCCCTATAATGAAGGAATGTACGGGTAGATCCGGCAACCATCAGTCAACGAGAAATGAGGAATAACAATGCTGCAAAAAGCGACGTTCGCCGGAGGATGCTTCTGGTGCATGGTAAGTCCATTCGAAGAGCAGCCCGGCATTCATGGCATTATCTCCGGATATATGGGCGGCGAGTTGGAGAATCCGACCTATGAGCAAGTACTGACGGGTGAAACGGGACATCTCGAGGTCGTGCAAATCACGTTCGACCCTGAATTGTTCCCCTACGAGAGGCTGCTCGAGCTCTACTGGCCGCAGATCGATCCGACCGATGCGACCGGTCAGGGCAATGACCGCAAAAGCCAGTATCGTGCCGCGATTCTATACCATAACGAGGAGCAGCGGCAGCTCGCGATCGAGTCCCGCGAACGTCTGGCGCAAAGCGGACGCTTCGAGCAACCGGTCGTCACCGCCATCGAAGAAGCCTCCGTCTTCTACCCGGCCGAAGACTACCACCAGGACTATCACCGCAAAAACCCGAAGCACTACAAGGAATCCCGCGTTTATTCCGGTCGCGATGCGATCATCGAGAAATATTGGAGCGAGTAATTCCGATAAGCCAAGAGGCACCTCGCAGTTGCCTCTTGTTTATGATTTGAACAAATGAATTCATTTCGCAAACGCCACGATTACCTTTTACAGCTGTTCCTCCAAAGGAAGGCTTGCCAGCTGAGGGAACGAGTCCGTAAATGCCGACCAATCCGAAGTCATCTCCGATTCCGTCAATAAACACGAATCCAGCTCTTCGGTTAGGCGCCCCCGGTCCAGAGAAAGACCGATCAATACGATTTTATTGAGGCGATCCCCATACGTTGCGTCCCAATTCCGGGCAATCTCTGGATACTCCCTGAGTAACGCTTCCCTTTCAGGCTTCGCAATCGCGGCGACCCAATATCCGCCGGGACCAAATTGAATGGACGGCCCTGCTTGGCTCAAGTTTTGCGCCATATCGTTCCTCGAGGCCAGCCATACCATGCCTTTGGCACGCACGACCTCCTCCGGCCATTCGCTCATCCAATTCATGAGGCGCTCGGGATGAAAAGGCACTCTTCGCTCGTACGCGAACGACGAGATACCGTATTCCTCCGTCTCTGGCACATGATGATCTTTGGCCATCTCCAGCATCCAGCCTGCCGACTGGCTCGCCTGCTCAAAATCGAAAAGTCCCGTATTCATGATGTCAGACGGACTGACCCGTCCGAACGCGGAGCGAATGAATCTCGCGCGAGGCTGCAGGCTCCGAATAACGCGCTCCAGGCGCTCAAGCTCTTCCGGACTGACACGATCGCACTTATTCAGGATAAGTACGTCGCAAAACTCGATCTGATCGATCAAAAGATCGACGACCTCGCGCCGGTCATCCGGACCCACGTGCTGCTTGCGGTCCGTCAATGTGTCGCCGGAGGAATAATCGTTCCAGAAACGGTATGCATCGACAACCGTAACCATGCAATCCAGTCTGCAATACTTGGTCAAATCGACACCCAGCTCTTCATCGATATAAGTGAAGGTCTGGGCGACCGGGATCGGTTCTCCGACGCCGGTGGATTCAATCAGTATGTAGTCGAATCGGTTTTCGAGGACGAGCCGCTCGACCTCCTGCAGCAAATCCTCGCGAAGCGTACAGCAAATGCAACCGTTGGACATCTCGACCAGTTTCTCGTCCGTTCTGGACAAGCCCCCGCCTTGCTGGATCAGATCCGCATCGATGTTGACTTCGCTAAGGTCGTTTACGATAACCGCAACGCGAAGGCCGTCCCGATTGTTCAGCACATGATTCAAAACGGTGGTCTTGCCCGCGCCCAAGTAGCCGCTAAGGACAGTCACCGGAAGTTTGGGATAAGTTGTCGGCATGGTCAATGAAATTCGCTCCTCTTTATCGCCTTTATTCGTAATTATTACAATTAGTATAACAGGCGAAAACAAGTTTGTGAATTAAATTGTAATAATTACTTTTAATTGACCTGGCGTTGTTGAACGGAAAAGAGTGAATAAACGATCGTAAACGCCACTAAGTAAGAGCAATACGTCCAACCGATATTCCAACCGTTTCCATATAAGATCCATTTCAATTTTACGAGGATCCATTCTGCGAAGGTGATTCCCAGACTACAAAAGAAAATGACGAAAATGGGCGACCAAGTCCGGCGTTCGATGAAATAAACGAGAAAAATCCCCCATACCGGATACAGGCCCAGGTTAAAAGGAAGGGTCGAGAAGGATTCGTTTGCATCCGTAATCGGCTTCGCGATCCAAAAGCCGTATCTGACAAAGATATCGTTAAATAAAAATGCAATCAACGAACCGATCGGCCCAACGCGAAGACATAAGTTCCGTTTATTAGGAACCGGAATTAACGCCAAGCATAGCCAGGGAATAATAAACCCGATAATCCAGTTGATGACCATGACTAGCACCTCTACTTGTCTGCTCATTTTAGAATCAGTATTCACTTGGCAGCCGCTGTTGAAACGATGAAAGCGCAGGGCTGCGTTAGCCGCGATTTTCTCGCTATGTCGTAGGCCCCCTGCTCGTGGACATCCGCGCGGAATTGGCTGTATGATTCCGACTCCATCCCCTGTCGATTTTATATAAAAAAACGACAGCCTTTAAAGGCTGCCGCACGTGCGAACGGTTTTCGATGCCAGGCAGACATGCGCACTGGGACTAACCTCTTAGCGCCTTCGGCAAATCCGCCGGAACCTCTATTAGCTGATTTTCTGCTGCTGCTCGAGCGCCCGCAGAATCAGGGCTGCCGCTTCGGCGCGGGACGCCAGATACGCGGGCCGAAGCAGCCCGCCGCTGCCCTGCAGCAAGCCCTTCTTCACCGCCCAGGTGATCGCTGGCTTCGCCCAGGCGGGAATGCGGGCGACGTCGGCGTAGCCTTGAAGCGGATCCCCGACTTGCGTCACACCGCTTGATTCGTCTTCGCCTCCGAATGCGCGCTGGATCATGGCAGCCATTTCGGCTCGGGTAATTGGGTCGTTCGGACGGAATCGCCCGTCCGCGCCCTGCACGATGCCGGCTGCAGCCGCCTTTTGCACCGCCTCCGCATACCAGGCGCTAGGGAGAACATCGGTGAAGCTTGCTCCATTTGCGATAAGCGCCGCCTTGCTTGAATCTTGGGACAGCAGCGACAGGACCAGCTTCGCGAACTCCGCCCGCGTCACTTGTCCGTTCGGCCGGAAGGTGCCGTCCGGGAAGCCCGTCAGGATGCCGCGTGCCGCCAATACTTCTACCGCGGCGCGGCTCCAATGGCCGGCCAGATCGGCGAAGCTCGGCAGCGCCAGCAGCACTGCATACGTACCGGGCTCGCGAATGTCCGCGGACACCGAACCCGCCGCATTGTGGACAATCCCGCTCGCGTAGGTCCATGTTTTTCCGTCCCATTTGTAAATACCCAATTTGCGATTGTCCTCTTGTCCCAGCTTGGCGGCGTCGTAGACGATCGTGATCCGAACGTACGCTTCAGGCTGTCCGTCCGGCTCCGGACGCCAGTCGAAGACGTCCGATACAAGCCGCAGCCGCGAATCCGTCGGTATGGTAGCGATCGTAGGCTTCGTTCCGACGATCTGCTTGGCTCCGCCCATCGCCGTTCCCTTCGGCAGCAAGAGCTTGAATTTGCCGCCGAAGAAGCTCAATTCGCCGCCATCCGCAGGAACGTTCAGGCGCTCTGCCGATGCATTCGTCGTCGGACCGCCAGGGGAACCCGTTCCCGGATCGGTTGCGCCGCGCACGATCTTGACGAACACGGATTGCTGCGGCGATCGGTTGCCCGCGTCGTCCACCGTCCACAGACGCACCTCATACTCTGTATTCGCGGCGAGTCCGACGATCGTGTATGCATTCGTGCCTGCCGGCACCAGTATCGCATCGCCTGCAAAAGCTTCGCCGATTTTCGTCCACTGCAGCTTCACGCCTGCCAGGTCCGCATCCCCGGGTGCCGTCCAGGTCAGCTTGGCAGCGCCGTCTCCGGCAACCGCGAAGACATTCGTCGCTTCGGCCGGCGGGACGATATCGAGCGCCGCGGGCTGCGACATTCCGGTGCTCGCGACTGTCGTCGCCACGCTGGAGTTACCCGCCGCGTCGTAGGCTCTCGCTTCGAACGTGTAGCGCGTGCCTTCACGAAGTCCACCGATCCGGGCATAACGTTGACCTGACGGGACCTCGAGCTCGATCGCTGATTCGGAAGACCCCTCCACGCGATAAGAGACGACGATTCGGTTAAGATCCGGATCCTCGGGCAGCCGCCAAGACACAATCGCTTGCGAGACGTCCGTGCCGACGTTCAGACCTTCGACCGCCAGAGGCGGCGTTTTATCCGATGCCGTGACCGTTACCGTATTTTCGTACGTTTCTCCCAGAGCCACGCCTGCATAGCTGCGCACGTTTCTGTCGACGTAAACGCCATAGGCGCCTCCGACCGTTAACGGTTCCGTCGGCGTAAAGCGCACGACTGCCGATGCCATACCGTCTTGGATCTGCACAGGATCGACCAGATGCCAGGTGCCCGCTACATCGGCGGAAGCGTCGGTGTCGATAATGGCGAGCAGCGAGCCAATTGCGGATGCTTCCGCGATCGGACGATCGAACCGGATGTCGACATAAGCGCCTCCCGGTGCCGCTTCGACCTTGATCGGCTTCGCGGGCAGCGTGGAGATCATCGCCACGTTGACGTCGAAATGAGGCGGCAGCACGGTCAGCACTTCGCTTTCCGCCGCGAGATAGCCCGGCTTCGTGAAACGCACCTTCCATTTTCCTTCAGGCACGTCCCAAGCATAGCGGCCGTCGGTATCCGTGGCGAGCGGGTTTTGCTGTCCGTACCAATCCGCGTTCCAAACTTCCCATCGGTTCGCGGCTTCATTCCAGAACAACGCGGTCGCTTCCACGCCCTCGATGCGCTTGTTCTCCGTCACCTCGTACGCAAAGCCGCTAGGATCGTAGATCCAGGTCGGATCCGCGAGCTTTTTCTTCGGATTCTCGTCCTTGATCTTGCACTCGGCGACGATCTGCCTGGCGAACCGCGCGATCTCCCCGCCCAGTTGTGCATCCATGACTTTGCCTGCCGCGTTCGAGGCGATAAATAATACGATCGTTCCGACGCCGAACGTCGTCGGCCCCGCGACGACCGATGCCAGCGCGATGCCCTGCTTGATGAGCTCTACGCCGATCAGCCGGTTTTTCAGATGGTTGACGTAATCCAGGCGAATCGGAGCGATGTCCGGCGGGCAGTTATCTTCGATGGCGGTCATGATGCGTTCGAGCTGCTGCAGCGTATCTTCGCTGTCGCGACCGTCATAGATGCTGTAGGCCGCGTCAATCGCCGTCCAGGTCGTTTCGCCGGCTTTGGACTCGAGCGCTAGCCCGATGCGCACGGCAATCGTCGAGACGGCCGAGTTGAGCGCCTTGACCGGCGCAGCCGATTTGCCGTTCGCCGTCTTCTCGCTTGCCGAGATGCCTTCGCCCAATACGGCCAGCACATCGCCGAGCGCGGGATTCGCCGATGCGAACCGATCCTCCGGCAGGTAGGCCGTCAACTCGTATTTTAGCTTGCCGTCCTTGAACGACTCCCCCATCTCAAAGCCGTAAAGCGGAACGCCCGTCTGCTGCTCAAGGGCAAGGTCCGCCGACGTCGGCGTATATGTCTTCCGTTCCATCTGCGCATCGATCCGAATCTGTGCGTCGCCGGAGGAGGCTGGCAGCACGCCCACATAAGACATCGTCTGCGCGCCGCTGCCGTCCGACTTGGGCGATACGTTCAACGATTCTTGACGCGCATCGCGGAACGGCGCGGACAATTGCTCGCGAATCTCTTCCGCCGGAGGCGGATCGCCTGCAAGGCTGTCGATCGACGACTTCGTCTCGTAGTCGAGTCCGATGGGACCGACCGCGCTGCTGCCGACGATCGCTCTGTATACGCCGTTTTCTTGCAAGCTTGCCGGATAGCGGACGCCCTTCACGACAAAGGCGACGTCGCTCGATTGTTCGGTCCGATTGAATCGCGCCTCGAGCACGATCGGGGACCTGGGATCAAGAACGTAAGGGAACTTCGCCTCTCCGTTGCGCGGATCAATGCTAACCGCCCGCCCGTCCGGCTGGGACAGCGTGAAGGAAACAGGCTCCGCGTAGTCGGCGTCATAGTGAACCGTCGAGCCGCGGCTGCTCCACGTACTGCCGTCTTCGCCCCGCGCCGTGGCGCGGATCGGCCATGTAGAGATCGGACCCGAGCCGGGCAGCGCGACGGAAGCCGACCACAAGCCGGCCGGGGAGGCTTCCGCCGAACCGACGATTCGGTCGCCGGCATACAGGGTAACCGCGCTGCCCGGGATCGCCGTACCGCCGATCTTGACGTTGCGCGCAGAGCTGTATGCGGGCGCCGTCAGCGTCACCGGCGCGATCGAAGCTTCGGCGCCGCCGAGCGGCTCGGCAACCGTACGTCCGCCGAGCGCGTAACGGATTTCCGGCGAGACCCTGAGCCGGATGTTCGAAGGCGACTCCGTCAGCTTCAGCTCGTATTGCAGTGTGCCGTTAGCGCCTCTGCCGAGGATGCCCAGCGGGACGGAATAACCGCCTGCTTCTTGCGTGGGTGTCACGGAGCGGCCTTGCCAGACGACGCTTCCTTCGACAAGCGTGGTCTCGGCAGGCACGTCCAGCGCGATCGCGCCTTCGCCAAGATCCCCCGTGCCGCCGTCCGAATAGGACAGCCGTACTTGTACGGTCGAGCCGGGGACCGGCTGACCGCTGCCGAGCAGCACGCCGTTGCCCGCCTGACCGGAAAAACGTCCTGGAACTTCCGTGCCGAGCGTGCCGAGATCCGTCGTCGCGCCAGGACCCGCCGAGAAGGTTCGCGTGATGATCGGACCGTTCGTCATCGCAACCTGCAGCTCGTAGTTTCCGGCAGCAGGCAGCTTTAAATCAAGCTGCGTGCCGGGAGAGGCGCCGTATGCAACGTACGATCTGCGCTGATCGGCATCGATGGCGTAAAGATAATAGTAAGCGGCTTTCGAGGACAGCCGCGCGGTCGCAGCAGCGCCGTCATTGATAAGACGAAGCTCAACCGACCCGCCGTTGTCTGCCCCGATCTGCGCAGCAGCGCAGGCTCTTCCGAATCCGCCTTCGATGCCGTCCGCACAAATCGTGACCTTTTGGCCCGGTTCTGCCGAGATAAAGAATGGATTTTGGCTATTCAGAATAGCATGACTCGACGAAATGTGGAAATGGATAAATTCGCGCCAATCCAGCGTGTAAGGACCCGTCCACGCTTCGCCCGCCGCGCCCGTGAACAGATTGACTCGAACCCACGCAGGAACCGTTTGCTTAAAGACGATATCCGCATGCTGGAGACCTGTCACAGCGTCTAAGTAGGTCGTCCCGGAGACGATGCCGTTCACGATCGTCGCTTGAAGCATGTTTCGGCCAGCAGGAATATCAAGCTTGTAATGCCCTTCTTCGTCAGTAACTGATGCAAAGCTCAATCCAGCTTGATGGGCCGCGACTGTCGCTCCGGCTACGGGATTGCCGTTTGAATCGGTTACAGTGCCTTCGACCGTCGCTTCGGTAATCGGCCGGAAATCGAAGGCAACTGGATTTGAGCCGCTTAAAGCTTTAAAGGTTTTCGTTTGGGGCGCAAATCTGGCGTCTCTCGGCGTGGCGGTTACGGTCAACGTACGTCCCACCGCACCCGCAATAGGCGGCGTCACGAGATCGTTGCCGGTCCATTCGCGTTCAACGAGGACATCGCCATTCTCGTTCGCGACCGTTATGCCTGCATTCATCTTTAAGCCGTTCGATACGGTTGCGCCTACGCGCAGCTTGGCAGGCGCAACGACCGCGGCGCTCGCCTCCTTGCGTTCGCCGGGGCCGATTGTCATAGCGGGCGGCCTTCCCGAGCTTAGCAGGTCGAATCCGTCCGCGTCGACCAGCAGCAGCCTATAGTCTTCCGCAGGCGGCAATCCCTTTAATAGGGTGACGCCGTTGGACGATAATCTGACATAGGCGTATGCGCCGGCGGTCGCGCTGCTGATACCCAACTGAGCGTCCTGGAGAAGAGCGGACTCTCCGCTAACGTCGATAACCGCCGTGCCTCCGACCGGTATCGGGGCTCTCAGCAGCTCTCTCTCCGCATTGCTGCCTGATAAATTCACGGACGCCTTGAGCGAGGTCAACTGCCGGGCTTCATCCGGTACGACAAAGAATCCTCTGTAAGAGCCCGCCTCCGTCTGTTCCGCAAGCTTGATCTCGGCCGTACGGACTGCGCCGGTCGTATCTTCGTAAGTAAGCACTGCCTTGGCATTGGCGCCAGCCGGCCCGGAAAGCGTCAATTGACCGTTGTCCCCGTGACCCGCATATTGGCGAAGATAGAGCGGCAGCGCGTACGAAGCTTTGGCGATCGTGACGCCGCCCGTCGTGACGCTCTTTTCAACGGAATAAGCCGTTTCGTCGCCCGTCGCGCCGACGGCTCGAACCGCATAGGTATACGTCTGTCCGAATGCGGCAGTCTTGTCGATAAACGAACGGGCTTGCGGATCGGACAACGTGGCGAGGGTCGACCATCCCCCGCCTCCTGTGCTGCGCACGACCCGCAGCGCGACGATCCCCTCGCTTGTCGAAGGCGGATTGCCCCAGGCCAGCGTTACCTCCGCGCCCTTCGCCGTCAGCGTCAGATCGGCCAACGAGCCTGCCTGGTCCGGCAGCGTCCGCACGGGTGCGGATGGGCCGTTCGACGTTGAGGCGCCGTCCGCGTTGACCGCTTCTATTTTAAATAGGTAATCGGTGTCGGCCGTCAAACCGGAGACGACCGCTTCCGTCGTACCGCTTGGCACTTGCGCCGGCTGCGGTCCGCCGAGCACCCGGTACCCGTTGTCCGCGCCTTCCGCGGCCGTCCAGCTCAGCTTGACGCTAGTCTTGCCGACCTCCGACGCCGTCGCCGAGCTGCCGGCAGGCCATGTCGCCGCAGGAGAAGCGCCCTGGATCCGCTGCACGTACAGACCGTGCGATCCGCTCTCCGAGCCGCGAACCAGATTCTTCACCTCGCTTGCAAAGGCAAGTCTCGTACCGTCGCCGCTAAGCGCCCCCTCCCCCGAGTCGTTATCGATCGACACCGAAGGATCGTAGGGCAGACTGACGAGCGAGGTTTTCCCCTGGTTCAGATCCCGTACGTACAGCTTGGAATACGAATCCGTATAGCCGGAAACGAGACCCGCTGCAGCGGAATCAAACAAGACGTACCGGCCGTCCCCGCTAATATCGAGCGCCGTACCTACCGCCGCCTTCCCGCTAGCCCCGTCGGCCAAACTTACGAGCTTGCGAGCGCTGCCCGCATCCGCCGCCTCGTCGTCATATACGTACGCGCCTGCTAGCGTCTGCGCATCCGTCGAAGTTGCAACGGAATAAACGACATGTTTTCCGTTGTCGTCGATCGCAATGGTCTCTCCGATCGCGACGTTTCCGGGAACCGCCGCCGATACGCGGACCAGACGATTCGTCCCCGGTATATACAGATAGACGTCGCCGCTATTCGCCGGGTCGCCCTGCTGCAGCGATTGGTCCGAAAAGAAGGCCATCGCCGAGCCGTCCCGGTTCAAGACCATGTCGGACGACACCGGACTTGCGCCGCCCGGCAACAGCAGCGGTTCCAGCTTCCGCGAGTCCAGCTTATAGCGGACGGTATACGCTTTGCCTTGCTCCGGCGAATAGTCGGTAAGGTTGGTCGCTTCCGTCTTGAAAACGACGGTGCTGCCGTCGTCGCTGATCGCCGGATCGGTGCTGGGTCCGTTCGCTTCCCCGCCGTCGGACGTGACGCTGAGCTTGGTCATGTTCGCGGCCGCCGGATCGTATGCGCCGTCGGCGCTATAGCCCCGGTCAAGCAGGAAAACATCGTTAAGGCCGTTGTCCGGTCCAGACGTCGGCGCGCTCATGAGGTTATACGCGGCGGATGCGAACACGATGTAACGACCGTCCCCGCTCATGCTTCCGGAGATCGACGCTTGATTGCCGGAAATGCCGGCGCCCGTCCGGCTCACCAGTTGGGTGCTGCCCAGCACGGCATCGTATACGAATACGTCCGTAGTGTCGTTGTAATCGCCGCGATCGATGAGTTTGCCCGATTCCGAGGCAAACAACGTGTAACGCCCATCGTCGCTCATATCCAGCACGCGGCTGCTTGGGTCGTCGACCGGCAAGCCGTCCGCAAGGCTCGTGTCGATTCGCACGATCGACCGGCCTGCAGGCAAAGTAACGCTGGTCCAGGCTGTCAGGGCCGCGCACTCGTCCCGCTGGCAAAAGCGGTTCGCGATTTCGTACGTTTGCCCGTTTTCGAGATTGGTGGCGATGCCGCCGAGCGCACGTTCCGTGAGGATCGGACCCTGACGGTATTGACCGCCTGGCTTGCGCCAGACCACCCGCGCGCCGTCGAAGGCGCTCTGCGGCGGATAAGACCAGCTCGCGGATGCGCCTCCGATCAGAGGCGTAACGGACGGCGCGGGCAGCGTGTCCGCGAGCGCTGTTACAGCCTGAACGGACTTGCCGTTATTGGCCGCCGTTGCAGAGACCTGATAGCCGAAACCCGAAAAAAGCAGCAAACCGGACAGGCCTGCCGCCAATAGTCGATTTGCTGTGCGAAACCGATGCGTTAGACGATTGGACAATGATATCCTTCTCCTTTGCGACCATAGACGATTGTTACTAGATTAAGGAAAAATGCCATTCTATGCTAGTGACATCAGGCGTGCATGATCCATTTCGTACCTAGTCGCAAAGTTGCATTTTATCTCTGTATTCACGCTCTATTCGACATCAGTCGTTTTTCCGTTCAACATGGGCCGTCCTGAACCCCCCTCTAATGTTGAAGCAGCAAGCTGAAACGAAGCCGAAATAGAAAAACAGGACGGAGCAGAGGAATTCCCCGCTTCGTCCCGTTTGCGTTATTGGTCTATAGCTGCATCTCGATCAGGCGATGCGCAAGGCAAAGACAGTCCCATAGTAGACCGGCCCGGGCGCCAATCGCGGCAAAGAAACGCTGTACAACGTTACATGGCTGGACCTAGCTGCTAATCGTGAAGAAGTAACGCCGTACAACGTTACATGGCTGGACCTAGCTGCTAATCGCGACGAAGTAACGCCGTACAACGTTACATGGCTGGACCTAGCTGCCAATCGTGAAGAAGAAACGCTGTACAACGTTAAATGGCCGGACCTAGCGCCTAATCGTGACGAAGTAACGCCGTACAACGTTACTTGGCTAGACAGCGGCACAATCCTTGGCGAAGTGATGCTGCCCAGCGCCACTTGGCTCGAACCGGCGCCAGCCGAGGCAAAGCAACCTTTCAAGGCAGCCCCCTCAGCTGATATTTTTCAACTCTTTAATTACTGAGCCGTATACCCGCCGTCGATCAACAGCGCCTGCCCCGTGATGCCTCTCGCCGCTTCGCCCGACAAATAAAACGCGAGCTCCGCGACCTCGTTTACGTCGATCAGCCTCCGCTGCGGCACAAGGGGAAGAAGCACCTTCTCCAAGGCTTCTTCTTCCCTGACGCCGTGCAGTCTGGCAAGGTCCGCGAGCTGGTTGCGAACGAGCGTCGTATCAACGTATCCGGGGCACAGCGCGTTTACGGTAATGCCGTCCGTCGCCGTTTCCAGCGCCACGACTTTGGTCAAGCCGATGACGCCGTGCTTGGCGCTGTTGTAGGCGGCTTTGCCGGCAAAGCCGACAACGCCGTTTATCGATGCAATATTGATGATTCTGCCGAAGCTTCTGGCCCGCATCCCGGGAACGACGTGTTTAATGAGCATAAAAGGCGCCGTGAGCATGATGCGGATCATGCGCTCGAACGTTTCCGTCGGGAAGGACTCGATCGGGGAGACGAACTGCATGCCCGCATTGTTGATCAGCACGTCGACGCCGCCCCATCGGTCTTCGGCGATTCGCACAGCCAGCTCGATCTCGTCCTCGCTGGTGACGTCCAGGCGCATGCCATGAACATCGAGTCCCGATTCCGTCAGCCCGGCAGCGGACTGGATCGCGGCCGCCTCGTTCAGGTCCGTCAACACGACGGTCGCGCCGGCGATCGCGAATCGCCGCCCGATCTCGTAGCCGATGCCTTGGGCCGCCCCCGTCACCAATACGACTCGCTTGTCGGTCATCTCGCTTCCTCCTTTTTAATAAGCGTGCAGAAGCAATTGCTCCGATATCAGAAGCTGCGCGCCGGTCGAAGCTGCAATCTCCTCGGACGTGAACCCGTTCGCAGTCTCAATCAACACCAGCCCATTCTGCGCGACGTCGATGACGGCACGGTCGGTGATGATCCGGTGGACGACCGCCTGGCCCGTCAGAGGCAGCGTGCATTGCTCGACGATTTTCGGCTTGCCGTCCTTGCTTACATGCTCCATGACGACGACGATTCGCTTGGCGCCGTGAACCAGGTCCATCGCGCCGCCCATCCCTTTGATCATCTTGCCCGGTATCGTCCAGTTGGCCAGATCGCCCGTAGCGGACACTTCCATGCCGCCCAGGATCGCCAGATCGATATGGCCGCCGCGAATCATGGCAAAGGAAGCCGCGCTGTCGAAATAAGCGGCGCCCGTAACGGCAGTCACGGTTTCCTTGCCTGCGTTGATCAAATCCGGGTCGACCTGCGACGGCTGCGGATAAGGGCCGATTCCGAGCAAGCCGTTTTCGGACTGCAGCCAGACCTGTTTATGCTGCGGAATATAATTGGCCACAAGCGTAGGCATGCCGATGCCCAGATTGACGTAATAGCCGTCCGCGATCTCCCTCTCGGCCCTCACTGCGATTCGTTCGCGCGATGTTGCTGCAGTCATCGTATCCCTCCTCCGATTTAAGCTTGCTCTGCGACTGTCAGTCTTTCGATGCGCTTGCGCTGCTCGCCGATCGCGATCGAATGAACGAAAATGCCCGGCGTATGGATGCGGTCCGCATCTAGCTTGCCGGCTTGCACCAGCTTCTCCGTCTCGGCGATCGTGATGCGGCCTGCGGTCGCCATGATCGGATTAAAGTTTCTGGCCGTCTTGTTATAAACGAGATTGCCGCAAGTGTCCGCTTCCAAGGCGCGAATCAAGGCAAAATCCGCCGTCAACGACTGTTCGAGCAGATATGTTTTGCCGCCGAACTCGCGCGTTTCCTTGTGTTCCGCTAGCGGCGTCCCTACGCCCGCCGGCGTATAGAACGCGGGAATGCCGGCCCCGCCGGCCCTGATTTTCTCGGCCAACGTCCCTTGGGGCAGCAGCTCGACTTCGATCTCGCCGGACAATGCCTGACGCTCGAATTCTTTGTTTTCGCCTACATAAGAAGCGATGATCTTCCTGATCTGCTTGTTGCGAAGCAGCAGGCCGAGTCCCCAATCGTCGACGCCGCAATTGTTGGAGATGATCGTCAGATCCTTGACGCCGGTTTCGGACAGCGCGACGATCAGGTTCTCCGGAATGCCGACGAGCCCGAAGCCGCCGACCATGATCGAAGCGCCGTCCTCAATGGCCGCAACCGCTTCCACAAAAGATGGATGAATGATTTTCAATGGAGCCCGCCTCCTTTATCCGCTCTGGCCGCTGCGTTCCACGATGACCGCAATGCCTTGCCCGCCGCCGATGCAGAGCGCGGCCAAGCCGTACGTTGACTTGCGGCGATTCATCTCGTGGAGCAAGGTGACCAGCACTCTTGCCCCGCTCGCCCCGATCGGGTGTCCGAGCGCGATGGCGCCTCCGTTTACATTGACCTTGTCTTCGTCCAGATCGAAATGCCGGATGAAAGGGATCACTTGCGCGGCGAAAGCTTCGTTCACTTCAATCAGATCGATGTCGGAAATTTGCAGCTGCGCCTTCTGGAGCGCTTTCTCGACGGCCGCGATCGGTCCCGTCCCCATATAAGCCGGATCAACGCCGGCGACAGCGAAGGCACGGATGACGCCCAGCGGCCGGATGCCTTTTGCCGCTGCGCGCGCTTGGCTCATCAAGACGAGGGCGGCGGCGCCGTCATTGATGCCCGATGCGTTGCCGGCCGTGACCTGGCCATCGGGCTTGAACGCCGGCCGCAGCTTGGCAAGCGTACTCGGCGTCGTATCGGGACGAATATGTTCGTCTTGCTCCGCGACGAGCGACGGCTCCTTCTTGCCGGGTAACGCGACGCCTACGATCTCGTCGGCAAAAATGCCATTGCTGGCGGCGTTTCCGGCTTTACGCTGGCTTTCGAATGCCAATTCATCCAACTGCTCGCGCGTAAGCTCGTATTTCGCGCATAAATTCTCGGCCGTGATGCCCATGTGGTAATCGTTGACCGCGCACCATAGCCCGTCCTTGATCATGCTGTCGGTCAGCGTTCGATCGCCCATGACATAACCGGTCCGCGTGCCCTGGAGCAAATGCGGCGCCTGGCTCATATTTTCCATCCCGCCCGCGACGACGGCTTCGCAATCGCCCGTTTGAATGGAGCGGCTGGCCAGGTAGACGGACATCAGGCCGGAACCGCACACCTGATTGACGGTGGTCGCCGGCGTTTCGACAGGCACCCCTGCTTGCAGAGCCGCCTGCCTGGCCGGGTTTTGGCCGAGTCCGGCTTGAAGCACGTTGCCCATATAAACTTCGTCGACGATCGAAGCGGGTATTCCCGCCCGATCAATGGCCGAACGGATCGCGGCGGCGCCGAGCCGAACGGCGGGCACGTCCTTGAATATGCCGTTAAACCGTCCGATCGGCGTTCGGACAGCGCTTGCAATAATAACTTCGCGGTCGCTCATTCGAGGTCCACTCCTTTACACGGCTGTTGATTAAGCTTCTTATCCCTCATTGTAGAGCGCCTTCATTTATGTGTAAAATATTGATATTGGATATGATTTATTCAGAATTTGAATAAATAAAGGAGGCGTTAAATGTATGGAAAATATACAGCTCTTATACTTCACCGAGGTGGCACGGCTGCAAAGCTTCTCAAAGGCGGCGAAGTCGATGCATATTGCCCAGCCTTCTTTGAGCAGAGCGATCAAAAGCCTGGAAAACGAACTTGGCGTCGTATTATTCGATCGCACGACCCGGTATTTGCGGCTGACGGACGACGGCGAGATCGTGCTCCGGCATGCGGCAGCGACGCTGTCCATGTCCAAGGATCTGCTGGCAACGCTGAACGAAGGCAAGCAGCTTCAAAGAGGCGAATTGCTGCTTGGCTTGCCGCCTGTCATCGGCGCCAGCTTCTTTGCGGGGATTATCGCCGGCTTCAGATCCGAATATCCAGGTATACGGCTGCGGTTGGTCGAAGAAGGCGGCAAAATCGTGGAGCAGCTGCTCAGCGAATCGAAGCTGGACATCGGAATTGTCGTCCTGCCCGTCGACGAGGAGGAGTTCGAGTCGCTGACATTAGCGGAGCGCCGTTTGTTCCTTGTTTTAAATGCGAGTCATCCGCTGGCCGGCAGCGAATCCGTGCGATTGTCTGATTTAAGAGAAGAGCCTTTTATCATGTTTAAAAAAGGCTTCTCTCTTTACGATCGCGTGAGAGAAGCCTGCATATTGGAAGGGTTCGAGCCCAAGATCGCTTACGAGAGCTCGCAATGGGATTTTATGGCGGAGATGGTCGGCGCGGGGCTGGGCATTGCCTTGATACCGGATACCGCTGCGCGGAAGATCCAGTCCAGGGCGGTCTCGGTCATACCGGTTACCGTGCCCGCGATCCGCTGGGACATCGCGGCGATCTGGCCCCGCGGTCGCTATCTGTCCCATGCGGCGAGAGGCTGGATCGAATTTATGAGGCGATGGCTTACGAGTGAAGCGCGGTAGCGTCGGGCATGGGCGTGGCGTTGCGATGACATCGGCCGCGATGACTAGCCCATGCGATCGAAAATCATCGATTTCCTCCCATAACGGATCGGCGCTGACGGATCAGCGCTATTCGGCTTGCTTGTTGTCCGTAATATCGCGTCCGAAGCTGATGGTCTGGATGACCTCCCCGGATTCGTCGCGGATATATTCCGACGTCGTCTCGTACATGCGATAATCGCCGTTCTTGTGCCGGACGCGCCCGACGAACCGGACGTTGTCGCGATCGATCGACGAGAGGCCGCGGAATTCCAGCAGCTTCAGTATGTCGTCAGGATGGTTAAAAGCCGCCGAATGCTTGCCGACTACTTCTTCGGGCCGATAGCCTAGCAGCGCCGTGACTGTCGGCGATATGTAAGTGAACACGCCGTCCGTCGAAAAGACGGAAATAACGTTTTGAGACTTTTCCAATATGTAAGAGAGGATCTCTTCCGTGCCTTCCTTCTCGCCTGGCAAGCTAGAAGCCGGGTTGACGCTCTCCAAGGTGATCAGCTCGCCGATCGCCTGTCCGTCGTTTTGCAGCGGAACAAGGGTGAGCTTCACGTCTACGGGATGACCGTCCTGATGACGGGCGCTGCATTCGAGCTTAGCGGCTGCGTTGACGCGATCGCCGGTTCGGTCGATGTTCGCGGGATCAAAAATGCGTTCCAAGGGGGCTTGCAGCAGCGTTTCCTGCGAGTATCCGAGGATTGAAAATACGGCAGCGTTGGCGTGCTGGATGAAGCCGTCGAGATCAATGATAAGAAGTCCGTCCGGATGACGGTCGAAATAGTGTTGAAAAATGCCTCTCGATGAAAATAGATCGTTTTTCAGCATGGATATCCGCCTTTAACTACGGTAGACTCAGTTCGTTTGCATAGGCTAATTATATACTGACTTTTTCGGTTCTCAACAAAATAATTGAATCAAATACGAACATATTGTGCTGAAATCATGTACATCTGCGGATATGCGCGCTGTTTTCGAGCCATCATACGCGGACGCTTGCCGGAATGTAGCTGTGGAGACGAGTTCGATACCGGGAGGGATTGATGGATCGTGGCCAACGTTTTCGTAGCTCGTTCGCTTGACAAAATCAGGTTTTGGTCGGGCCAATCTGCTGCCCATCGATATGGATCATGTCTATCGTGAAGCGGAAAGGTTTCTGCATATAATCGACATGTTCGAACAGCACTTGACCGGCACGCCGGTATCGACGCGCGACTTGGAGGAGCATTAGCATACAAAAAAGGCCCCTTGAGCCGAAGCTCAGGGGCATAAAGAAACTGCTTGGCCGTTTTTGCGAAGCAAGCTATCGTTCTTGAATCATCCCGTATTTTTCTTTGATCCGGTCGAGCTTCTCCAGCATCGGCTTGGCGAGAAAGAGCAAAAAGACGACCGTCGCGACGCCATGGATGAGATCGAAAGGAACGCCGCGAAGGCAAGCGAGCCAGACGACTTCGATCGTCAGCTTGGACTGCGTCATCAAAACCGACGACAGATTCATCAGCGTGCCGTACAGCGCGAACGCCGCTATGCCGCCGAACGCGCAGAGCGCGAGCCTGTTTCTTCGAAGCAGGCCCTTCTTGAACAGCAAGCCGGCAAAAAAGCCGATGATGCCAAAACCGAACATCTGCCACGGCGTCCAGGGTCCCTGGCCGAAGTAATAGTTCGATACGAATCCGGTGACCGCCCCTACCAGGAAGCCGGCCTCCGCGCCGAACGCGACGCCGGCAACGATAACGATCGCCGCGACCGGCTTGAACTGCGGCAGCATAAAAAATGCCATTCGGCCGGCGACGCCGATCGCGCAAAGAACCGCCAGCGTCACCAGCTCCTTGGCTTGCGGCTTTCTCCCCTCGTAGATGAGCACGAACGGCAGCAGCGTCTCCAGGATCACGAGCATGGATATAAAATAATATTTCCGGTCGTCCAAGTATTCGATGCCGAACCAGATCGTGAGCGGGATCAACAGCAAGATCATCAGCATGGCCGTCATCGTACGCTTCGGCAGCCGGCGGTTAGCATCGACCTCGCGCGTAGGATTGGAAGGCTCCTCGACGCTCATATTTTCGGCGCTACGGCCGTTAGCTCGGGGACCGGCTGGCGGCTTGTTAGACGATTCGTCATCAACCGGATGGTCTACGCCCTCGGCGCCGAACGCTTGCAAAATATCTTCCGCGGTGATCGCGTCCGGGAGGATGTCTCTGGCCATTCGATTCGCAGCCGTCGTATAAAACCGGTTGCCGGCAAAAAAGGTTCGCGGCTTGTCCTCGGAGACGACGATCCCGTCGAATACCATAGCGCAGCGGTCGGCATGGCTCGCGCAAAAATCGATGTCGTGGCTGACCATGACGATGGCGGTTCCTTCTGCCTTCAAGCGGGTCAATATGTTCGCAAGCTTCAGCTTGTACGCGGCATCCAGGCCCTTGGTCGGCTCGTCCAGCAGCAGGACGGAAGGTTCGAGCAGCAGCACCTTCGCGAGCGCCGCGCGCTGTTGTTCGCCGCCGGATAAATCGTACGGGTGTCTTCCCAGCAGCGATTCAAGCTCGCACAGGCCGATGACATAGGCCAATCGACGCGAGATTTCCGCAGCGTCCAGTTTTCTGCCCGTCAGCATCTCTAATAAATTCGCTTCGACCGTCTTGCGGACGAAAAGGGCTTGCGGATTTTGCGGCAGAACGGCCAAGCCGCCGTTATACTTTTCCTGGTCCGTCCATTGCGATAACGGCCGTCCTTGCAATTCGACGGCGCCGCGGTATGGACTGCGCAAACCGGCGATTATGGACAAAACCGTCGTTTTGCCGATTCCGTTGCCTCCCACGATCGCATACAGCTCACCGGCGTATGCCTTCAGGCTCAAGCCCTTCAATACGTCAGGGGCGTCCTTGCCGTATTTGAACCACACTTCGTCCAGCCGGACTGCGGGCTTGCCGCGGCCGGAAGTCTCCAGCTCTCGGACCCGTACCTGGGCGAACGGACGCGTCTCAGCCATCAAGTGCATGAACGCCCGTCCTTCCCGGACGGTGACCGGGCATTCGAACGTACTGTCGATCCCGGCATAGACGCGCATCGGCGTCGGCATCGCATGGAACATCTCATGCCGCGATTCGCGCAGCCGCTCGCCTGCTTCCTTGGGCGTCCCTAACGTAACGACCTCTCCCCGCTCCATCACGATCGCCAGGTCGGACATCGGCAGCGCCTCCTCCAGCCGGTGCTCCGACAGCAAGACGGTCACGCCGAGCTCCCTGTTGATCTTGCCGAGCGCGGCCAGAAATTCCCCGGCGGCGATCGGGTCGAGCTGGCTGGTCGGCTCGTCCAGCAGCAGCGCGCGCGGCTGCATCGCCATGACAGAAGCGAGATTGAGCAGCTGCTTCTGTCCGCCGGAGAGCTCCGTTACTTTCTTGTGAAACCATGCTTGAATGCCGAAAAAGCTGGCCGTCTCGGCGACGCGCCGGCGGATCTCGGAGGCGCCGAAGCCCAGGCTCTCGAGTCCGAACGCGAGCTCGTGCCACACTTTGTCCGTGACGATCTGGTTGTCCGGCGACTGCAGAACGAAGCCGATCTCCGCGGTTTGCGCGCGCCGGTCCGTCTCCTCCACAGGAATGCCCCGATACCGGACCGTTCCGCTTCGGCGTCCGTGCGGCGCAAGGTCCGGTTTGAAATGCCGCAGTAGCGTGGACTTGCCGGAGCCCGATTGGCCGCAGAGCGTGACGAACTGACCTTGGCGAATCGCGAACGAAACGTCGCGCAGGGCGTTCTTGTCCGATCCCGGGTAGCCGAAGGTCAGACGATCGACTGCGAATGCTTCCATCTCAGATCCTCCCGAATGTTAATGACAAGCGGAATCGCGCATAACGCGGCATAGGCCAGGAACACGCTCATGCTGTATGCCGAAGACTCCACGCCCTTCATCGAAGGGAAATAACGGTAATACATCGCTTTGGCGCCAGCGCCGATCCACACGTAGCCGCCGATCGACCCGATCGCGATCAGCGCGAAGCCGTCCCGCCGGTCAAACCGGAACAAAGAAAAGGCCGTCCTGCCTTTTAAGCCGTAACCGCGGCTTCTCATCGACGCCGCCGTCTCGACGGCATTCTCGAGCATCCAGGTCGTCATGATGGACAGGATCCGAATGCCGTGCTTCGCTCTGGCCGGCAGGCTTCCGTTGGAGATATCCCTGCCGATGCATCGCTGCGCGGCCGATACGACGGCGAGCTGCGCCTTGAATCTCGGCACGAAGCGCAGCACCATCGATAATACGAGCGATAGCGCCGGAATGACCCTGCCGAACAAATAAACGAATTTATCGGAGGTCATGACCGCGTTGTAGCAGGAAAACCAGCAGATGACCGAGACGAACATGGTCGCCGCCGCAAATCCGTACGCAATGGATTCCAGCGTCAGCGGATTGCCGCTTCGCAAGTAGCCGAGGATCGTAGCGCCTTCGTGATTGAAGGCCGGATTGATCAGCGCCGTCGTGACGAGCATCGGCAGCATGTAAAGAAGATTGAACCTGATCGCCCGTCTGCCGTTCAGCGAGATGGAGTAAAGAAAGGAAAAAAGTAAGGAAATGGCCAAGCACGCAGGGTGCATGAAAACCATCGAAAAGGCGATGACGAGCGCAAAATACGCGAAGTTCACGACGGGATGGTAGCTCGAGAACGCATCCTTCACTTGTTTCCTCCGCCCGAAGCGTTATAGGTGTCGCCGACGTCGCGGCCAAGATCGCATGTATACACCCACTCGATCACGTCCCCTTGCTTGAGCTTGTAACGGCTGCTGCCGTAATTCGGGAACCAGCCGTTCACCTTGTACATCCACCCTGACAGCTCGCCGCAATCGAATTCGTATAAATTGTTGATGCCCTCGATATAGGCGGAGTTGTATATCGGCGTGTTCTCGAACTCCATATGAATTTTGTTCTTCTTCATTTCCCGCTGCAGCACGTTAAACACGGATTCTCCCTCGTAAAAAGTCACTTCCCGCTTCGAGAAAATGACGCCGTCATCCGGAACGAGCTCCAGCTTGTCGGGATCCAGCAGATCCAGATGGTCCAGTATCGTCGTGCAGGAGACGGACAAATACGCGGTCATGGCCTTGTCGGTAATCTTGGCATCCTGCGGCTCCACCGGGAGCGGCTTGCCGGAAGGGACCGGATCGGTCTGATACTGATCCTTGCCCGTCTTCGGATCGATCGCCATCGACGGCGAAGGCGTCGGCGATCCGGCCGGCCGTGCCGTGGACGTCGGCTTGGGCTTCGCCGTGGAGGCCGGCGATGGCGAAGCCGCTGGCGATGCGGACGAGGTCGGCGAAGAAGATGGCGAAGCTGTTGCTGCAGACGTTGAAGATGACGATAACGACGAAGATGACGGTGACGAAGATTGAGACGACGGCGAAGGAGAAGGCGCTGCTTGCGTCGCCCCGGAATCGGGGGACTGGCCGTTCCCTGCGCCCGTCGCCTCCGTCTCTTCACTCGATTGCACGGGCTGGCCTGCGTCCGTCGCCGAAGCGGCAGAAGGGCTCGCCGCGACAGTGTCCGCTTTTGAGGGCCGATCCGCACTTTTCTCCAGCGGACCGCTGGCAAAATAAGCGGCGATCAACACGGTGATGATCGCGATGGCCGCTATAAACTTGTTTTTCGTAAATCGCATAGAATCGCCTCTTTAAATCAGTTTTGCAGCGGTGAGCAGACGCGCCAGCATTTCGGCGATTTGGGCGCGCGTGACTGCGAGCTTAGGTTCGATGTTCAGGTCTTCCTGCGACAGGATATTCTCCCTGTAATCGAAAGCGAGCGAGGTACGCGCCCATTCCGCAGTTTTAGTGTAATCGCCGAACTGCGCAAGCAAGTCCCTCGTCTCGGCGGCGCCCAGCGCCGTGTCCATGCCGCTAAGCTTTGCGGCGTTCGCGATCATGACCGCAGCTTCCTGCTTCGTGATGGTGGCGCCCGGCGAGAAGGTCGACTTCGAGGTGCCGCTGACGATGCCGTAGGTCGATGCGGTTCCGATATAGCCGGCGTACCAGCTTCGGGCAGGAACGTCCGAGAAAGCAACCGAGGTCTTGGGCGACAATCCCAGCCCTTTCGTTACGATGACGGCGAATTCGGCGCGGGTCATCGTCCGATCCGGCATGAAGGCATCCGCGGTCATACCGTTAATGATGCCGCGCGAGCTAAGCGCTTCGATGGCTTTTTGGTTCGAATGCCCGGCGATATCGGTAAAAGTTTTGGCATCGTCCAGCACCGGCAAAGCCCGAACGTCCGCGTTTTTATTAGGCAAGCCGACGCTCTCGCTTCGAGAAGAAGGCGTTTTGCGCTTCACATCGCTCATTCGGTAGAGGCTCGGCTTTCCTTTTGCGACCCGATCGGTGTTTACGAGTCCGTACAGCGCCTGTTCCGTAGACATGCCCGTCTCGCCGCTGCCGTCCGCCGCATGCCGGAATCCCTTCCCTTTAGTGTAATAATCGGTCAGGGCATCGACGATGGATCTGCCGTTTTTCACGAAGCGGCCGTCGTCGACGGGAATGCCGAGCTCGCATAACGCCATCAATACCTGGACGGCGCTTTCAGAGTTGCCGACGCCCCAGCTGGCATAGCCGCCCTTGTTGTCCTGCAGCTTGGACAGCCGGTCTAGCGCCCGGTCGGTAGCTGCCTTCACGTTTTTCCGATCCTGGTACTTGGCAAGCGCCTGCAGCGCCATGCCGGTAATGTCGGGATCGGCCGCGTCGCCCGTTAACGCAAAGCCGCCGTCCCTCAACTCCCGCGACAATATTTCGTCGATATACATCTCTCTCGTCGCCTGTACTTTCGCAGCAGGATTGATCGGCATGGCGTAATTGCCGCTGTCCAGCGCAATCAGCGCGAAGATCGGCCCGTTTATTCCTTGCCACACGGTCTTTTCAAAATCGCCGAGCGGCGTCAGCAGGTTATAGCCGCCGACGTCGGACGGATCTGCGCCGATTGCCGTCAGCGCCAGAATCAGCCGCGAGTACTCCGTATACTTTTTATCGTGAAGCTGGCCCTTCAATCCGACGACATATCGTTCGACAGTCTCATAGTAGTCGTCATAATAGCTTTGCGGCACGTCGTAGTCCGATCGCGCCAGTCCGATGACCGCCCATTCGCCGCCGATGGATCCGACTTCCGGACGATTCACCGTCGACAAGACGTAAGCCGCCGTGTCCGTCACAACGTCCTGCGCCGTTCTCGCCGGAGCCGCTAGCGCAGCGGCGTTCCCGAACAAGCAGATTGACCATGCGATTAACATCAGCCAGGCGAACCGCGTTGCGATGCTTTTCATCTCTATTCTCCTTCCGCTAAAAACGCAAGATGGGAGCAGCCCCTGACATGATCAAGGACTGCTCCATTTTCGCATCTACCGGTTATTTGGCTTGCTCGATGATCAATGCCAGCATTTTGGCCGCTTCCGCCCGAGTCGCTTGTGCGCCAGGCTCGAATTTACCCTCGCCTTTGCCTGCCGCGATACCCGCCTGCTGCATTGCGTCGACGGCGCCTTGCGCATAAGCGGCGATCCGCGCCTGATCCGCGAACGCTGCCTTAGCTTGCGTATTCGTCAGCTTCAAGCCCTTATAGGACAAATAACGAGAGAGCATCGTGACCAGCTCCTGACGCGTGATGCGCTCGTCCGGCGCGAACTTGGCAGCGTCTCTGCCTTTTGCGACGCCCGCCTTGCTCGCCCATGCCGCATAAGCTGCGTACCAGGAGGTCGTCGGGACATCCGTGAAGGAGGCGTCTGCGTCAGGCTTGGCGTCGCCGCTCATCCGGAACAGCATCGCCGCGAACTCGGCGCGCGTCACGGATCTGTCCGGCGCAAACTTGCCGTTTCCGATGCCTTCCATGACGCCCTTGGAAACGAGCGATTCAATATAGGATCTCGCCCAGTGCGTATACGGCACGTCTGCGAACGATTGAACCGCCTTATAGGCCCAGGCGACGCCGAATTTGGAGAAATGGTCGGTGGTAAACCAGATGCCGTATTGCTGCGCGTCATAGGCTGCACCGGTCATTTCGACCGCTTCTCCGGTGTCCGGCAAATACGCTACGATCAGACTGTCAGCGCGCTCGCCGGTCTGTAGCTTGTAAGGCAGCAGCGCCCGGACCGTCCCGCCTTCAAACGACTTGATCTGCTTGTCGCCGACTTCCAGATTAAGTTCGAAGACCGGCCGATTGCCTACGATCGTCGACTGCCGTTCCGTCAGATCCGTATTCTTGAGCAGCCGCATCGACACCATGGCGTCCTGCCCGCCGGCGCTCGCTCCGATCGCCGCTAGTGCCTTGGCATCGATGACGAACGAGCCTGCGGCCGTCTGGATGGACAGCGTCGTTTGCGTCCTGACGGCCAGCTTCGCGAGCGCGTCCTTGGACAGGGTCAAGGCGAAGCCGGTCGTTCCCTCCGGCACATCGATGCCGATGACGACGCCGGATCCCGCCGTATCCTTGAGCTTGCTCAGATCGCTCAGGAACGCTTCGAGCTTGGCGCCAGCAAGCGTCGCCCTTGCGGTACCGTCTTCCCCTTTCGCAGCTGTAAGCTCCGTTTTTTTCGTCAAGTCCCCGGCGTTCGCTCCGGTATCCCCGCCGGTGTTTTCGCCGAGCCATGGCTCCGCGCCTTCCTCGTAACGGTAATCGTCGGTATAGTGCCAGACGACGTTCTGCCCGCTAGACAGCACGTATTGCGCCAGACCGAGCTGCGGATGCGAGCCGTTGACGGTATACATCCAGCCCGAATATTTGCCGTTCGTGAATTCGGACATCCATACGCCGCCCGGGGATTGAATGGAAGAAATATAGTTGCCGCCGGACTTGTTGACATAAGCCAATCCCGCTTCGGTCAGGGCCTTGTCGAACAGATCGAGGACCGTCGAGCCTGCAGGCAGCGTATAGCTCTTTGTCGCGATCCAGTTCTCCATCTTGTCCGGATTGTTCTTGTACACGAGCAGCGGTCCGGCGCCGTCGTGCTTAGGCATGCCGAGCAGCGCAAACGTTGCCGTTATCGTACCGTTGCCCGCTGGAGCGGCCTCGCGAAGAACCGTAAGCGTCGTTGTCTCGGACTGCTCGCCCAGCTTCGCGACGATGCTTATCGTCGTTGCGCCGACGGCTAGTCCGATCGCCTCGGATTTTCCGCCCGCGCTCAGCGGATTGCCGTCGACGGTGACGATCGCGCCGGAGACGACGGTCGGCACGACCTGAATGCTCGTCGTCGTATAAGGAACCGTCGCGCTGAACTGGTCAGTCGTATCCTGGGACAACGTAATCTCGGCGCCGGTCCGCTCGGCCTTCAAGGCGGTCAGCAGACGCTCTACCGGCTTGGCGCCGCTCTTGAGACGAAGCATGACGATGCTCGGCTCTTTCGTGCCGTTTTGCGTGATGACGCGAATCAATCTCGGGTTGTCCGCGGTCACTTCGTAAGACGTATCGGTCGACTGCTCGGCGCCGATCTTCTGGTTGTTGAAGTAGATGACGTCGCCGGGCTTGGCGCTGACCTTGGCCTTGACGAACTGCATGTCTCCGACATAGACGTCGTATACCATTTTTCCCGCCTCGATAGGAACGATCAGGTCGCTGTGGCCGCTTGCGGTCAGCGTAATCCGCGAAGGCGCGTCGGTCTTCCCGACGGCGGCCGTGCCGCTGTCCTTGCGCAGGACGCTTAACACCTCGGGAGACTTCTCGCCGAGGAGGCCCCCGTCCGTCAGCTGGTTCGTGAATACTTTGACAAAGCTGATCTCGTCCAACTCGATCGGCATGCCTTCGTCGTCGACGGCCCAGTCGATGTCGAAGTCGGCGTAGCTGCCGACGTAGGGATTGCCTTTGATAATCTGGTCGTTATTTGAATTGACCGTCGAATCCGCATAGCCGAAGCCGACTTTAAGCGTATTGATGTTGACGCCGGTAAAGGTCATTTTCTCCGGGTCGTACCGATCCTTGGCCGCGTTGCCTTCAAATAGGTAGTTTTTGCCGTTCGGATAATAGATTTGTTTGTGGAACGCGTTATACGTAATGAACCCTGCGTTCCCGTTGTTGTCCGACCACGGCACGTTCTGACCGATGTTGGGCGTGAAGCCCGGATCCGGATTTGTATACGTAACGCTATAATTCCAATCCGTCTTGTCCTCGTAATGCTCGCTTCCCGCGAGATTGTACCAATGGTCGGGCTTGCCGTCCCGGTCCTTGTCCTGCGCGACCATGACGCCGGCCGGCTCGTTGTTGCCCGGGAACGGGTTGCCGACCACCGTAAAGTCTGCGCCGTACGCGTTGTATGGCCCGTTCTTGATCGGTTGGTCGAACTGGTATGAGACATAGCCGCCGAACGAACCGAGCGATACGCCCGGACTGCCGCTTGCCGATTGATTGATTTCCTCGTCCGTCGCATAGATGCTCGTATCCCAGCCTTCGCCCCAGCCGAACCCGGTCTCGGTGCCCGTTACGATCTGGCTCTGCTCGTTTACGAATTGACCCGGCGCAGGCATGATCTCGTACGTTCTGCTCGGCGCCAACGGATGCCTGAAGCGGATCGTCTGCGTGTATTCCGTATATTTGTCGGTATCTGCGCCGTCCCAGATCCGCACCTTCGCCGGCAAGGCAGCATCGAGCCCTTCGGCCGTTACGGTGCCGATGCCGCTGATCGTATAGTCGCCTTGCGCAACCGTCAGCGTCGCTGTCGAATCTTCGGCCGTATAAGTCACGCCGTAGGTTGCCGTTCCCCGATCCGCGATCCCGATCTGCGAGAGCCTTGTCGCGCGCATGACGCCTGCGGGGACGATGCCCGAATCGGTGAAGCGAACGGATTTTAAGCTAAAGTTTTTCCCTGCTTCTCGCGTGATTTTGAAGGTGTAAATTTTTTCGCTCGCACCGACCGACCCTTTCAGACGAACGATGTTGTCTCCGACCGCGAGCGGCACGATCGCCTTGGCGTTGATGCCTTGGGAAATTGTCGTATAAGCGCCGCTGCCCAAGCTCCAGCTCATGACGATATCGTTGGAGAGAACCGTCGGCAGCAGCACGATCTTATCCATTTTGTAATTTACGTTCACATTGTAATTCAGTTCGCTCTCGATAAAGGTCGTCGAAGACTTGCCCTCTACGCGCAGCACCCCTTCGCCCGATTTGAAGGCGTTATCGGTGCCCGAAGCCGTCGTGACGTTGCTGAAGCTGGCTGCGGCCGGCTTTTGTTTAGGCACGACGTACGTATACGTCTTGTCTGCCGCGTTGATTCCCGGAGGCGCATGTACGATAACTTCGATGTAGGTCGCATCGATGGTCGAAAGCACCTGATCTCCGGCTTTGACCGGATAGGAATAACCGCCGACATGCGGGATATTGTAATCGCCGGCCGTCTTGCGATCGGCGACCACATCGGTCTTGTTTACGACGATGCTGTATGTCGGCCCGCTGTTCGGATACAGCAGTTCGGGCTTCAAATAAATCGAAGCGACCCGCAATTGATTCGCGTCAAGCTGCGACTGGTCCGAAGTGACCAGCCATGTATCGTCGGTCGTCAGCGTGAGATCGGCTGTCGGCGCTACGGAATCGCCGCCCCACCCCGTCGCAGGATCGATCTTGCGAACGCCGACCTGATAAGCCGGAATGAAGGCTCCCGTCGTGCTTTTGGCTTGAACGTTGCCCTTGTAGAGCAAGGTCGCATTCGAGGCCGACGGCGGCAGCGCCGCGCGTACGATTCGGAATGTGTATCTGCTCTTCGAGAATCGGTTCGCTGCGGTAACGTCGAATGACAGGTCCTGCGTATATTCCCGGGACAAGTCCGTCATGTTCGTAGACAAATTCATGACGCGCTGGGATTGTCCAAAGCTCGAAGTCGCGCCGTCGGGAATGTGATTCAAGCTTGCCGTAACCTTGCTCTGCTCGGCGCCCGACGGCAGACGGATCAGCCACAGCTTGGAATCGGCGGCATCCTGAACCGGTACGAGAGTGCTGCCCTGCGCGTCTTGGAACGTCAAGTCGGCTGGCGTAACCGTCGTATCGCTGGACACGCCGTTCGTTTTCTCCCGATAGACGTTCAAGATCCCGTATGCATTCCAGTCCGATTCGCCGATGGCCTTCGATTCAAACAGCAAGTAGTTGGAGCCCTTGTCGAGCGACACCGTTCCCGTAGCGAACTGCTTGCCGTCCGGTCCGATCGTTCCGTCGATATAGGAAACAAGGCTGCCGTCTTTATTGATCTTGCGGACGCGCAAGCCATCGACGGCATTGAGCATGCTGCCCTGGACGCGAACCGCGGAAATCTCGTTGGCGATGAGGGATTGATACATATGACTGTAGTCGCCCGCTAGTTGAATGTCGCCGTCCGTAAAGCTGTAGAAGCCGCTGTCGGTCGTAATCGTCGTATATTTGGAGCTGTCCAGCTCTTTGCCGGTGCCGTCCTGGAATTTGGACAGCTTCGGCAAGGATGGCTCCGGCGTGCCCTTATAGATCATCAGCGCGTAATAAGACTTGGTCGTTGCGTTGTCCGCGGATGTTACGTCGATGCGATGATAGCCGTAATGGCTTGTATTCATATGGCCAACGGCCGGGTGGAGCAGGGCTTGGAACCAGCCCGTGTCGTCTACGTTAACGGTCTGGCCGTCGACCTTCGCCTTGGCGCCAACGGGAACGACGCCGGATATGCCTACTCCCGTAATGTTGCTTAAGCCGTATGTCGCCCGCAGGAAATAAACGTTGTCGGCATCGTCGAACATCGCGCTTGCTCCCGTGTAGGTAGGCTGCATGTCCGCCTGATGCATCGCCGTTCGCAGATCCGTGAGCGCCGTAGACGCATCGTCCTTGACGAGTATCATGCTCTGGGGCGCGTTCGTTTTGTAAACCGCGCCATTAACGGAAACTTTCGCATTCGCGGTAACGATATATTGCCCGGGCTTCTCGAAGCGAAGCGTGACCTTCCCGTCGGCGTCCGTCGTTTGATCAAGGCTCGTGTACGAGCTCAAGTAATCCGAACCGCGAAGACCGGTCCTCCCGATTTCCGCGCCGGAAATGGCGTGCGCCGCATCTGCGCCTTCAACCGAAGACAAGCTGTAGCCTTTTAATTGGAGGACGACGGGTTCGTTCGGCGCCACGACGATCCGATCCGCATATTTGCCGCCCGCTTGATCCTCGAACCAGCTGTACAGATTGTTCTCCGAGCTGCTGACCGCAAGAAACGACACCTCGTCCCCGTTATGAATAACGGTTCTGTCCAATTGGTCGAGGCCGATCCGATTGCCGTTCAATAGCGCATAGAACGTACTCGCGCTCGGCTGCGAATAAACGCCGGAGACCTGCTTCAATTCGCCGTTTTCAAACACCAGCCGATAATATTTAGTACGCTTCAGGTCCTCGCCGTACATGTCGTATACGGCTTTGGCCAGCGCATCGAACATCGTCGCGCTGCCTGCGTTGGCCGTCAAGCCGGCGGATTCATAGCCAAGCGATACGGCGAATCCGGGCTCGATCGTACCGAGCGTGCGCGGGGTCTGAATGCCGAGATTGTAACTGGCGGGGTTGCTCCAGCCGTAGTGAATCGTGGCCGGGCCTGTTGGAGGCGTGTCCTCCGCATCGACAAGCTTAAACGGAACGGAGGCTATGAATATAGCAATAGTCAGTACAAAAGCAAATAACGATCTCAATGTCTTTTTTCGCACGCAAATACTCCTCTTCAACGTTTTACGGAAATTTATGATTCCGTGCCGGTCTTTTTCGTTTACCGCATATCCGCAAATCGATTCGCTCGGAACGCTTATCGACGGCTCAGCCGACAGCCGTTCAGGTGGCTCATCCGGCAGCCGTTCAGGTGGCTCATCCGACAGCCGTTCAGGTGGCTCATCCGACAGCCGTTCAGGTGGCTCAACCTACAGCAGATTCGATAAGTTGGCTGATCGTCGCCAGCTTCGTTCTTTCGCCGCAACCACAAAGCCTGCAAATATACATCTTTTAGGTCCGATATCGCCCCTTGCGGTCCAGATAACTGCAAATGTGCAGTTATTTCCGCCTTCAAGCCCCATTCTTGGCTTATGCTTTGAATTTGCCTGCATATTTGCAGGTATTTCATCAGGTGTGGCGGGACGACCGAAAATACCTGTATAAATGCAGGTTTTGAGGCCCGTCCAAACTCCGAAAGCTCCGCCACGCCTAAAGCACGCACAACCGTCCACGCATCGTCCGCCCTCGAGTCATCCGTCCACCGAATCGCCCATCCACGCTCAAAAGTCCGCGCCCGTCCACCAATCGCCAGCCCACGCTCGCCAGCCCACGCTCGCCAGCCCACGCTCGCCCCTCCTCGAATCGATGCGTCAAAAAAAGCCCTTGATTCCTGAGAATCAAGGGCTGCCCGTGCTGTCTGTACCGATTGAGGCAGACAACAAAAAAAGCACCGCCTCCATCATCCGTAGAGTCTGTGAATTACAAGTCAAGGCAGGTCTCCTGGCTATGCGTCATCGCTCCCCTAGTCCTTCCCGGCTTGCGCCAGTGGCATTTCTAGAGTCGCTCTTCATTTACAGTGGCGGGACCGCGCCGGATTTGCACCGGACTTCCCTATTAAGCAATGTCCGTATTGACATTGCACCTTGACTTGGTCTATTCAATTATTACGATCATATACGGATGCACGCTGTTTGTCTATCTCACGCTGCGCCGCTTTTCTCGAGCAGTCCGATGATTACGTCCGGCAGCCCGTACTTTACGATTTTCCGTCGAGCAGTCTTCCGGCAAGCAGCATCTTCAATGTGCGAAACAAGAGCACGATCAAGACGAAACTCAGCACTGCCAGAACGACTGCGGCAATCGTTATTAAAGGCCATGTGCGCAAGTAAAGCGCGTATTTTAAAGCGGCTATGGCGAGCGCGGCCATCGGAAAGCTGATCCCCCACCAGGAAGCGCCGAACGGCACGGACTTTTTGAATACTTTAAAGAACAAGACGACGAACAAAAATAGACCAAAGTAAAATAAAACGGATGCAACCGAATCGATTCGCTGCTCGAAATTCGTATATCCCAGAAATCCGACTTCAAACGGCGCGACAAGGATCATCAACGAAGGCGTAATTCCTGCGGGTATCGGGGCATAATGAATCAGCCTGGATAAGATTAAAGTAAAGAAAATCAGGGCTACGATTCCGCCGATCGCAAGGGAGAGCAAATTAATCTCGTGCGCCCAAGGGAAAGGCATCGTCCCGCCGGCAACCGCGATATCCAGCGTGCCGACGACAGGAATCAGCATCGCCGGAACGGCGTGAGCGGGATCGCGATTTCCTTTAAACAGCCGTGCGACGAATACGTAACTTAGACCCAATGTCGTTGCTGCACCCAAGACCCATATCGATTGACCGGCAATACGGTTATAAACGCCGACTACGGAAGAAAGCAGCAGTATGGCAATCGTTATCGTCCCGAAAAAATTTCCGGTAACCGGGTGCGCAAACTCATCCTTCACTTTTTGCGGATATATCGTCCATTTGGACAAGTAACCGACAGTCATGGCTATAAATAATCCGATCGCAAGGATACCGCTGATGTCCGCAACCACATGGGAAATGCCGAATAGCATGCTTGCTTCTCTCCAGGCCAAGGAAAGACCGGAAAATCCCATTACCGAGGCGAACAAACTGACTGGAAGAAACTGAACGGATCCGATGCTGGACGGCTTGAATTCGGCAACTAAGGTACGCATATAACCTTCCCCCTTCTCTTGTGGCTTTATTGTAGGGGGATACTAATCATAGATCAATATCGTTGTTTCTATGAAAATGATAGATTGGAATCGCAGGTTTTTATGTATTTGGCTTGATCGCTTTAACGTGCGCTTGCACGAGATCGATAAATCCTCGCGATGCCTTCCCCATGTATTTGTCCCGATGGTACGCGATGCCCACTTCTCTGCTCAAGCCCGGATTTTGAATCGGAATATGGACCAATTCGTCGGAAGGATACATGTCCAGCAGCGTTTTCGATAATACGGAGCCTCCTGCGCCAGAACGGACGAGACCGAACAACGATTCGATCGTCGTCGTTTCGATCAAAGGCTGTAAGCGAAGTCCGGCGCTCGAACAAGTCGAATCGACCAATTGCCGGCATCGGTGCGTTTCGGGAAAAGTCACGATCGGCACGCTCAAAATTTCTTCGAAATCGATGGCGCTGCGCAGCGCAAACGGATGCGAGGTTGTTGCGACAAAGAAAAATTGTTCTCGATACAAAGGAATCGTCAAGATCCGTTCATCATCGACTGGCAAAATCGTAACGGCTAAATCCAATTCATTTTGCAACAGCCGGCTCACGATATCTTCGACGCCTAAAATTTTAATCTGAACGAACGGATACCCGCGATGGAAATCAATGAGCAAGTTCGAGACCAGTTGGTTAAGCTCGCCCGGCAGCGCTCCGATCGACAACTTTCCGCGTTCGATCTGCTGCAGCTCCTGGATTTGCTCTTTGGCGCTCGATAAATTGCCGAACGCCAATTTACTTTGCTCGTACAGAATCATTCCCGCTTCGGTTAGCGCTATTTTTTTCCCGATCCGGTCGAACAAAGGAACGCCGAGCTCGTCTTCGAGCGACTTAATCTGATGGCTCAAAGTTGGCTGCGTAATCCCGAGCTTCACGGCCGCTCTTGTAAAGTGCAGTTCTTCGCAGGTTGTTAAGAAGTAATCCAGTTGTCTGAATTCCATCCCGGTCGCGCCTCCTTCAATGGCAAGACGTGCTTGCAAGCGAGCGATTGCAGATAGCCTGTTCGTTAAGACGCTAACTGATGCCTCGAGGTTGCCCGATTCCTATTAATGTACCGTATCCGCTAAAAAGGAACAATGAACAGAAAGCGCTTGTCTGAACAAAAAGCAGTTTAGTCCGGCGCTCCGGACCAAGCTGCTTTTTTGCTCTCCTGCTTATGCCTATAAAATAGGCTTTATTCGTATGCTCGTAAGCTCAAAGGCTTCTTTAGGTTTTCCAAGGGATTGGGCCTTCTTCTTCTTCTTGATGACCATCGCCTGCCGCATGCTCGTACCTTGGCGAACTTCATCTTGAATGCATCGCATCGGCGTATCAAATCCGAAAATAGGATGTCCACACAGTCTGCTAATATGCAAAAAAAGGAAAATGATGTTTTAGCCGCCGCCGACCTTCAATTGCTTCGTAAACGCAAAATGATCGTTCGGGTACATCAAATGAATCGTGATCGTATAATCGCCGGCTGAAGGAAAGGTGTGACTGGACGTATAGCTGTCCCCTTCTTTTACGGCATCGATCAGACTGGGCAGATCGTTTTTGGAGTTGATCTGAAACTGAACCTTGGCTTTCTCGGCGGCAAACTTATTATTATTGATGGTGGCGATCAGCTTGGTCGCTTGTCCCGCAGCGGGAGGCGACGGCACGCTCGTCAACGCGACCTCCGAAAACTTCAGCGTTTGCTGCTTACCCGAAGCACCGCACCCGGCCAGCATCAGCAAAACGGCAACAGGAACAACTATGCTAAGCGCGCGCAGCGAAATTCCGTAAACCTTCATTTCCTGTTCCCCTTCCGTTAACTCGCACATGTCCTGAGATCATCAATCATACGCTGTCCACTCAGCATAAACAAATAGCCCCTGCGTCAAATGACCAGAAAGGGCTAGAACTTCTTTTATAAAAGAGTTCAATTCAAAGAGTTCAAAAAATGTCCATATCAATCATCAAGACATCATGATTCCGACTACGATCCAGACAAGATACCAAATTAAAAGAGGAGATAAGACCAGGATGATCGCAAAAATCAGTATGAAGGTCGGCCAATGAGGCTTAGGCATACGTATTGGATTTTGTACAGATTGTTGACCACTATAACAAGAAGCACACTTTTGGTAAGGATTCATATGGCGGCATCGGCGGCAAATCGGTATTCCGCAATTCGTGCAGCAGGCCACTGCGTTCCATTCGGGATGTCGATAACATTGCATGGGAACCTCTGTCGTTTTTATTAAATATTAGCATGGCCCGTGAACCTTTTATAGGCGAAATTCATATGTATGAGCAATAATGGTTCAGCGCGGAAGGGGCGATGGGACGCGATGCTGGTCTTCATCCTCAATCCGGATCATCGGGCGCTCCAACCGCGGCTCACGCAAAACGATGTCCTGAGTGCCTTCCCGCTCTGGCGGTGCGAGATCGTGGAGGGCGCAATCGGCGAACGAATGAACGCAATCCTGGATGGATATAAAGAGTCGATTTTTCTTACGCTGCTCGCTGGCGAACGGTTGAACGCCGGCAGCCTGGAGAATCTGCGGACGTTGGGCGCTCAGTTGGACGAACAAACGGCATGCCTGTGTCCAAGCGCCGGCCCCGACCGCCGCGGTCCCGTCGTATGGCGCACTTCGGCCGTTCAACAAAACGACGGATTCGCCGATTGCGACTGGCTGCCCTTTCAATCGCTGGTTCTGGTCGAGATGAAGAACCGGCTCATGCTAGGCTGGCGCATAGCCGAGCTGCCTGCAGCATTATGGCAGCCGGGCGGCTATCCCCGTCCGGCTGCCTGGCGCAAAACGCCGATGACGCGTCAACGGATAGCGCCGCTGCTCCTAAGCCGCCCGGTCACGCCTGCAACAACCGCAACGCCGTTTTATTCCGTCGCGCTGTGCGCTTACAATGCAGCCGCCACCTTGTGCTGGTCCATCCGCAGCGTGCTCGCGCAAACCGACGGGGACTGGGAGCTATTTGTGGTGAACGACGGATCGGACGACGAAACGGCGGCGCTGCTGGTGCGGCTTCCCGATGACCCGCGTATTCGTATTTTGACCCATGCCCGCAATCAAGGCAAAGCGCGCTGCCTGAACGAAGCGCTGGCTGCATCGCGGGGACGATGGTTGCTGGAGCTTGATGCGGACGACTGGCTCGCGGACGATTGTCTGGCGCGTTTTCGCCAGCAGATCGAAGGTACGGAAAAACCTTGCGGCTTATGGTATGCGGATCACGACGAATGGCTGGAGCGCCCAGAGGGCGAACCGCTTTTTCGCCGAACCGCGATGGCCATGCCCGAATTCGATGAAGCTAAACTTCTGGAAGCCGCCGCCCCCCTCGCCCCTCGCTTATACAGGACGAAAGCGCTGAGACGGCTGGGGGGCTGGTGGGAGCACGGTCCGTTCGACGGCCGGCTGTACGAGGATTTTCAGATGATCGTCCGTCTGGCACGCTTGTATCCCGTATGTCGCGTCCCTGCCACCTTATATCATCGCAGGCTGCGTGCCGACAGCGTCACGCGTACGAATCTGGATGGGTATGCGGCGTGGAAAAGCTGGTTCGAGCAAGCGGTCCGGAAATGAGGTTAAGGCAGAATCCGAATATAGTGGATTTTGGAGGTGACGATTTCGACGTTGCCCGTGACCTGCGTATATGCGTTTTCGACGGCTTGAACGACCAGCGTTCCGGGCGTGACGTCGAGGAGAACGCCGGAGATGAATTGACTCTCCTGGTACACCTCGATTCGACGACCGACGATCATAGACAACCTCGCTGTAAAATGCACGTTCTTCCCGCCTCCTCCGTGCTATTTTCAGACCATGGAAATGATGCTGACGACCCGCACGATCACGATCGTGCCGCCCGGCTCCCGGATCTCCGCATAATCTTCGCCGACGGCAACCAGCGTGCCAAGCACGGTGCCGGAAGGCGTCTCCAGCGTGATCGAGCTGCCGATTCGCGCCTGCAGCAACGGAAGGATCGCTTGCTCCGCCGCCGACAGATCGGCTACGCGCGTCTCCAGCACGTTAATGACGCTGTTCGCGCCGGCCGCCTGGTTCTGGAGCGCGTTGACGTCGTTGCGGATCTGGTTTACGAACGCCACGATCGAGGCCGTGCTTGCCGTTAGCCCCTTCAGGCTCGCGGACATCGCGTCGATCAGCGGCCGCAGATCCGTACGCTCCGCATCTGCCGTGCGTCTCGTGCGTCTCCGCGAAGCCGCGCCGGTTTTCTTCTTTTTGCGCTTGCAAGACTTGCTGCACGATGCAGCGAGCTTGGAGCGGTTTCGCCGAAGCTTGGACGTCGGACCGTCCGCCTTGAGGGCGGCCATTCGGGAGACCATGCGGTTCACCATCCCTTTTCCTGGTTTGATGCACAATATGTCGCTGCGGCGCCTCCGTCTACGTTTCGGCTGCAAAACGATGAAAATGCCTACCCGTCGAACGACCGGTCATCGAATTCCCGCGCAAGCTGCAGCGTCATAATGCAAGTTTCCAGCCGGTATCCCGCCTTCGCGAACGCCTTTTGAGAATATAAATTGTCCCCTTTGATCCGCGCCTCTATCGTCACGCTTCCGAAGCGCGACTGGCATTCCGCTGCAGCCAGACGCAGCATCCGCGGTCCGGCGCCTTTGCCGCGCTCGGAAGCGGCCAGGGCGATGCTGATGACGACCGTGCCTTCGGAGAGACGATCCAGGCGAAAAACGCCGATCGGACGATCGTCCTCCATCGCAATGCAAAGCAATCGGTTCGGGTCGGACAAGCAGCCGTCCAGCCATCTGACATGCGCGTGCCAGTCCAGCGGCTTGTCGTCAAAGGAGCGTTCCCGCACCGACGGATCGTTGCGCCATTCGAACAGCAGCGCTGCATCGGCCGCCGTAGCTTCCCGGATCCGCATGGACGTCCCCTCCTCCGCGTTCAGATCATCTCCCAGCCGATCGGCGAGCCTCTCGTTATCGGCTTGCTTGCGTTTTTGCCGATCAGCGTATCGTAATGCTTGGGCGCGAGACCGTATCCAGGCCGGATGATCGCAATATTAGCCTTGCTGAGCGGCTCTCCTTTGGCAATGTCCTTGACTGCGTAGATCGACCTGCGAAACCGAAGAGAATCCCGTTCGGCGGACGAAGGTCCGTACGAGACCCGGCCGATCGCGCTGGACGCGTCCCGGCAAGCCGCCGTCAGCTGCTTCAGCTCGGCCGGCTCCATGGAAAACGCGGCGTCTACGCCGCCTTCGGAGCGGGACAGCGTGAAGTGCTTCTCGATGACGGCAGCGCCGAGCGCGACGCTTGCCACCGCAGCCGCCAAGCCGAGCGTATGGTCCGACAGGCCGACGGGACAATCGAACAGCCGCTGCATATGCGGAATGGTAGCCAGGTTGGCGCCATCGACGGGCGCCGGGTAGCTGCTGGTGCATTTGAGCAGCGCGATCTGGCCGGAGCCGGCTTCCCGGCAAGCCGTCACCGCTTCGTCCACTTCGGCGAGCGTCGCCATGCCGGTGGACAGGATGACCGGCTTGCCGGTCGAAGCGGCTCTGCGGATCAGCGGCAGATCGGTGATCTCGAAGGAAGCGATCTTATAGCAGGGAGCGCCCAGCGATTCCAAAAAATCCACTGCCGAGGCGTCGAACGGCGAGCTGAAAACGATAAGCCCCAGCTTGCGGCCGTATTCGAAGATCGCCGGATGCCACGCCCAAGGCGTGCTCGCTTGACGGTATAGTTCGTACAAGCTTTTGCCGCCCCACAGCCCTTCCCCGTCCGGTATCGCGAACGCATCCGAGCTTATATCCAGCGTCATCGTATCTGCGGTATAGGTTTGCAGCTTGATCGCGTGGGCGCCGGCCTTGGCGGCTGCCTCCACGATCTTGAGCGCGCGGTCGAGCGATTGATTGTGGTTGCCCGACATCTCCGCGATCATAAAAGGCGGCGCATCGTCTCCGACGCGAATGCCCGCGATCTCGATGGCATTCAATCCGCTTACCTCCCCGTATCGTCAATCAGCGCAGCCATAAGTCTCGGCCATCCTGCGCTGCGCCCGGCCATCGCACGGCTGGCGCGCTCGGACATCTCGGCAACCAGCGCCGGCTTTGCAAGCAGCCTGCGCAGCGCGATTCCGATGTCCGCGGCGGAGATCTCGTCATGCCGTCCCATGTACACAGCGGCGCCGCATTGTCCGAGATAACGCGCACCGGCCTCCTGGTTGTCGGCGGCGGTGACGATCAGCGACGGCAGCGCCAGACAGCAGCGCTCCCACGCCGATATGCCTGCGGCGCCGATCGCAAGATCGGCGCCTGCCATGAGAGCCGGCATGGCGCCGGACCACTCGTGAATGCGAATGCCCGGCAATCGGCCGCCGTTGGCGCGAATGTCAGGCGCATGCGGGCTTCCCGGTCCGATGACGACGTCGGCTCCAAGCGCCGCGAAGGCCGGATCGGCCAGCGCTTCGAGCGTCCGTCCCGTCAGGTTGACGGCATCGCCGCCGCCGAAGCCGACGAGCAGACGGCGGATTCGCCCGTCCCGGATCCGCGAATCGGCTTGCTCGAACTCCCTTCGCAGCAGCGCAAAGCCTGGTCCCAGGAAGGTGACGCAGTGGCCGGGAACGTGTGCCTTTTGCGTAAATGCAGCTGCGTCGTCATAGACATTGGCATTCAACAGCAGATCGCAATCGTGTCTTCTGTCCGTCCAATCGTCGATGACCGCGATGCGGCGCGCATAAGACCTCATCCGACGCTCCCACGTTTCTCCCAAGCCGTAATGATCGACGAGGAGCCATTCCGCCGGCCCGTAGCGGGCGAGCACGGCGGCCGTCTCGGCCGCATCCGTCTCCCGCGCGTCAACGCCTGTCATTCCGGAAAGCGTCGACACGGGAAAGCCGCTCTCCTCGAGTAGCGCCTTCATTAAATTCGGCAGGCTGCGGCATACGAAGCGGCACTCCAGTCCCGCCGCCCGCATCCGTTCCGCCAAAGCCAGACAACGCATCACATGTCCCGTGCCGATCGCGACCGACGCGTCCGCGCGGATGAACGCCTTTCCCGCCCGTCCCATTTCAGGTATCCTTTTGCGCGATATCCGCATTGATAGAGAGCCATGCCGGGTTGCGATCGAGCAGCGCGAGCACGTCCGGCGTGCCGAAATGGGGCCGCTGCGGATACAAGGCTGCCAGAATTCGCGAAACCAGTTCAAAATCCTCGGGGGTATCCACTGTCCAGCGATGCGCCTGTAAATCGCGCGCTCCCGGCACGTTCAACAGTCTGAACCGGTCAGGGTGCCGGTACATGTAGAGGGTGACGTGCTCGCGCTCGGCCGGCTGATCGGCCTCTCGCGCTGTCCGCTGCAAGGCTTCCGCCGAAAAAACCTCGGTATCCAGCCCTCTCGGATCGGTACGGACCAGCGTATTCGAGGCGTAGTCGACAGTCGTTGAGCGGTCGAGAAAAGCGGACGTCACGCGGTCGATCACCGCCGGATCGATTAACGGACAATCCCCGGTCAAGCGGACGATCGCATCTGCTTGGCACGCCTTCGCCGCCTCGGCATATCGCCCAAGCACATCGGCTTCGTCCCCGCGCATGCAGCGACACCCGAGCTTTCGGCATAGCGCCGCGATCGGGTCGTCCGCCGGTTCCCGCGTCGTCGCGACGACGATCTCGCCGATCCGCTTCGCGCGAGAGACGCGCTGCAGCTCATGCTGCAGCAGCGGCAAGCCTGCCGCTCGCATCAGCACCTTGCCCGGCAAACGCGTTGAGCCCATCCGGGCCTGGACGATGGCCGCAGTCCTCATGGCAGCGCCTCCTCGTCTTCCGCCGGACAGCTATAATGCCGCAGAACCTTGTTCACGGCCTGGATGACGTCGCGGACGTCCCGCTTCGACATTTTGGGGAACAGCGGGAGCGTCAGAATTTCCTCGTACAGTCGTTCCGCTCGAGGACACAGCCCCGGCTCGTAGCCCAGACTTCTATAGTAGGGATGCAGATAAACCGGCAAGTAATGGACGTTCGTGCCGACATTTTCCCGGCGCAGCGCCTCGTAGATGTCGCCGCGGCCGGCGCGAAGCGCTCGCGTATTCAGGCGAACGGCGTACAGATGCCAGGCCGACCTGGCGAACGGCTCTTGACAAGGCAGCGTCAACCCCGAGATCCCCGCAAACGCTTCGTCGTACATCGCGGCGTAACGGCGCCGGCGTTCCAGGAAGCGATCCGCCTTCCGCAGCTGGCTGATGCCGAGCGCCGCTTGCAGGTCGGTCATCCGATAATTGTAGCCGAGCTGCTGCATTTCGTAGTGCCACCCGCCCGGTTGCCGCTCCAGCTTGCGGGGATCGCGGGTAATGCCGTGCGTCCGAAACGCGAGGAGCCGTTCGTAAAGCTCCGTATTGTCCGTCGTCACGGCGCCGCCCTCGCCGGTGGTGATCGACTTCACCGGATGAAAGCTGAACGCCGTCATATCTCCGATGCCGCCGATGCGCTTCCCCCGGTACCTCGCGCCAAGCGCGTGCGCCGCGTCCTCGATAACGATAAGACCATGCCGCTTCGCCAGCGCATTCAACGCGCCAAGATCGGCCGGCTGTCCGGCGTAGTGGACCGGGAGCAGCGCCTTCGTCTTGGGCGTGATCCGCTGCTCGACGGCTGCCGGATCGACATTCCAGGTCCGCTCGTCGATATCGGCGAAAACGGGCACGCCGCCACAGAACAGGACGGCGTTGGCGCTGGCGGCGAACGTCAGGGGCGCGGTGACGACCTCGTCTCCCGGGCCGATGCCGGCCGCGAAGCAAGCCGCATGCAGCGCGGCCGTTCCGTTCGAGAAGGAGACCGCGTGCCTTGCGCCGACGTATTCGGCAAGCTTCGCTTCGAAGGCGTCGACCGACGGACCGGTCGTCAGAAAATCGCTCTTGAGCACGTTGACGACAGCTCTGATATCGTCTCTGCCGATCCATTGGCGTCCGTACGGGAGCCACTTTTTCCGGACAGGACGGCCGCCGGCGACAGCTGACAGCTCCTTAGGGTCGATGTCGTTCACCTTCTCGCATGAAGATTGGCAGGCCGGTCGGGATGCGGCTCAGCCATCTGTCGTCCGCTTCCAGGACTGGCGCTGCCGAGACTGCGTCGGTCCAAGGAACGACCCGTCGCTTGCGTCCGTCCTCAAGCGCGAATACATCCGGTCCCGTTCCCCGGACCCATAATCCTTGCGGCTCCTGCTGTCCCTGAATCAGCAGAGCCGGTCCTGGTGCCGGTGCTGGTGCTGGTGCCTGTGCTGGTGTCGGTGCAGGTGCTTGTGCCGGTGCCGGTGCTGGTTCTGGTGCCGATGCAGGCGTATCGTTTTCGCCGATCGGTTCGCCTGCCGGGATCCGTTCCGCGAACCGTTCGTCGAAGCGTATCACTTCGTCCCACCGCCGACCCGACGCTTGGAAAGCGCGCGCCGACGCAAACGGATGCAGGCGGCCGCCGCGAATCACGCCCGGCATATGTTCGCCTGCCTGGAGCAGCATGCCCTCGGGAAAAAACGCATGACCGCGTGTCGACTGTTCGCCCGTCAACTCCGCGATCAGCCGCTCCAGCTGCTCCCCAGCGAGCTTGCGCGGATAGGCGCGACGGATAAAGCGCCGGATCCGCTGCATGAGCGCGGCCGCTGCGGCAGGATCGCCCAGCACGCGCGCGGCAAGCTCGGACAGCGCCTCCGGCTTGTTCGTAATGTACGGAGCCATGCGGTTATAATAGGCGTACCTTTTCCGTTCCTCCGGATTTCTGAAGATCAGAACCGGCTTGCCGGACAGCATCGCTTCCAGCCCGACCGTCGAGTTTTCCACGATCACCAGGTCGATATCGGACAATTCATCGTACAGATCCGTCTCGGCGGGTACCAGCTCTACCGCCTGCAGCTCCGCTGCGAGCGCTTCGTATTCGGACAGCAAGCCCTTCTTGATCTCCCATGGATGCGGACGAATCCGGATGCGCGCACTCCCTAGCCTCGCAAGGAGCAGCCGCACCGCTGCGATCCACAAGGGCCGGTTCGTCGCAGGCTGCGTCACCATGAGAATGCGAGTTTGCTGCGATCGCGCATGCTCCTCGGAGACGCTCCGCTGCTTGCGATCGCGGACCTTCGTGAAAATGTCGTCATAACGCGGATGCCCCGCGATCCGCACCGATTCGCGCGGCACGCCCCTCGCCGCATACCAATCCGCCTCATATTTGCCGTATACCGCCTGTACGGTCGCAAAAACGGGTAGAAAAGCCTCTTCTCCCATAATGACGCCGTGCTGCATACACACGGACGGAATGCCAAGCTTCCCGCCTGCCAGCGCTAGCGCCCGGCTCGTCAAATCCTCGGTCGTCCCGACCAAAATGCAGGAAACCGGATTCGATTCGAGCATTCGCTCCGCCGCATCCATCGTTTGGACGATGCGCGGCGTTTCCTTCAGCAGCTTATCCCGGAAGCGCGCATCTCCAAAGACGGGATGATCCCCCGTATCGTCCAGGATCATGGCGACCTGCCGGGCGATCCGCCCCGTCTCTGCGGACGTATCCTGTTCGTAGTGGCTGAGCGTCACGACCGGAATGCCAAGGTAAGGCTTGCCGCGCGACAGAAGCAGCGTGCGCTGCGGATCGAAATGCTCCAAAAACACGCGCGGCGGGAACCGGTGGTACGTGCCGTTGATTAAAACCTTGCCGCCTTCGTCCTTGCGCAGCTTCGCGCGAACGCGAAACAAAGAGATATAACGCTCGAACGCCGGCTGGATCTCGGCGCTTTTCAGGCTTCCGTTCCGAAGGTGCGATTGAAAATCGTGGCGCGCCATGCGCACCCGCATATCCTCGGTCAAATATTGATAAAAATTGATCAAGAGCGGTACGGGGATCCCCCGGTAGACAACCGCTCCGAAGGCGTCGGCAAAATCGGCGAACAACGACCAGTAATGACGCAAATACATGCTCATCGGCCGGCCTCCGATTGCCTTCTGCGCAAGTCTTCGCGAAGCTCCCTGCATTCCCGCTGCGGCGGCAGCAGCTCGACCATTCGCGACTTGTCCTTCGAGAACAGCTGGCTATGAAAGGACTGATCCGTCATGTAATTATCGTCCAGCACTTCATTCAAGGGGTAAAACGGCCAATACTGATTCAGCCTCCAAAAAAAACGGGCGTCGCCGATCCGGTAAAATTCCGGATTCTCGTCCCAATACGTCCCCCACCGCTCGAGAATAGGCTGCAAGATCGACCGCCGGTGCATGACGGAGCAATGATCGACCGCGCATGGCGCCAGCCAGGTCAATTTGCCGGCGGGCCGGTGCACCGCTTTTTCGACCGTGCCGTCCGCGCGCACGCGCGTGGTGATGGAAGCGGAGTAGACAATTTGGACGTCGGCGCGTTCATCCAGATAGCCGGACATTTTCGCGAGCCGCGCAGGACGATAGACATTGTCGTCCGTCGCATACGTAACGTAATCGCCCGCAGCCATGCCAAGCGCCTTGTTGATCGCCACGGCGTAGCGTACGGCGGATGCGCGCTCTTCGACCGACAGCGGATCGCTGCGGACATAGCGGATGCGCGGATCGCGCAAATAGGGGGCGATGACGCGTGTCGTCGCTTCGTCGGAGTGATCGTCCATAAGAAGCAGTTCCCAATCCGCATGCGTCTGGTCCAGCACGCCCTGAATGGCTTTTCCGATATAATCCGGCTTGTTGTAGCTGGTCATAATCACGGATACTTTGCCCATCTTGGCGCCCCCTTGCGGACGGGCAACGGCCCTTCCAACCTTGTCGGGTACAGGATATTCAAGGCAAAGAGCGTTGGTTACGAGGCCTTAGACCGCAAAAAACCAGCCGGGCTGCCCAAAAATCGCATGGACGTCGGCTGGTTTTGAACTTTCCGTACCTATAAGGCAGTCTCGCTATCTGCTTCCCCCAGGATTAAAGCGATCAGGACCTGGGCGTAGCAGCGAATAAGGAAATCGTTCGGATGGTTGACGTTATTGCCGGTTAGATCGGCGTAATCCTTGTGCTTCAGCAGCTCCCGGTGAACGGCCGTCATGTCGGCGACCGCGGCTCTGCCGCCGGATGCGCCCGCAAGATCTCGCAATACGGCGGCATACGCCGCCTGGTTCCCCGAGAAATAAGTGTCGGGATTGGCCAGCATCGGCGCGACAAGAATAAATTCCGCGGCGCCGTTCGCTGCCTCCATGCGTTTCATGATGGCCGAGATGTTGGCGGCATATCGGTCAGGTGCGACCTTGCCCGTGCCGTCGTTCATGCCGAAGGCGATGATGGCGAGATCGGGCGCCATGTCTTCCAATACCCGGTCTACGATCTGCAGCCCTCCCTCGCTGGTAATGCCGCCGACCGAGCCGTTTTTATATGCGATTTTCGATCCGCAGGCTTCTTCAAGGATCGCGCGGACTTGATCGCCCCATGTCGGCAAAAAGGGAGCTGCGCCGGTTAATCCGCTTGCATTGGCGCCTTCCGCGATGCTGTCCCCGAATACGAGCAGGTTGAGCGGTTCGGCGTTCGCCAATTTAGCTGCCGTACGTTCGGGACATGCGGTCTCAATTCCAGCAAGCGCGCGATACCCGCCCGTTTTGCGGCATTTGTAGCTGACGGCGACCTGCTTGTCGTGGAAAAAATGGCCTTCCGAGAACAGGCTGTAGCCGCCGCCCACTCTCTCTTGCACCCATCCCTCCCGGTTCTCCTCCGGGAACATTTCCTCGATACGGGTAATCGGAACGCGCGAACGGGGTGGGAACCACAGCCGGCCGTCTTCTACGACCCAATCCGTTCCTTCCTCGTACACCGTGTCCAATCGGGCGTTGCGCACTTCGACGATCTCCTCCGGCTTGTACAGCAGTCGGCCCTCGATCCTTTCCCCTTCCGTCCTCGCGACGGGCATAATAGGCTCGTACAGCATGAAATTCCCGGTCCAAAAGGGCTTCGTCAGCTCTTTTAAGCGAGCGGTTTCGTATCGTATCTCTGGCATGGCGTCCTCCTAATCGATGTCAAAGCGAACCTCGAACAGCCGAGCTTGATAGGCTTTCGGGAAACGAACCGTAAGCAGCCCTTTGTTGGCGCTGTAAGTGGCTTCGACGTCTTGATCCTCCTGCGGATAAATGAGACTGACGGTCGCCTTGCGGCCCCGCCAACGCGCAAGCGGAATCGTCCTGTATTCGGCGCCGCTTCCGAGTCTCCATACGGATAGCAGAATGCGGTTTCCGTCGGGCGACGCCAAGCCTAAGCAATTCCAGCTGTCCGTCTCGTTGATACGCTTAAATCCAAGCGGCCAGATCGGATGGGATTCGCCGATAAAGGCTCTTTCTTTTTTATATAACGCTACTGCATCCGCAATCAACCGGAGATTGGTCTCGTCGGCCAGGTGAAAATGCCCGGATATATATAGACTGCCGCACAAGCCGTTAACCATATTAAATATCGTCTGTTCCCCGTCTTCCATCGCTCGCAGATGCTGGCCTTCCTTTAATTTCCCAGGAAAAGCGAGATCAGCATGCAACAGCGGATACGGATACGCCCATATCCCCAGCTGCTCCGGCAACACGGCGGCGAGACTGCCTCCGATAATCGAAGGATATTTGCGGTAATCCTCCTGATCGCTGGAGCTTTGCAGATGAAAATGGGATAACGCCTCGTAATCCGCACGCATGCCGCCGGATGCGCAGTTTTCCAATATCAGCTGCGGATGCCGCGATTTGACCTGGCCGATAAAAGCGTAGAAATCCCGCATCGCCTGCTGCAACCCCGCCGCCGCCGCTCTTCCGCCAGTGTCGTCGCCCGTTCCGATGCAAAGATTATAGTCGTTTTTGATATACCGCACGCCCATCCGTACGAGACGATCGATGACCTCATGCATATAGGCGCGTACGTCGGGGTTGCCGAATTGAAGAAACCAGCGCGGCCCTCCGCCTGCGCGAATGCCGTAACGCCGGATGAACCAGTCGTCCGGCTTGGCGGCTAACGCGGCATCCTCGCCGCAAACCTCCATCTCGAGCCATAAGCCCGGCTTCATCCCCTGCTCGGATATATAGGCAAGGAAGGCTTCAAGCCCTTCTTCGCCGAACCGGTTGCGGCTTGGCCGCCAATCGCCCAGCCCGCTGCCCCAGGATGCGCCAAGCTCGCCGAACCAGCCGGCATCGATGCAGAAATATTCGCAGCCAGCTGCGGCAGCCGCTTCGACGAGCGGCACGAGCTTCTCCCTGGAAGGATCGCCCCACAGCGCGTTCATATAGTCGTTGTAAACGACAGGCGCAGTCGGCACCGTTCCCTTCATCGCTCGCGTCAAATATCTCCGGTAGCCCGTCAAATGTCTGACGGCTTCCGTAAAATCTCCGTTGCAGCAGCCAAAGGCAGCCGGAACGGCCTCGTACTTTTCGCCGGGCGCCAGCTCCAAGCTCCATCCGCCGTACCGCTCGTCGGCGCCGTCCGCATGGATAAAAATTCCTCCGCTATCGTCGCTCCAAGAGCCGCGATGGCCGATCTCGAAATGCCAGTCCGCGGATGTCTCGATCTGCCAGTACCACGATTTCCCCGTTTCCAAGTCTTCTAATACGGCCATCGGCAGCAGCTTCCCGGTGCTCCAGCTGCCCACGGAAGAGAAGTGAACGGCAGCGGCGCTCGGATGCGTCGATGTCGGGTACAGCCCCAGCTCCTCCAGATCGCCCGATCGCCACTGTCCCTCTCCGTTCCACGTTTGCCGGCAATAATGGACGCGTAGTTTGTTCTTGTCATGCCAAGGCAGACCGCCGTCGGTCGCGACGCCCTGCACGCACATCGATGAGACATGCGTCAGAACGACCGGCAGCTCGCCTTCGTTCGTGACGACCGTCGACTGTCGGATGACTGCCGTACCCGGAATAAATCGCAGCTCCGTCTCTACCATGAGGCCGAGCCGCTCATGCTTGTAAGCCATCGCCAGCTTTTCTTCGTCGGAGGTCCAGGACTGCAGCTTCATTTCGAGCGGAAGTCTTGTAAGTCCGGCAACCAGCGCGGGCGAATGGCCGTACGGGACGCCGGCGACCGCCAGTTCGAAAGGGGGAAAAGGAATCGCGGGAACCTTGCTCTTAAGCTTGCTGTCGGTATTGAACGTAGCTTGCATACGTCCGTTTTCCGTATCCGTAAAGCCGATCGCCATGCCGGCATGCTCGATCGTCAAACTCTGAGGTCCCTCGGTCATTTGCTACTCTCCCCTGTAGACGATTTCCAGTTCGCCGATCGCCAGCGGCTTCAGCACGTAACGGTCGGTCCATCGGGACCGGTCGAAGAAATGGGACGGCGTCAAAAAGTTAATGGCTTCGTCGTCCGTGAGATGATGCGGTCCGATCAGGTTGCGAAGCGAGCCGCTCATCACCAATGTAAACCGGCGGCCTTTGCCTGTCCACAGGTCTGTAATATCCCACACCCAAGGCTCCCACGCTCGTGCACCACGAAAGGCATCGTCGGCATACAAGCGAACCGAGCCGGCTTGCGGGCGGGTTAGCCTAAGCAGCCATTTTCCCGGCGGCCTCTCCTGCTCGCGTTGACTTACCCATTCGTCCAACGAGAAACCGAACGCGAAGCTGCCGGCATAGAAGGGATAACCTTGTTCGCTCAAATCGCCAACTGGATCCTTTATCGGATTATGCTTTCGTTGAATGGCCGGCGCGAGACCATCCTTTAACGCAACGGAAAAATCGCCGATTACATACATGTTTTCCATGTGCCCGGCACCTTCCCGATCGCCAAGGCTTACCTCTATGTCGTTGCTGCCAGGCCTGACAATGCCTGGCGGCACCTGATAGCAGAGCCAATCCGGATCCAGCCAGGCGGAGCCGTCAGAAGCGAGCGGACAGCCGTTCCATCGCACTTCCAGGGCCAGATGGCGCTCGACGACGACTTGCAGCTGCAGCTCGGGCGCGGCTTCGGCGACTTGAACTTCGGCGCAGAACCGCGTACCCGGACCTGAGGCGGCACCGGCATGAATCCATTCCGCCAGCGGGAGCGGCGAGGACCACAGCGCTGCATGCGCATCGTAGCGCGAAAATCGGTCCAGTAATAGCACGTTGGGCTGCAGCGGAACAGGTGCGGTATCCAGGGTTACCGAAAAACGTTCTTCCGCGCCATTAGATTGGCATCCGGTTAAACCATCTTCTTCATCTTGCGGAATAGCGCCGATCAGCAGCGTGCCGCGCGGTTCGAAAATCCAGTCGAGTTCCGTTCGTTTCCCTTCGGTACGGGCCGGGATCGGAAAAACGTCGCCCGTCTCCGCGTTCCAATCGAATAAATTCGCGGCAAACGCAATCTTGAGCTTCACGCGGATGAGCTTCTTTTCCGACATGCTGGCCAGAAAATAAAACCGCTGCGAGCCTGCTTCACGCTCATGAAGCCAGATGGAGCTGCCGTCCTCCCCTTCTACTACAATCGACTGCGGCACTTGCTTGCTTAATCGATCGATCGAGAACGGCAGCAGCGGAAGCTGCCGGACATGTTCGGGAAGCCTTGACGAATCGGACATCCGACCGCCGATGGCGCCCTGCGGAGCTAGCGTGTCTGCCCCGTCTTCGCAGAAAATCGGAAAACCTAGCTTGGACAGCTGCTCCAGCAGCCGAATCGTCGATTTACGCAGACGCGTGCACGGCGGAATAATAACCGCTTGATAAACGGCTTCCTTGATGCGCAATCCATCCTTGGACACCGAGCCGTATTTATCGAGCAGATGTTCGTTGCCGTAGTCGAAATTTAGATGTGCGTCCAGAAGCTGCAGCGAGATTCTTTCCAAAGCGACGTTCAACTCGGTGACAAGCGAACTCGCGAGCGGCGAATACGACTCGAATGCCGATTCGATCGGATGAAGGACGAGCACCGGCGCGACCCGCTGCCCGCGCGTGAGCGCATAGCTCATTCTCGCCTGGTAGTCCGTCAGCAAGCGATAGTCCTCCCACCAGGGCTGCTGCGGGCCGAGCGTCGGCGGATAGTCGCGCTTCCCCTCGCCTTCCATCGAATAAGGAAGCAGATGCGGACTGAAGAGGTTGATACCGTGTATCAGATGCCAGTCCGACATCCACTTTTGCCTGCTCAATTCGAAGCCTTGGCCGGCGCAGGCAAACAGCTCGGACAGCGCCCGCTCTCTGCCGAGCTGGTTCGCGACGCTTGTCACCTGCTTCGCCGCCAAGACCGTCGTGTACGGCTGTTCTTGTTGTTCCGGGCGGCTCGCCTGGAAGTACCGGCCCAGATGGTCCATGCCGGGAATATGCATGTACTCGTATTGACGCATTACGTCGCCTACCCATTCCATTTGGTAGACCAGCCTGTCCTCGGCCATAAGGTGGCCGGTGTACAGAAGCCCGCGGCTTTCGCACCACTCGTACAGCGTTTTGCTGAAGCGCTCCGCGAACAGCTCTACGACGAGCGACCAATAATCGTAGCGGACGCTCCGATAGTCGCCTTCCGGCAAAAATAGCGCATGCAAGCTAGGAAGCAGGCTGTATCCGTATTTATCGGAAAATAACTCATCCAGGCCTGTCGTCCATGGCAGCGCCGGAATGTCAGGATTGAGCCACAGCAAGGCGCAAGCTTCGTCGCTGAAAACGCCCGGTACGGTGCGCCCGAAGGTCGAGCCGAACCGCGCCTCGTAATGCCGGTGCGTGCGCTCGATAAACGCTTCGGTCACGCGCGCATCGAGCAGGTCTACGTATGAAGCATTTTCGAATCGTGCATCTCCCATGGGTTGAACCCATTCGTATAAGAAATGGGTGTCGCCGTCCGCTTCATAGACTTCCAATAGCCGGCAGACCTCATCGTCCTCCCGCCGCTCCGGCAGCATTACCAGCGCTTTTGCGCGATAATCGCGACCCAGCGAAGGTATAAGGCCGCCGGCAAAGCCGCTCGGCCATCCCTTCTCGTCGTATATCCATGCCTTCATGCCAAGCCGATCCGCTTCTTCGATGCATAGCCGGACGCAGTCGAACCAATCTTCGTCCAGATAACCGGTCTTCAGTCCGTTTCTGGCATGCATGAAAAAGCCGCCGGCGCCGGCTTCTCGCATTTGAGCGATTTGCGTCCGCAGACGTTCGGGGGTCAATCCGCCGTTCCACGACCAGAACGGGACGGGGCGGAACTCGACTGCCGGATCCTTGAATTCGGATGGCTTCACTTCCCATTCCCCCTGCTGGCCGGCTGCAAGCGATCGTTTTCGGTACCGTCGACAATCTCAATGCCTTCAGGCGCATCGATCGTGGAAGCCAACGTACCGTCAGCTTGCCTCTCCCACCTGACATGTATAGGTCCCTGAGGCGTACTCACCGTTCCCTGGCAGCGATTCATGCCCGGCACCGCATGCGGCTGGAAAGAAATTTTACTGTAGCCGGGGGCAAGCGGCCGAATGCCGAGCAGATGCCGGCTCATCCACTGGACGGGCGTGCTCGACCAGCTGTGGCACAGGCTGATCCGATAAGAATCGTAAGCCGTGTAGGTCGTCAAGGCATGATGAAAATCGTCCGTCTGCGCAAGCGTAATGCTTTCCCAAAAGGTCGTCGCCCCTTGCGCGAGCATCCGGCCCCATACTTGCTCGACCGCCTCCCAGCCCTGGTCCAGCATCCCTCGAAGCGCGAGTCTCTCGGCCAGCCAATAGGCGGATAGCGGCGTTACCGGATCGCTTAACGCGATGCGGTTCAGGGCGGCCAACTCCTGCGCTTCGCTCACATAGCCGCTCTCGGCGCCAAGCAAGAGCGCGATCAAGGACGAGCTGTCCAAAAATTCGGAGGCGGAAATCGACGGCAAGGGGTTCTCGGGAACGGGCAGTTCGAGGCCGGGAATCGCTTCGTTCAGTCGACGCACGCTTTGGATCGCCAGCGCGAGTACCGCATGCAGCGTATGCCAGGCATCCTCCTCCGTCATCGGCACCCATTCGATAAACGCCTGATGGCGTTGCTTCAATAACCCTGAAGCTGGATCGATATTCTCGATGATCCATCCCATATGCCTCGTCAGGTCCGGCTGCATCGCCATCACGAATTCCCGGTCTGCTGTATGCAAGTAATAGTCCCATATGTTAACGAACCACCAGCACGTATAGGCGGGAATCGAATTCATCCAATAACCGTAGGGCGTATCGCCGAGCTCCCGGATCGTACGCTTCAAAACGGCAAAGTCGTTCCATAGCACGTAATCGGCTTTGGCGGCCATAAAGAAATCGTAGGTCCAGTTCAGGCGATCGCGCTTGACGCCGTCCCACAGCCCCGTCTGATGGCAGATTCGATTCGTATGAACCGAGGTTTGATAGATCCGGTCCGCGACGGGGAGGTCGGAGCGGAATTGCCCGATCTGTTCGAGCATGACGCCGACCTCCTCGAATGCGATGCGCAGACAAAACGCTTCTTCAGGCGGGCCGATCATGAAAAATTGCACATATCGCATGCCCTGGGGCAATATCGTGAAGCTCTCCCCAGGGACGACCGTGATGCTCTCGGTGATGCAGCCGGCATAGTTGTCCAGCTCGGCAATCGATTCCGTACCGTTCCATAAGAGCAAGACCGGCCGATCCGAGTCATTGTCGACGCGAAACCGCATATTGTATTCGGCATCCATCGCTACCCGAATCCACGGTCCTTCATCCAGACCCGCTTGCTGCTGAAAGGCGCGCAGCTCGGTCCATTCCTGCTGCTTGCGCAAATGGTAAAAAATATGCCGTTCGTTCCGGCGTATCTCCGGGAGCCGCGTCTCCTTCGCATACATCCCTTTTAACGTTAAAATGCCGTCCTCGCCGATTTGCGCGTCTAACCTCGATTGCTCCAATACGTCGCAGGATGTCAGGGCGCTCGTCCCGATGTCGCCGTAACCGCCTTTGACGAACCACGAAGGCGCGTTCTCCAGATCGCCGTACGGCTCTTCCCCATACACGCAGACAGCTCGGGCAAGCAAGTCTTCGGAGGTCCAGCTCTCGTCCGTCGGCATCCACAAGCCATTACCTTCCAGATAGCCCAAGCAGCCTACGCGCCGTTCGATCAGATGGACATTGACGTCCACGATCGGCATCGCCTCCTTGCAGTCGATCTTCAATTGAATCCGATGATGGCCTGGGGCGATCGTTTCAGGAAAGCCAAATTCCGTAAATGAAGCGAGATTGCCCGGATGCTCCGGCAACTCCCCGACCAGCCGATCGTCCAGGGTGATCGCGACATGCCCCGTCGCAGCCAAGTAAAGCTTCGCATCGTTTATTTCCGTTTCCACGTCAAAGGATCTCTCCAACACGATCTGCATGCGATCGCTGCCGGCTTCATGCCAGATCCATTTCGGTACCGCTTTGTCAGCCATGCCCTTCAGTCCCTTCCATTCACCTTTAGCCTTTAATGCCCGTCGAGACGACCGTACCCGAGATCAGCTTCTTCTGCGCGAAGAAAAAGACGAGAATGACCGGGACGACCGCCAGGCTGCAGGCCGCCATCAGCTGCGCCGTCGTAATCGAGCCGATGGTCGCGCCGCCCGCTTCGCCAGGGGACAACGCATACAGTCCGAGCGCCAGGGTAAAGCTTTTTTCCTTGCTTAAATAAATCAAAGGCCCCATAAAATCGTTCCAGGTCGACATGAATACGCCGATGGCCACTACCGTGAGTCCCGGTCTGCACAGCGGCATGGAGATGCGCCAAAAAATATTCCAGAGGTTCGCGCCGTCGATTTTGGCGGCCTCGTCGAAATCGTGGGGAAGCGTCGCGAAAAACTGCCGGAGCAAAAAAATGTTGAACGCCCCGCCGCCAAAAAAGGTCGGCACGATCAGCGGGAGCAGCGTATTGGTCCAATTCAGCTTGCTGAACAGCACGTAAACCGGAATCATCGTCACCGCGCCCGGCAGCATCATCGTCGCGAGTACGATGCCGAATATGAGATTGCGATAGGGAAACCGCAACCGGGCGAATCCGAATGCGCAAAAAGCGGCCGACAGCGTGCCCCCGACGACGCTGAAAAAGACGACGATGCCGGTGTTGCCGATATAAGAAAGAAATGGCTTGATGGTCCAAATTTCGGAATACGCTTCTGCCGTGAATTGCGTCGGAAAAACGACCGGCGGAACCTTGTATAGATCGTCGAGTCCCATAAAGCTGCGGGCGACCATCCAGATCAGCGGAAACAGAAAAACCACCGCGCTTACCAGCAGCAAGGCATACAGCACCAACGAAGATTTTACGGGCGATCTCATCTATCTGACCTCCCCTTCGTAATGGACCCATGATCTGCTCGTCCTGAAGATGAATGCCGTCAGCAGCAGCACGATAAAGAACAGCACCCATGCCAGCGACGAAGCATACCCCATCTCCAGCGTGCGAAACGCCTTCTTGTAAATCATCACCATGAGAAAGTTGCTTGCGTTGAGCGGCCCGCCAGCCGTCGTCGCCATGACTTGGCCGAACACCTGGAAGGACCCGATAAAGCCCATGATCAGATTAAAAAAGATGACCGGCGTAATCATCGGAATCGTGATACTCCAGAATCTACGCATCCGGGATGCGCCGTCCACGATCGCCGCCTCGTACAGCTGAGCGGGTATGCCCTGGAAGCCGGCCAGCCAGATGATCATCGATCCGCCCGCCTGCCACAGCCCCATAATGATGAGCGAAGGCATAACCGATTCCGGATGCGAGAACCAGGTGTACGGCGGCAATCCGACCATATCCAGCAGCTTGTTCGCAAAGCCGTAAGTCGGGCTGTACAGCTGCTTCCACAAAATGCCCAGCGCCACGACCGGAACGACGACCGGCAAATAAAAGATCGTCCGGAACAGGCCGATACCGGGCAGATTGCGATGGAGCAGCAGCGCCAGCAGAAAACCGATCAGTAGAGATGCAGGGACGGAAATGCCGGTGAAAATGCCGGTAATCTTTAAAGACTGCCAGAACTCCGGATCTTGCAGCAATTTGTCGTAGTTGTCCGTGCCGACCCACTGCGGCGACTTGATAATATTGAATTTCGTAAAGCTGTAGTAGAGAGACTGCAGCACGGGCCAAGCGGTGAACAGCAGTATGCCGACCGTCACGGGCGATGTGAACAAATAGCCGGCGATCGCTTCGCGCACTTTTTTTCTGGATCTCATGAAGCTCTTCCCCTTTCCGCGTTCGGGCGGAGGAGCTTCTGCTTGCTCCCCCGCCTCGAAACTCCTGCTGCGCTGCCCTTCGGTTATTGCCAAGCCTTGTTGATGCGTTCTTCCCATTCCTTAAGCGCATCCTCCAACGGCAGCTTGCCCAGCAAATACTTGTTCATCGCGTCCTCGTAGCCGGCGTTCGATTCGTTGATCAGCGATACGGGGAGCTTCGCGCTCAAAATCGGAAGAATGTCGGCTTCAGGCTCGATCGTATACGCTTCGACGTTTTTGCCTTCCACCGGACTGTTGCGCCACACGTCGTCGCCGGCCAGCGATTTGAGGACCGGAACCGAGTTGCCTGCCGAATTAAATGCCTTCTGGCCGGCCTCCGTCAGGAACATCGATACGAAAGCGCCCGCTTCGTCCTTGTTTTTCGACTTCGAGCTGACGCTGTAGCCGCTCGTGCCGCCGCCGACCGCATGAACGGAAGGCAAGCGCGGGAAAGGAACGACATCCCATTCGAACCCTTTGGCTTTGGAGACATCGTTGATGGACGTGGCTACGGACTTCACCGCGAAGTAAAAGGCGACCTTGCCGGCCATGAACATGTCTTCCGGATATTGTCCGTTCGGGTCGAGCGCATAGCCGTCCTTGGACAAATCCCATAGATCCTTCAATCCTTGGCCTACGAGCGGATCGGAAGCGACCGTTACCTTGTGGCCCGCTTCGTCGATCAGCTTGCCGCCGCGGCCCAGCGCGAACGGCGTCCATACCGCCCACCAGTGAATGTTGGAGTTGACCGCCCATTGCGTCGTCGTGCCCGAGGCATCCTTTTTTGTCAGCTTCTTGGCATAGTCCATGAACGTATCCCAGCTCCAGTCGTTAGACGGCAGCGGCAATCCGGCTTCCTTGAGCAGCGTCGTATTGACCAGCGTGACGACATGCGCGTAATCCCGGGGGACCATGTACGTTTGGCCGTCTACTTTGCCCAGATCGAGCATGCTGGGGTATACGTCGGCGACGTTTACGCCGTTCGGCTCGAAATACGCGTCGAGCGGAGCAAGAATGCCCAGATCCTGATACTCCCTCACCGAGGTATCCGGCAGCCAGAATACGTCCGGCAATTCGTTCGCCGCCGCCTGCGCGAGCACCTTGGCGTGCGGGTCCCCGACCATCTTCTCGACTTTGACCGTCACGTAAGGATATTTTTCCTTAAACACGCTTACAACGGCGTCGACGTTTTCGGACTCGCCTGGCCATTCGGGTACGCCTACGCGAAGTTCGACCGGGTCATGCGACTTGATTGCGTCCGATTGAACTGCTGCGCCGCTTCCGGTCGCGCCGTTTGTATTCGTTTTCAAATTGTTGCTGTCCGAATTCCCCGCACATGCGGCGCTCATCAGCATCGAACCGATCATGACCGTCGCCAGTATTCCTGTTTTCATTTTGCCTGCTTTCATTTGGTTAACCTCCTCGATTGTTCCGTTCGATTGAGATGATGTCACACAATTGCAGTTGCATTTAAAGCGGCTGCGGTCCGTGGCTGGCTTTCCTCCCTTGTTCGTTCCCCCTGTTTAATTTGATTCCCTTCAAGTAAAATAAATATAAAACGTTTTACTTAAATTATTTTATCTCTGAGGATTTAAATTGTCAATGCTAAATACGAGAGCGGTTTCGTAAAAAATGCTGCGGGAAAATCGCCATGACTGCCGTTACTGGAGACGCGCGGAACCGCCTAACGTTGATCTAGCTCAAGCGACAAACTTACTATGGAGTCCGCGTGTCATAGCCAGCGTCGGGTCTACGTATCGTCTCTAGTGTCGGGTCTCTATTCGTATCCAGTGTCGGGTCTGCGTATGGTCTCTAGTCCGCGTATCGTCGCCAGCGTCGTTCTTCCGCCGCAATGCCTGCATATATACATCTTTTTATGTCGATATCGACCTTTTTCGGAGAATAGATGCATATATGCAGGAATTTTCCTCCATCAGCCCTTTTTCCGGGTTGTATTTTGAATTTACCTGCACATTTCAGGCTGTTGAGAAAGTCCCCTGCATTATTCAATTAATACGTCACCGCGTTAATTTGGTATAATAGATAATATTATGCTGAAAGTGGTGGTCCATTTTGTTGCAACATGGCCAAGGTAAACCAGCAG